>JBDKSR010000731.1:0-13144 GCA_039680545.1 Bryobacteraceae bacterium | reverse complement strand
CGAGAGAGGCAGCGAGCCGCTGATACCCTTTCCGAACGTCGTGACGTCTGGAATGATTCCGTAATGTTCGAATCCCCACATCGTGCCTGTACGTCCGAAACCGGCCTGCACTTCGTCGCAGACGAGGATCACGTTGTAACGGTCGCACCACTTACGCATGGCCTGCATGTATTCCGGCGGAGCGAACGACGCACTGCCACCCTGATAAGTCTCGAGGATGACGCCGGCGATGTTCTCGGGCTTCATGCCGGCCTGCGCGATCGACTCCTCGAAATGACCGAACGAGATATCCTCGTTGCGGAACCCATCCGGGAACTGAACCTGGATGAAACCTGGATCCAGGTTGATGATCCAGTCCTTGAGCCCGGGGATGCCGCCCGCCTGCTGGGAGCCGAGCGTCCGGCCGTGAAACGCTTTATCGAAGGAAACGATCACGTTCTTGGAACGGCCGCCCACCTTGACACCGTGCGTACGGCAGATTTTTATGGCACACTCGACGGCTTCCGAACCAGTCGTCAGCAGGAAGACCTTCTTCAGCGGCTCGGGAAGCAGACTGGCCAACTTCTCGACCAACTGCGCCCGGGTCTCTGTCGGGAAACAGTACGTTGTAAGCAGCTTCTTCGTGGCTTGTTTGACGATAGCGTCAACAATTGCTTGATTACCGTGTCCCGCGTTGGTAATCAGCACACCGGACGACCAGTCGATCCAGCAGTTGCCCCAGGCGTCGTACACCTGAAATCCGTCGGCATGATCCCACACGATCGGCGGCTGTCCACGCATGGCGATTGGCTCGTACTTGTGTAAACGCTCAAGCGTATCCAGCGAACCGGGAGCCGGGATTTCAGTGACGATACGGCGATACCGGGTTTCCACCTTCGGCACACGCCTAGGAATCAGAGGATATTCTTTAGCCATAAGAAACTATTCTAACGGCTATAAACAGTAAGTTCTTGGGGGGTTGTGGCGAGCCAATCCTCGATCGGCGGGGCGCCTGCACTGTCGAACCATTTGGCAAGATCGGCATGCAGGGCATTCAACTGGCTGTGGTAACCGGGGTCGGCGATCAAGTTTCGAGTCTCTCCCGGGTCCGCTTCGAGATCGTACAACTCTTCCGGCCACTCCTTTGTACGTTGAACATATTTAATGTTTTCTGTACGGATGGCGCGCACGTTAGCATATTCAAAATAAAGGCGGTTATGCCAACGTGGCTTCCGGCCGCGGAGGAAGCCGGCGTAGCTGTGCCCGACACGTTTCGGGTCCGGATTCGCCTGCAATCCGAGGTAATCGAGGATGGTCGGAAAGAAGTCGTAGGACGAAACCATTGGGGTGAGAACCTGGCCGGGGCGGATGCGCTGCGGATGATTCCAGATGAGGGGGACGCGCAGAGACGTTTCATACATATTGAAAGGAATTGTCCCGTTGCCTTTGCCCCAAACGCCGTGTTGACCGCAGCAGTAGCCCTGGTCAGCGGTAAAGATGATTAGCGTGTCTTCCCGGACTCCCATCTCCTCGATCTTCTTCAGGATTCGTCCGATGTTGCGATCGACACCCGTGACCAACGCAGAATAAGCCAGCATGGCGGCCCGGTTTCCGTGGAACCGTTTCAAATCGGGGTTCTGCCAGGGATGCATGGGCGGCACGGGGTAACAGGAGAAGCGCGAATTAAGGTACGGCTTGCGGTACTCCTCGGGCTGGTAATCGAACGGGGTGTGCGGCGCATAAAACGGCACCATGAGGAAGAACGGATCCTTCCGAACCGTTCCTAGAAAGTCCAGGGCGCAGTCGGCCACAATATCGGTTTTGAACCCCGGAATAACGGCACGCGTTCCGTTTTTTACGAACTCGGGATCCCTGTATGTACCTCCTCCACCGGGCACCGTTGCCCAATAGGTGAAGCCGGCCTGGGCATGTTCGTCGTCCCCCATGTGCCACTTGCCGCACATTCCGAGCTGATAGCCGTTCCGGGCGAGAACCTCCGTGTAAGTGGGGTGGCCTTCAAGCCAGTGGTGCGTCCTCGGACCATAGCTGTCGACAGGACGCAACCAGTCCTGAACGTGATGGATCGAAGGAATACGGCCCGTTATCCAGGTCATGCGGCTGGGCGAGCAGACCGGCGTGCAGGCGAACGCTCGCGTAAACCGGGCTCCGCCAGAGGCCAGGCGGTCGATGTTGGCTGTGTCGATTTCCGGGCAGCCATAGGAGCCTGTGGCCCAGGCTCCGTGGTCGTCCGTCATGAACATCACTACGTTGGGCCGTTGCTGGAGGCGAGCCGGGCCGGGGACAAACGGCGCGGCGGCACAGGCGGCGAACTCGCGGCGAGTCATGTTTGCCATGGCGTACCGATTCTACTACGGGCGCGGAACGGTGCCAGGTGCACAGCGCGCCCTATAATGAGGAAATGTCCTCCACAACCGCGGGCGTCGTGGCGCCGGACGTGATGGCGAAATACGAAGCCGTAATCGGCCTTGAAGTGCACGTCCAACTGGCGACCCGAACCAAGATCTACTGCGGCTGTCCGACAAGCTTCGGCGAGCCACCCAATACGAATGTTTGTCCGGTCTGCCTCGGACTGCCAGGCGCACTGCCAGTGCTGAACCGGCAGGCCGTCGAGATGGCTGTCAAGGCGGGGCTCGCTCTGAATTGCACGCTTCGCAGAGAGTCCCAGCTTGCCCGTAAGAACTACTTTTACCCGGACCTGCCGAAGGGTTACCAGATTTCGCAATACGACAAGCCGCTCGCGGAGTTCGGCTGGGTGGACATTGAGGTTGATGGCGAGCCTAAGCGCGTTGGCGTGACCCGTGTTCACATTGAGGACGACGCCGGCAAGAGTATTCACGAAGGATTTCGCGATTCCGACCGGTACTCCTACGTCGATCTGAACCGCTGCGGGACGCCGCTGATCGAGATTGTCAGCGAACCCGATATGCGCAGTTCAGACGAGGCGTATGCCTATCTCACCGAGCTCAAACAGATGATGCAGTACGTCGAGGTGTCCACCTGCGACATGGAGAAGGGTCATCTGCGATGCGACGCTAACGTTTCGGTTCGGCTGAAAGGCGCGGAGAAGCTCGGCACGAAGGCGGAAGTTAAGAACCTTAACTCCTTCCGGTTCTTGAAGATGGCGCTCGACTACGAGATCGCGCGACAAATCGCAATTCTCGAACGCGGGGGGAAGGTGGAGCAGGAGACGCGGCTCTACGACCCCGACACGGGCGAAACCGCGACCATGCGGAGCAAGGAGCATGCTCACGACTACCGGTATTTTCCCGAGCCGGACCTTGTGCCCCTTCGCGTGAGCGAAGAATGGCGGGCCCGCATCGAAGTGGAGATGCCGGAGTTGCCTGCCAAGCGGCGGGCGCGGCTCATCGGCGAGTACGGGTTGCGCGAGTACGACGCACAAGTGCTCACGCAGACGCGGGAAATCAGCGACTACTTCGAAGGCGTCGTGAAAAGCTCTGGAGACGCGCGATCCGCTGCCAATTGGGTCATGGGAGATCTGATGGGCGCTCTCAAGACTGAGGGCAAGGAAATCGCGGATTCCCCCGTGAGCGCAGCGCACCTCGGAGAGCTGATTGCGTTCATCGGAAGTGGCGAGATCTCCGGCAAGCTGGCGAAGGAAATCTTCGCGAAGATGTTTGCGAGCGGCGAGGCTCCCCGGCCGATCATCGAGCGCGAGGGTTTGCGGCAGATCAGTGACGCGGGAACGCTCGAAAAGCTCGTTGACGGTGTGATTGCGGCGAATCCCAAGCAGGTCGAGCAATACAAGGGCGGTAAGACCGCTGTACTCGGGTTCCTCGTGGGGCAGGTGATGAAGGCGACGCGGGGCCAGGCCAATCCTGCGGCCGTCAACGAACTGCTCCGACAACGGTTGAGTTAGGCCGGGGTCTGAACAATCCGAGCCGCCCGGCTGATTTCATATTGCGGGGTTCGGTCGGGTTGCGGCATAGTAGAGAACAGCAACTGAAACTGATGTAGAGCGCACCACAGTCGGCCTTTTATACGGAAAACGCCCGTGGAGCGCTCGCAGCGCGCCGGCGAGGCGGACGTTTTTCGATGGCGGGTAACCTCCTTTATCTCACGGAGTTAACCGGGCTCAAGGTCTACGACCTGAAGCGCCGGCGGATCGGCCGCGTCAAGGATGCGGCTCTGGTCCCGTTGATTGATTCCGCGAGAGTGGACCGCTTTCTGATCGGTGGCGGGTGGGCGTGGCTCACCGTCCGGCACGACCAGGTCCGGTCCATCTCCATGGACGGCATCTACCTCCGGGACGAGCTTTTCACGCCTTACCATCCCGATGAGTACATGCTCCGCTTGGTTCGGGACCTCCTCGATCAGCAGATCATTGACGTGTCAGGCCGCAAGGTGGTCCGGGTGACCGACATCACATTTGAGGTCAGAAGCCAGGACGAGCACGACGTACTATATGTGTCGGAGGTCGACATCGGGCTCCGAAGTATCTTCCGAAGGCTTGCGCAGGGGGTGTTGCCGCGTCGCCTTGTGCGGAGGCTACAGAGGCCCATTCCACCCAATTCCATACGCTGGGAGTTCTGCAACATCGTCGAATCGGACCCGCAGCGGCGGTTACGCCTCAACATCACGCACCAGATGCTCGAGGAAATGCATCCCGCCGACCTGGCCGACATCATGGAAGAATTGAGCCCCGAGGACCGCGAGGCCATCTTCACCGCAATCGACAGCGAAGTGGCTGCCGAGGCGCTCTCCGAAGTCGACCCGAAGATGCAGGCAAGCATCCTCGAGTCACTCGATACCGAGAAGGCGGCGGAGATTGTCGAGGAGATGTCCCCGGACCAGGCTGCCGACGTGCTGGCCGAGCTTGAACGGGAGACCTCCGAGGAAATCCTCGACGAGATGGAAACGGAGCCCAAGGAAGAGGTGCAGGAACTGCTGGAGTTCGAGGAAGATACCGCCGGCGGCATGATGAACACGGAGTATGTTGCGCTGAACGAAGACGCGACGGTCGCCGACGGAATCGAGGCTCTAAAGAAAAACGAAGAACTCCTCGAAACGTTGAATACGTTGTTCCTGATTAACCAGGAAGAGCAACTCGTGGGCGCAATCCCGCTGGCGCGCCTGTTTATATCGCCTTCCTCGGCACAGCTGAAGGAACTGAAGGCGGACACGCTGATTCAGGTTACGGTCGAGGAGAATCAGGACCGTGTCACGGAGTTGTTCGACAAGTACAACCTGCTGACGCTGCCCGTGGTCGGCGAGGACGGCAAACTGGCAGGCGTGATTACGGCAGACGACATCATTACGGTTTTGCGGCAGAAATGAGCGGCGGATGGCATGTTAAAACGGTTTCGCTACCACATTGCGGTGTTTTTTTCTGTGATCGGTCCCGGTTTCGTCACCGCTATGGTGGACAACGACGCCGGCGGTATTTATACCTACTCGCAGGCTGGGGCTAAGTTCGGATACCTCCCACTCTGGACGCTGATCCCGATCACCGTGCTTCTGGTCGTAACGCAGGAAATGTGTTCGCGCATGGGGGCGGTGACCGGCAAGGGCCTATCCGACCTGATCCGCGAGGAGTTCGGCCTGCGGGTGACCTTCCTCATGATGGCGCTGTTGTTGCTGACCAACCTCACGAACATCATCGCGAACTTCGCCGGTATCGCCAGCTCGCTCGAACTGTTCCACATTAGCCGCTACATTTCCGTTCCAATTGGGGCTGCAGCCGTATGGCTGCTGGTCGTCAAGGGGACCTACCGCAGCGTCGAGAAGGTGTTCCTGTTCGCCTGCGTGTTGTACGTCTCCTACATCATTTCGGGCATCCTTGTCGAACCGAACTGGACACAGGCGGCTATCTATAGCGTCCGGCCCGTGATGATGTTCGACACGGCGTACATCACCATCGTCATCGGTTTGGTAGGTACTTCCATCGCGCCATGGATGCAGTTCTACCTGCAGGCGGCGGTCGTCGAAAAGGGAGTGACGGCGAAGGAGTACAGCGAGTCCCGGATTGAGGTGATCGTCGGATGCGTCGCGATGGCTGTCATCGCGTTCTTTATCATCGTGGCGTGCGCCGGGTCGATTTGGACGGCTTCGCCGCGCGACATCAAGGACGCTGCCGACGCGGCACTCGGTCTGAAGCCATTCGGGAATTATGCGTATCTGTTGTTCTGCGCGGGGCTGTTCAACGCTTCCCTGTTCGCGGCGTGCATTCTGCCACTTTCAACGGCCTATACGGTGTGCGAGGGACTGGGCTTCGAGTCCGGGGTGAACCAGCGATTCCGCGAGGCCCCGATTTTCTACTGGCTTTATACGTTACTGGTTGCGTTTGGCGCCGGAGTGGTGCTGCTGCCGCATTTCCCGCTGGTCAAGATGATTCTGTTCTCCCAGGTGGTTAACGGAGTTCTCTTGCCCTTCGTGCTTATCTTCATGATTCTGCTCGTGAATAAGCGGCAGTTGATGGGAGAGTGGATCAACTCCAGAACATACAACCTGATCTCGTGGACGTCCGTCGTGATCCTGATCGGGTTGACGCTCGCTCTGGTAGCGATCACTCTCCGGGATTTCCTGGCACAATAGCGAACCAGCCAGCTACCTCTTCTCAATCAGATAGACACACTTTTCCAGCCGGCTTTCGCCGCCGTCATTGACTGAAAACTGGGGTCCGGGATCCGGCCCGCCCCAGAGTGCGCCGCCGGCGTATTGCCCGTCCTTTCGCAGCGCGTAGAAACGGATGTCGAACTTCGAGAGCCGATTGCAGTCTTCCCCGTAGTTCCGGGCGATGCGCTTCAGCGCATCAAGGCAGGCCTCCCGCGGCGTCATGCCGTGCCGCATGTTCTCGACGATCGTATGGGCGCCGGCGATGCGAATATTCTCTTCGCCTCTTCCGGTTGAACCGGCCGCGCCGACTTCCTGGTCGACGAACACGCCCGCGCCGATGATCGGCGAATCCCCAACCCGCCCGGGGATCTTCCACGCGAGTCCGCTGGTTGTCGTGACCCCGGACATTTCGCCTTTCTCGTTCAGGGCGAGGCAGTTGATCGTACCGGTCGGAGGATGTACGGCAACCTTATACGCCCAGGCCAGAGTCGCTTCATCGACGTCCGGAAACTGGCGGAGAAGGCTCGCAGCCGGCTTCGCAGGAGGCTTTGCCGGGGGTGCGTCCAGGCCGTCTGTCCAATTGCTGTGGCCCTTCGAATCGCGGAGGGATTGTTTCCAAACAAGCCAGGCCAACCGGGATTTCTCTGTCAAGAGGTTCTCTTCAGGGAAGCCGAATGCTTTGGCAAATCGCAGCGCTCCCTCGCCCACCAGCATGATGTGGTCGGTTTGCTCCATCACAAGCTTGGCGACCTTCGACGGGTTCTTGATGTTGCGTATGGAGGCGACGGAGCCGCAGCGGCCGGTCGGGCCGTGCATGACGCTCGCGTCCAGTTCTACGATCCCGTCCTCGTTGGGCAGTCCGCCGTAACCCACGGAGTTGTCTTCGGGATCGTCCTCAACGATGTTGACGCCGCCGATAACCGCATCCAGCGTGTCAGCACCGGCGCGGAGGAGTTCTCCGGCCCGTGTGCAAGCCCGCAATCCGTTTCCACTCGATATCACGATATGCGGCGGGCGGGCTGGCTGGGCAGCCTGCGACGCCTTGGCAGCGGCTACACTCAACATCCACGTTCTTCGGCTGATCATTCGGAATCCTCCTGATAGACTAGGCTCTAATGAAACGCCTCGCGATTGCCTTTCTCATTCTCAACACATTGTTATGCGCGGCGGAGAGGAAGCGCAAACCCAAACCGCGTCCTGCCGAGATTGAAGTAATTGAGCTGAACGTGCATCGGGCCTCGAAACTGGTGGTCATCGAGGGGCACGTGAAAAATATAGGCGAACGGATAGCCGAAGAGATCGTGGTTGAGTTTGAGTTTCTTGATGCGGACGGCCAGGTCATGGCCCGCAAAGACGGCCCGGTTGAAGAGGAAGTGCTTGAGCCGGGGGCGGAGGGCCGCATCCGCTTCGAGACAGTGGACCCGGTTCGAGCAGTGAGAGTGGCTCTGTCATCGTGCAGGTCGAGGTCCGGGGGCCTTCGATTCCAGGACAAGAACATACACTACATCCAGTAGTTCACTCCCGTTGCCGGGCCTGAAGTGTGCCCGGTTACAATGAGGGATCTCCATGAGCGAGCGAATCGTCCCAGCCCGGGCGCTGTCAGGCATGGTGCAACTGCCGGGCGACAAGTCCATCTCTCACCGGTACGCGATGCTCGGCGCAATCGCCGAAGGCACCACCAGGATCCATAACTACGCGAGCGGGGCCGACTGCGGCTCGACGCTTGCCTGCATTGGCGGGCTGGGCGTTGCAGTCGAACGTGACGGCTCCGGCGTACGTATCGAAGGGCGAGGGCTGGACGGTCTTTCGGAATGTGCAGGGGTGCTTGACGCAGGCAATTCCGGCTCGACGATCAGGATGCTCTCGGGCATTCTAGCCGGGCAGACGTTCCCAGCCCGCATCGGCGGGGACGAATCGCTGTCGCGGCGTCCGATGGACCGCGTTATGCGGCCGCTCGTTGAAATGGGCGCCTCGATTCAAGCCCGTGAGCGACGGTTTCCACCGCTCGAAATCCGCGGCGGCCACCTGAGGGCCATCGATTACACCCTTCCAGTGCCGAGTGCGCAAGTGAAGAGCTGCGTCCTTTTCGCGGGAATCTATGCGGACGGGACAACCATCGTGCGGGAGCCCGTACGGACTCGCGATCATACTGAAATCGCTCTGCGGGAATTCGGCGCGGATGTCGAGGTGGCCCGTCGCGTCATCTCGCTCGGCGGTCGGCCCAAGCTGACTGGCCGGGAGCTCACCGTCCCAAGCGATCTCTCTTCGGCGGCCTTTTTCCTTGTGGCGGCGCTGCTTGTTCCCGGATCGAGACTCGTTATCAAGAGCGTAGGGCTGAACCCGACACGCTCGGCGCTGCTCGACTTTCTCATCTCGATGGGAGCGAAGATCCGCGTGCTGGATCTGAGTCAGGCGGCGGGTGAACTGGTGGGGGACATCCTTGTCGAGTCGGCTCCGGTCCGTGGTGGGGTGATCGAAAAGGAACTGACGGCCGCGCTGATTGATGAGATTCCAGTGCTTTGTGTGTTGGGAGCCGCGAGCGAAGAGGGCCTGACTGTTCGGGACGCCGCGGAACTGCGCGTCAAAGAGACGGATCGTATCGCCACGGTCGCCGAGAACCTGCAGCGGGCGGGCGTCTCGGTGGAGGTTTCCGCGGACAGCCTCAAAGTGCCAGGCCGCCAGCAGTTCCATGCCGCGACATTCGACTCATTCGGGGACCATCGCATCGCCATGGCGTGCGCGGTTGCCGCCTTGCGCGCGGATGGCGAATGCACGATCGAGGGTGCCGAAGCCGCGTCAGTCTCCTTCCCGGAGTTTTACGACACATTACGCGACATCGCGCAGTGTTCGAAGCAAGTGGATTAGCCGTCACAGGTACGTGTTGACTCTTTCGGCGAAAGCATCGGACAGCGGGAAGCGCCTGGACCATTTTCTGCAGGAACAGTTTGCCTCGTACAGCCGCACACGCCTGCAGGAATGGATTCGGGGTGGACGTGTGAGCGTGGACGGGCGGTCTCAGAAACCGTCCTACTGTCTGCGTGGGGGAGAACGAATCGAAGTCGAGCCTGCCGAGCCGCCGCCCCTGCGAGCCGAACCGGAAGCGATCCCACTGAAAATACTCTACGAGGACGGCGACGTCATCGCGGTGGACAAGCCCGCGGGCATGGTTGTTCACGCCGGGGCCGGGTGCCGTTCGGGCACTCTGGTCAACGCGCTCCTCCACCGTTTCGGAAAACTCTCAAGTGCAGGCGATGCTCTGCGGCCCGGCATCGTACACCGGCTCGACCGCTTTACGAGCGGAGTAATCCTGGTGGCGCGGAACGATACCGCCCATCGCCACCTCGCCGAGCAGTTCGCACACCGCGAGGTGGAGAAGACGTATATCGCCCTTGTGCATGGTGTTGTGAAGGCAGAACGGGGCCGGCTGGACAAGCCCATCGCGCGTGATCCGGTGCGGCGCATCCGGATGACAGCACGGCTCGGCTATGGGCGAACGGCGCTGACGGAATACCGGGTATTGAAGCGCTTCCGGGCTTTCACGCTGCTCGAGGTGAGGATCGGTACCGGCCGGACGCACCAGATTCGCGCTCATCTTGCGAGCATCGGCCATCCGGTGGCCGGAGACAGACTCTACGGGGCTCCGGCAAAGGTGGAAGGCATGCCGCAACTGGAGCGTTTTTTCCTTCATGCCTGGCGGGTCCGATTCGCGCAGCCCGTCACCGGAGAGCCGATCACACTGGAATCCCCCCTGCCGCCTGAGCTTGAGACGTGGCTAGGTGGGCTCATATAATCAGACCGGAGGCTGTTCAATGAGGCAGTATGCCGCGCTTTTCGTGTTCGCTTGCTTGATCGCCACGCCTGCGCTAGGGCAAACGAAGCGGCAACAAAACGATATCCTGCTCGACGAGGGATCTCGAATCACCCTCGACGTGACCCGTGTGAACGTGTTGTTCACGGTCACGGATCGAAAAGGGCGATTCGTTACCGATCTCGACAAAGAGGATTTTGTCATCCGCGAGGGGAAGCATCCGCAGACGATCCTCGAATTCGCCAGGGAGTCGAACCTGCCACTGCGCCTGGCAATCCTGATCGACACAAGCAACAGTATCCGTGACCGGTTCCGGTTCATTCAGGAAGCGGCCATCGAGTTTATCAAGAGTGTGATCCGGCCGGAACAGGATAAAGCGGCCATTATTTCTTTCGATACCTCCACCGAGTTGCAGGCCGACCTCAGCGGCGACCTTACCTTCCTGGAGAAGTCGATCCGCGACCTTCGCCCCGGCGGTGGTACGTCGTTGTTCGACGCGATTTTTTACGCCAGCCGCGACAAACTACTGCAGGATCAACCGCGGCACAAATTCCGCCGCGCCATTGTGGTGCTGAGCGATGGTGAGGACAACCAGAGCCGCTATAGCCGGGATCAGGCGCTCGAAATGGCCCACAAGGCCGATTGCGTGATTTACACGATCTCAACCAATATCACCCGCATCGAATCGGACGGGGACAAGATCCTGAAGTACCTCTCCTCTGAGACCGGCGGAGTCACTTTTTTCCCGTTCAAAGTGGAAGACCTGGCGCAATCGTTTGAGAATATTGCGAACGAGCTTCGGCATCAATACAACGTCCTGTACCGGCCCGAGCCGATGAAGACGGACGGTTCCTATCAGACGATCGAGGTCTCCTCTAAGTCGCGAAAGGGTCTCGTGATCCGCGCGCGCAAAGGCTATTACGCTCCCCGCATGTAACGGATGTTTTGCGGCGCGGGTCCGGTTTGCTTCGCAGGCGGTATTGTATAATCGCCTTTCAGCCTACTATCCCGCCTGGGGGTTCACTGACAATGGACGAAAAAGAACGGTCGCGAATGTTGGGGCTCGCTATGAGCCAAATCGAAAAACAGTTTGGGAAAGGCTCTATCCTCCGTCTCGGCTCAAAGGAGGCGATCGTTCGCGTGGCGACCATCTCGACCGGTTCGATTTCGGTCGATGTGGCCCTCGGCGTGGGTGGATTCCCGCGAGGCAGGATCTGCGAGATTTTTGGCCCCGAGTCGTCGGGCAAGACGACGCTCGCTCTCCAGGTCATCGCGGAAGCACAGAAGGCGGGCGGAATGGCGGCGTTTATCGACGTCGAGCACGCGCTCGACCCGATCTACGCCCGCAAACTCGGAGTGGATGTCGATAACCTGCTTGTTTCCCAGCCTGATTACGCTGAGCAGGCTCTCGAAATCACCAGTGCTCTCATCACGTCCGGCTCCATCGACGTGCTGGTCGTCGACTCAGTGGCTGCCCTGGTGCCGAAGGCCGAACTTGATGGAGAAATGGGCGATGCGCAGATGGGATTGCAGGCGCGGCTGATGTCGCAGGCGCTTCGCAAGCTCACAGGCGTGGTTTCGAAATCGAACACCTGCCTGATCTTTATCAACCAGATCCGTGAGAAGATCGGCGTGATGTTCGGCAATCCTGAGACCACGACCGGCGGCCGCGCTCTCAAGTTTTATGCCAGCATCCGCGCCGATATACGCCGGATCGCCGCCATCAAAGACGGCGATACGATCTCCGGCAATCGCACGCGAGTCAAGATCGTCAAGAACAAACTGGCGCCCCCGTTCCGTGAGGCTGAGTTCGACATCATGTATGGCGAAGGCATCTCCCGGGAGGGCGATTTGCTCGACCTCGGCGTGGCGCAGAATGTAGTCGAAAAGAGCGGCTCCTGGTTTAGTTACAAGGGCGAGCGCATCGGCCAAGGACGCGAGAACGCGCGGCAATTTCTCAAAGACAATCCCGATATCCGCCAGAAGGTGGATTCCGAACTGCGAAAACTCCTCGGCCTGAACCACGGTGACGAGCGCCCGGCGCCCCCTGCTCCGGCTCCTGAGCCCCCAAAAGCCAATTCCGCTCCATCGCGGGGACGGTGAGATAGCCATGCGTTCCGACAGAAGGTTGCATCGATGGTTCACCACTGTGGGCCTGTTTTTGTCGCTGATTTCCCCGCTTCTTGCTGCCGGCGACCCGGCATACACTGCCGCAATCAACAAATGGCGCAACCAAAGGGAAGAGCGGCTGAAGGCGGATAACGGCTGGCTTACAGTTGCGGGGCTGTTCTGGTTGCAGCAGGGAGACAATACCGCTGGCTCGGGCACAGGAAACTCGATCGTCCTGCCCAGCGGGTCGTGTCCGGCGCGAATCGGAACCTTTCGTTTCGACGGTGGGAAGACAATCTTTGTTGCCGAACGCGGCGTTGCAGTGACGTCGGATGGAAAACACGTCACGACGATTGAGATGAAGCCCGACACGTCGGGGAGCCCGCAGATCATCTCGTTCGGAAACCTGTCGATGTCGGTCATCGAACGCGGCAAGCGGTTTGGCATCCGCTTGCGGGACAAAAACAGCGAGTTCCGGCGTAAATTCACGGGTCTCAACTGGTATCCCGTCAATGAGGCTTATCGCGTCGTCGCCCGGTTCGTGCCGTATAATCCGCCGAAACGGGTTTCCATCCCGAATGTTTTAGGCGATACGGAAGAGCACACCAGTCCCGGTTACGCTGTGTTCAAGCTGAAAGGCAGGGCGTATCGTCT
>JBDKSR010000730.1:0-4882 GCA_039680545.1 Bryobacteraceae bacterium | reverse complement strand
TCTTATCCTTGTCGGTCGTCTTTTCGTCCTCGACCGGCGTGGTGCGGTCGCCGGGGGCGCGCCGGAGCGTAGGCCGGTTGGGGTCGGTGGTGTCGGCCTTGCGACGATTGTGGAACGCGTTCAGCCGGGCCGTTACATCGTTGAATTCGGAGGTGCTAACGACGTATTCCGGCTTGGCTTTCAGAAGCTCCTGAATGTTCTTCTGGGATGTCTCAATCCGGTCATCGGTCGGAGGATGCGTCGAAAATACCTTCGACATCGTTCCGGGCTTCTTCTTTTCGAGGGACTGGATTTTCTCGAAGAAGTCGATGAACGCAGTCGGATCGTAGCCGGTCTTGTACATGTATTGGAGCCCGAGCAGGTCGGCTTCGCGCTCAAAGCCACGCGTGAAGGTGAGATAAGTCATCGGGATGGCAAGTCCCGCACCCTGCCGGATGGCGTACCCCGTCCAACCGCCCATGAAGATGAGCGGAATCGAAGCGAGATTCATGATCTGGCCGCGGGACGCCTGCCGCGTTCCATGCCTCGCCGCCACGTGAGCAATCTCGTGCGCCATCACGCCCGCCAACTCGGCTTCGTTGTCGGCCTTCAGGATCAGCCCTGTGTTGACAAAGAAGAATCCGCCAGGAAGGGCGAATGCGTTGACTTCTTCACTGTCGATGACCTTAATGGTGAACGGGACTTTCGCGTCGGAGTTGCGCACCAGGTTCTGCCCCAGCCGGTTTACATATTCCGCGATGACCGGATCGTCCACGATCTTCGCCTGCTGCTCGACTTCCTGCGCGAGCTGCTTTCCCAGGGCGATTTCCTTTTCGAGAGAGTAGAAGTTAACACCCTTACCGACATCCCGGCTGCCGATCTCGTCAGGGTCTTTCTTCTTGTCCTTAGCTTCCGCAACGGAGGGAACAAACAGACACACTGCCAGAAAGACAGCGGCTGCGGTCTTGATGGTAAACTTCATCACGCTCCTCCTTGGTCCCAGACGTTCTACGCCCATTATAGTACCCGGGCAGCCCCGCACTTGCGGTCTCTCACTTTGATTTAACGTATAGTTGTCTTGATGGGTTACAAGGAAACGGCGGAAACCGCCGAGTTGCCTTTGTGGCAACGCTATCGAGAAGCATTTCCAGTTACAGAGAATCTGATCTACCTGAACCACGCGGGCGTGGCACCCCTCTGCAAGCCGGCCGCGGACGCGATTTGCTCACTGGCCAGTGACGTTCTGCACTACGGGTCGAATCACTATGACACCTGGCTGGCTGCGTACGAGGGGCTGCGTTCGGCAGCCGGGCGATTAATTGGTGCGAGCAATAGCGAGATCGCGATCGTCAAGAACACGTCGGAAGGGGTCGCGACGGTGGCGATGGGGCTTAAATGGAAAGCCGGCGACAAGGTCGTTCTATTCCAGGAGGAATTCCCCGCCAACTACTTCCCCTGGAAGCGGTTAGAGGCGCGTGGTGTGCATGTGGAATGCCTCTCGGTGTTCGATTCGCTGGACCGGGTCGAGAAGGCGTGCCGCGGAGCGCGGCTGCTGGCCGTGAGCTTCGTGCAGTATCTGAGCGGGTATCGCACGAATCTGGAGGCGCTCGGGGAGATCTGCAACCTCCGGAATTGCCTTTTCTTTGTTGACGCCATTCAGGGGCTCGGCGCGTTCCCGGTGGACGTGCGCAGCGCCCGTATCCATGCTCTGGCGGCAGATGGGCACAAGTGGCTCCTGGGCCCTGAAGGATGCGGCATCTTGTACGTACATAAGAATTTACAGGAACAGATTGAGCCTCCGGTCGTGGGCTGGACGAACTTTGCACACTTCGATGATTACGCCTCCCGGGACATGACCCTGCGGCCGGATGCGGGCCGGTACGAGTGTGGCACCCTCAACACGGTCGGCTGCTTCGGACTTCGGGCGGCTATCGAGTTTTTGCTCTCGGTGGGAGTTCCGAAGATCGGCCTGGCTGTGCAGATGCTTGGGGACCAAATTGCGCATGGCGTGGGGCAAAAAGGTTACCAAGTGCTTGGACGGAGATCGGCGTCGAGCGGGGCGGGAATTGTGTCGTTCCGCAGAGAGGACCTGGACAGCCGAGCCCTAGTCAAGGAACTCAGATCCAAGAACATTGTCTGCGCTCCGCGGCAGGGATGGATCCGCGTATCGCCGCACTTCTACGTTAGTCCGGATGATATCGACCGGTTTCTGGAGGCTCTTCCGTAGGCCGCATCAGGCGGAAGCGTGCCGCCCTGCCAGTTCCCGCACGCGGCGAACCACCTGATCGACCGCTTGCGAGACGGCCTCGTGCATCGTGCCGCCCACCGTCAGGCAGTCGAACGGTTCGACCGTAAGGAAAGTTACGTC
Organism: Bryobacteraceae bacterium; assembly: GCA_039680545.1. Taxonomy (GTDB): domain Bacteria; phylum Acidobacteriota; class Terriglobia; order Bryobacterales; family Bryobacteraceae; genus JAEHDI01. The sequence goes on along the minus strand of JBDKSR010000730.1, from coordinate 2,535 downwards.
GGAGGGGACGGGCATGCCAAGCGCCCGGCCCAGTTCCAACACCTGGAACAGGCCGATTCCGTGCGGAAATGCGCCTGGAATGGGTGAGATGTCCTGCTCGCGGAATTCCGAGATCGTCCCCGGCGCTGCCTTTCCGGTTTCGAGAACGTCGACAACAATCATCTCGCGGCAGCCGCTGAGATCATCCAGCAGATAGAAGCCTGAGGCGGAGGAGGTAACGACTTCGATTTCCCCGGCCGGCGACTGGCGAAGACGCTCGGCGACGCGAAACGCAAAAGCGTCGTCGCCGAGCATCTCGTTGCCGAGGCAGAGGACTCGCAAACCGAGCGGTGCCTTGCCGGCCATAGGTCCTGCTTAACCCCTGTGTACGCTGCCGTCGCTGTCGCGGCGAAGCGTAGTCTGGGTTTGACCCTGGGAGTCGCAAACGCGAACGAACAGGGGCATGCTGCCGGGCAGGGAATGGGTGGCGCAGCCGAGACACGGGTCATACGCCCGGAACGCCATCTCGACCATGTTCAGAACACCGTCGGAGATGTCATTGCGGGAAACGAGGCCCTTGGCTGCCTTTTCCACGCTCATCGCCATCCGCGCCGCGTTGTGCTGCGTGGCCACGATGAGGTTTGCCTTGCGAATCAAGCCCTTCTCGTCGGTCTGATAGTGATGGATCAACGTGCCGCGCGGCGCTTCCACGACTCCGACGCCTTCCTTCGGAGTGGCGGTGGGCACCGTGCGGATGTTGGAGTTCGTGATCTCGGGATCTTCGGCCAGTTCCTTCATCCGCTCGGCGGCGCACAGCATCTCAATGAGACGCGCCCAATGTAAAGCGAGCGTGTGATGGACCGGCTTGCCCCCGAGAGTCGAGAAGTACTGCTTGGCTGCTTCCTGAGCGAGCGGGGTTGGCAGAGCGTCAGAAGCATTCAACCTGGCAAGGGGCGCCACGCTGTAAATACCGCTCTCGGCGCCTTCCGTGAAGCCCTTCCACCCGATGCTCTTCAGATAGGTGAACTTCATGTAGCTCCACGGCTCGACGTGCTCGGCTATGTGGTCGAGGTACTGCCGGTTCGGGAACTTCAGAACTTCGTTGCCTTCCGGCGAGACGACGCGCAACTTGCCGTCGTAGAAGTTCAACCGGTTTTGATCGTCCACCATTCCCATGTAGTTGGTGCGATGGGTGTATGTGTCCGAGAGGATCAGGTTGACGTAGTCGGAGTTCTTGAGGACGACCTGAGCGAAGAGGTCCAGCGTGAACCGCGCGAAATCGACCGCTTCACCGGCCACTTGCTTGAACTGGGCCTGGGCGTCTTTCGTGACCGCCTTGGCGACTCCACCCGGAAGACCGAGAACAGGGTGAACAGCCTTTCCGCCGATGAGAGTCATCAACTCCCGCAGACGGCGGCGCATCTGTATGACCTTCTTGCCGGTTTCGACACCGACCTTGGCGACGACGCCGAGGACGTTGCGTTCGGCTGCGGGAGCCTTCGGCCCCACGACGAAATCAGGACCACCGAGGAAGTAGAAATGAAGCGCATGATCCTCGGTCATGAAGGTGTTGTAGTACAGTTCGCGGATCTTCCGTCCAGCCGGAGGCGGCTCGACCTGATACAGATCGTCAAGCGCCTTGGTGGCGGCCATATGATGGGCCGAGGGACAAACTCCGCAGATGCGGCTCGTGATCTGAGGCATGTCCTCTGCCGGCCGGCCTTCCGCGAACTTCTCGAAACCACGCAGCTCGGGAACCTGGAAATAGGCGCGTTCGACCTGCCCCGCGTCATCCAGGAAGATGTCGATCTTTCCGTGGCCTTCGAGACGTGTGATTGGATCGATGGTAACTCGGCGTGTCGAGACCGTTTCAGTCGACATTAGACTTTGCCTCCATTACTTTCCGCTTCAGTAACGATGCCGGCAGGCTGTAGCGATACAGCGTACCGATGGGGTCGGGGATCCCCGCCAGAACCTTCTGGATCGTTTCGTCATCGCTCGCATCGACAATGGAAGCAAGCGAAGTGAGCGCCTTGGCTCCGTAATCCCGGACGCGACTGGTTGGACCGTAGCAGCCCGTGCAAGGCATATTTCCGGCCGGGCAGAGCGCTCCGCACCCGCCGCGAGTGGCCGGGCCAAGACAGAGCAGCCCCTGCGCCAGCAAGCACTTTTCCGGATCCGCAAGAATCTCGTGCGGCCGCTTGAACTCCGCAATGGCGAGCTTCTCGGGCTTCGAATCCCGGCGCTGACATTCGTCGCACAAAGCCTTGTCGGGGGCCAGTACGCTGCCTTTCGGCGGCAACTTGCCCGCGAGCAGCGCCTCCACGGCGTCCATCAACATCTTGGACGTGGGAGCGCAGCCAGGGATGTAGTAGTCGACGTCAACCACCTGGTCGAGTGTGCGGACCGTGTCCGCGAACACAGGCAGTGTTGCAGTCCTGCCGTCTTCCTGGAAGGATGTCTGCGGGGTGGTTCCTTCTGCGTTAACCGTGCTCGGCGAATCCTTGTAAACAGCCTGGAAGATCGTCTGCCTATCCCACAGGTTGGCCAAGCCCG
>JBDKSR010000729.1:0-9655 GCA_039680545.1 Bryobacteraceae bacterium | reverse complement strand
CGCTGGAACAAGTCGAACGAACGAAAGAGAAGGCGGTTCGCTTCGTAAGGGATGTACTCGGGGATGATGAACGCGCAGACGAAATCGAAGCGGAGTCCCCGCAAGAGTACGCCGAGCGCAAGCGAATAGAGATCGTCACAAACCCGAGAAAGGAGACCCGCCAAATGGCACGCGCCACCCGCAGCACCACACCGACCCGCGATGAGCTTAAGGACCGGATTGAAGAACTCGAATCCGAGAACCAAGAGCTTCAGGAGAAGTTGGACTCGATCGCCGAAGTGCTCGATGAAGAAGAGCAGAGCGACGACGAGGACGACGACAGCGAGGACGAAGACGACGAAGAAGAAGCCTGACGTCCCGGTTGCTGGGGTGGCACAGACCACCCCAGCAGCACGTTTTGTTCACGAATTCACGAAATTTTGACGATCCGTGCACGAATTTTTAACGAAAGAAGGCCCGATGACTACCCCAACGTATCGAATCGGACCGGCTGCCAAGATGCTTGAGACGAGCACGTATCGTCTACGCGCCCTCTGCAAGGCCGGACTGGTCGAGACTGAGCTTGATGACTCCGGCCAGTGGCGCATTCCCGTGGAGGAGGTCACCAGACTGGAGAAAGAAGGTCTGCCACCGGTACCGCGGGCCACGCCGGATCCGGACGCCGGCAAGGAAGCGGCTCCACCCGCCCAGGCTTCGCCTGATCCTGAGGAGTCGGAGGAGGTCCGCCTCGAACGTGATGGGGTGTCAATCGCGGCGCATCGGCTTCAGCGCCGCAAGCTCGAGCTCGAGGAGGCGGAGGTCGAAGACGCCTTCCAGGCACGTGAGAACCGCCGCCAGGCCGAACAACGCGAAGCAGCGCAGCGCCAGGCGGAGGCCGAAGCAGCAACGGCAAGGGAACAGTGGGAAGAGCGCACGATCGAAAACGCGCTCGCTACGTTGCCCTATGATTGCCCGCCCGCATTGAAAGTGCAGGCCCACGAGAAGCTCAGGAACGTGCTCCGGACGCTGGGGCCGGATAACTCCCAGAGTGTCGTTCAGAAAGTTGTCACCTCCACAGTAGACACGGCGCTGGAACCGTACTTTGATGGCAAGCGAGTTCAGAAATCTATCGAAGACGCCATCCGGGAACTGCCGTATTGCGCATCGCGTAAAGACTGGGAAGCCAAGGCCCGGAAGCTTGCGGACGCGGCTCTGCGCTCACATGAGGGGCCAAGAGACCAGGCCACCCTTAACAGAGTCGCCAAGGAAGCGGCGAGCGCCACGGTCCAGGAATGCAGACACGCACAGCGGCTCGCGGAGGTGGTCGTGACACTCCGATACTGGCGGCTGTACGATGCGACGGACGAAGAGCGCGCGGAGGTCACCAAAGCGGTTCTAGCTGCGTTGAGTCGTCTTCCTGTGGGTGCAAGCTCGGCCGATATCGACAAGGCCAAGGAAGAGGCTCTCAGGCCCTTCGAACGGGCCGTTGAATCGCGTCTGCGGGCTGCGACCCGAAAACGGGAAGCCTCCGCTATCGCAGCAAAGGCCGTTCAGATTCTCTCCCACTACCTGACGACTGACTACAAATGGGACTCGTTCAGCGAAGAGTCGGAAACCTGTCGTGACCTCGCTGAAGAGCTTCGCCCGCTGATCGAAAAGAAGTACCTTGCCGGAAGCATCGACTACGACGAACTGGACGAGTATGTCCAGGAGTGGACCGACGAGCACATAGACGCGGACGAAGAAGAAGATTGAGCGCCGGAAGACATCCAGCCTAATCATTGGGATATTGACAGCAACCGTGACAGCAACCAGAGTGGACAAACGTGAAAAAACGAGCGAAACATGGACACATGCCGATGCTCAAGTTGCTGATTTATATAGATCTGGACGAATGCGTACGCCGATCCCTATAACTTCGAACCAGTAGGCCGGGGGTTCGAGTCCCTCCGGGCGCGCCATTCTTTTCAATCAGTTAGCCTTCCGAACACGTTCCACCGGCTCTACGCCATTAATGGGGGCAAGTCCGCTCCCGACTGAATTCACGAACACATAATTTTAACCCTCAAGCGGTAGTTATTGAAGTTTCTCAAGCCGTAGGCTCGATATGCCCGCTCATCGCCTTGGCTGGAGACACCCATTCCCCGCTCTCGGGCCGCGAGAGACGCATTTCCAGGATTGCCTGAACATTCGGGTTCATCGGGAGGTCTGTGCCTCAGACTCGTTCGGGTCAAGTCGCTCCCCACATTGGGAACATGGATTGAAACTCCGAACTCGCGGGGCTACGCTGGAAACACGTCAGTCGCGCTCCCTATACGGAGGACCCGGATTGAAAGACGACAGGGAATCCCCCGTGCGGGTTGTCAGGTTGTGTCCGCTATGCCCACTCGCTGGGCATACGAAGCCCGGCGCTATCCGGCCGATGGGTATTTAGCAGTCTGCATTTCCCGAATTGAGGACGGTCAAGAATGTATATACACCACAGGGAACTTCACGTTACAGAACGCATCGGTTGGCTGCGCGCGGCGGTACTGGGCGCGAACGACGGCATAGTCTCAACAGCGAGTTTGGTGCTTGGTGTCGCAGCCGCGCATTCGACGCATAGCAGTGTATTGGTCGCGGGGATCGCGGGACTGGTCGCCGGGGCTATGTCGATGGCTGCCGGTGAGTACGTATCTGTCCACTCACAGGCAGACACCGAACGCGCTGAACTCGTGCGTGAGCGCGAGGAACTCGAAGCAGACATCGAGAGCGAGCACAAGGAACTGGAGGCGATCTACGTCGCTCGCGGACTTGATCCATCCCTTGCGGAGCAGGTAGCCAGGCAACTGATGGCTCATGACGCGATCGGCGCGCATGCCCGCGACGAACTCGGCATCTCCGAGACTTTCAGTGCGCGACCGATTCAGGCTGCGTTGGCGTCAGCCGGCAGCTTCGCTCTTGGAGCGGCCCTGCCTCTCCTGGTCACCGCCATCGTTCCCGAGACGGTTCTGATGCCTCTGGTCTCTATGACTTCACTGGTTTCCCTCGCACTTCTGGGGGGCGTGGCGGCACAAGCGGGCGGCGCTAGAGTGGCGGTAGGCGCAATACGCGTGCTGTTTTGGGGCGCATTGGCCATGGCGCTGACCGCTGGCGTTGGTGCCCTATTCGGGACAGTTGCGTGAATGGTACCAGCCGGGAGGCGATAGCAGGCGCGACGCAATTGTGCCGCGAGGAGCAAAGCGGTGCTGTGACAGACAGCGTTCTCGCTACAATGGACACCGTGCTTACTTTGAGCCACAAAGGCAGGAAGAAGGCAACCGTGCTTCCGTGGCCACTGAGGCCCCTCCTCGCGCTCTTCGTAATAGCGGTTCTCTTTTCGTGTGCGCGCTCCTCCAGCAGCGCCCGGCAAGCTTCGCCCCCGCCGAGGTTTTCCGAGCCGGTGCCTCGCAGCGGCGCCGCCGATAACGTGGGCCGATTCCTCTCCGGTCTGCCGGTAAATGACGACAGTGACCCGTTTAAGAACCTGGAGAGCCAGGAGGCCTGGGATTTACATCGCCGGGAATTAAGTTCGATTTGGAAGAGAGTGGAGGACGAATGGATTCCGGCCATGCGCGAATTCCAGAAGCGGGAACTGAGCGGTGCGCCCATTGAGAACTCCCTCCTCTTTTACCCCTTCAGCGGGCCGGATGCACTGATGGCGACCGTCTTCTTTCCCCACAACCCGGTGTATGTGATGGTCGGTCTGGAGCCTGCGGGCACTCTGCCCACACCGAAGCACATAGCCAGGGAAGAGTTGTCCAAATATCTGGCGGAGGTGCGCGACTCGGTTGCTTCCGAGATGGAGCGCAGTTTCTTCATAACCCGCGAGATGGACCGCGAATTCCGGGGCCAGGTAACTGACGGACTACTCTCGCCCATTCTCCTTCTGCTCGCGCGGACCCACCACACGATCCTCGGCCACCGTTACGTGCGGTTGGACGCCGATGGGCACGTCGTTGAGCGCGCCGCTGACCACAAGGCGCCGGGCAGGATCGGGAATAAAGGGATCGAGATCGACTTCCGCGCCGATGCGGACCAGTCCGTGCACAAGCTCTTCTACTTCTCAGTCAACCTGTCCGACGAGTGGCTTCGAAAGAACAAGCCGTTTCTGGCGTTTCTGGGAGGCCTGAAGGGAATGGTTACATTCTTCAAAGCAACCTCCTACATGCCGCACGAACCGGCGTTCTCGATCATCCGGGAGCAGGTTCTGAAGGGCAGCAGCGCAATCCTGCAGGATGACTCGGGCATCCCTTATCACTACTTCGATACCGCCCGTTGGCAGGTTCAACTATACGGGAACTATGAACGCCCTTACGGCAGCTTCCGCTGGCTGGAGCAGCCGGATTTAAGAAAGGCTTACGCGACCTCCGGACCGAAGCCCCTTGGCTTTCGCATCGGCTACGGATTCTCGCGAATCCCTTCCAACCTCCAGCTTGCCAAGCACAAACGGTGGTAATGGAGTCCGCCAACCGTGGCAGGAAGTAACGCATGGAGGACTCAAGGACTTCCCAAACCTACCCCATTTGGACAACGATAGAGATTCTGCTCCGGACCATGGCAGCCTGATTTGTGATCGGCCAATACTTCGGGCCAGGCCGGGCAGAGTCGGCCCGCGTTGCGATCATGGACCGATTTCAGCAGCACTGCAACTGCCGAGTGATCACCCTGATTCACCGGCAAGACACGGTTAGGCTGTTTGGGGTGCCGCTAAGCAGCAACTCTATCTCGGTGGACGACTCGGAGGTCATCCTGCGGGCCATCCGCCTGGTCCCTCCCGATCGGCAGTGGAGAACCCGAAGACTCGTCCACGTCGTCGGCAGCTTCCTGGCACTCGATACAAAGCGGCGCCCATGGCACTGCTGCAAGTCGTTTTGAGTTGATCGCCCGTTGACATTGGAGGCAGGCCCCAAAGCTGCCGTCCTGAATCCGCTGTAACGCGGCTCTCACGTCCCGCAGTAGGGAGTGCCCGCGACTCAGGTTCTGAACCGCCAGTTCCAAAGTGGCTGATTGCTGAAGCTCATCAATCTGATCTGGACTTTGTTCGATCGCGATGTCGCCCCGTCTTCGCAACCCCTGAACCAGTTCAGCCTCTTTGCGGTCGAGAAGTCTCTTGAATCCGCGTAGATCGCCAAGTCCTTTAGACATTATCGTGTCCCCAAGCCTCAATAGCCCCTACCCATCCCATTCTAAAGATCGCTGCAAAGCTGCACCCTGGAATCATTTCCGAACGCTGTGGCCGTGGCCGGAAACTGAGCTGGACAGGAGTTGCGAGCTAATTCACGAGAAGCCCAACATCGACGGCCGCTCCACAGGCATCGCAGAAGCCTTATCGAAGAAGCCCTTGTGGATGCTTAATTGCGGTTGCGCCCCCATACTTCCCTGGGACCGCACGGGGGAGAAATGACTGAGGTCGCCCAGCAGACCCTCAATCAGCTCTCCCCAGGATTGGTTTGATAAAGCCGCGGCGCATCAACGCTAACTGCTCTTGAGTATACTGGCTTGCCGCTGCCAAGAATGTTCAAAACGGAACACTGGACGGATTAAATGCAGGTGGGATCACGATGGACCGCCACCGCCTGGATTGAGGACTCAATCGCGCAGGATGACGTTCAACAGAGAACTGTGCACTTCCAGCCGATCGTTGTACTTGATGAACCCCAGCCTCCGGAACTTGTTCATGAAAGAGCTGACCCTCGATCGGGTTGTCCCGACCATTTCCGCAAGCGTCGCCTGACTGATGTTGGGGATCACCTCCTGCGGCACACCCTCTTTGCCGAAGTTCGCCAGCAACAGGAGCACGCGCGCCAGCCGCTTCTCGCTCGAATTGAAGAGCTGATCCACCAGATCCTCTTCAATGCGGACGTTGCGGGCCAGTAGATGAGAGATAAACAACGACGAGAACTCCGCCTCATCCCGCAGCACGTTCACAATGGCTGCCTTCTCCAACCGCGCGATCAGGCAGTCCGTGAGAGCAGTAGCCGTGGCCATACGCACCAGTTGTGAGGTCAGGCATCCTTCCCCCAAGAAGTCCCCAGCCCCCAATATGCCGACGACTGCCTCCTTGCCGTTCTTGGACAAGACCGAGAGTTTGATCTTGCCCTTCTGAATGTAGAAGACAGCATTCGCGGGATCTCCCTGCGAAAACACGATCTTGCTCTTGCGAAACTTCGCAATCGTCCTTCCCGCGCCGACAGTTGCGAGGAAGGAGTTGGCATCAAAAACTGAGGCTCCCTTACGAGTCATGAGGTGCAGTTTCCCGTTTTTATTCCTTCTCTTAGAGACGTATACAACATCAAGTCTGTTGTTGCAAGAGCCGGACAGACCGCGCGACGGCGCCTCTCGCAAATCACAAGGAGAATAGATTGCCAGCGATCGCCGTGATCCACGCCGGGGACGTTCACCGGTCCCCGGTCTCGCAACCACAAGCACTTCGGCTCACCGTGGCCAGACGCCGCGCAGGGTCGCCCGGAACAATCTGTCCAACTGATTCACCCGCGGACGTGACCGTTTGCGCGTGAGGACAGCGGCTTGCTGACGTAGGGCAAGAAGCTCGATTACCAGGTCACTCGGGTTATGGATGAAGACACGGACGGCGGACTGCAAAGCAAGGATGAATTCGAGCCTGGGCATCACTCTCTAACATGCGCAACACCGTCCACGGAGATCCGCTGACCCGAGATCGGAGACCGCTGAATCCAGGGCATTACTGGTTTTCGGCCACGCACGGAACGTCCGAAGCTGGCGTCATCGATCGGGTAGGGGAGGAGTTTGCGCTCCTACGGGCGGAAGAGGCCACTTGAATTCGAGTCAGTGGGCGGGCCGTGTTGTCTATTCAGGCTTCACCTTCGACTCAATGGCCCCGATTCCGTCGATCTCCACGCGAACGATATCGCCGGCCTTTAGCCAGGCTGGAGGTTTTCTCGCCGCCCCAACTCCTCCTGGTGTCCCAGTGAAGATGACGTCGCCGGGTTCCAGCGTCATTGCCTGGCTCAGATGCGCGACCAGATCGTAGACATTGAAGATGAGGTGACGAGTGTTCGAATTCTGCCGCACCTCCCCATTTACCAGCGAGCGAATCGCAAGCGAGTGAGGATCGAAGACCTCGTCGGCAGTGACGATCCAGGGCCCGATCGGCGCATGAGTATCGAACGACTTTCCAATCGTCCACTGCGTAGAGTGGAATTGCCAATCGCGGACGCTGACGTCATTGCCCGCGCAGTAGCCGAATATCACTTGCCTGGCCCGCTCCTTGAGGACGTGTCTGCAACGTTTGCCGATGATCACGACAAGTTCGGCCTCGTAGTCGAGTTGCTCAGAAACCCGCGGCAGTTCGATCGGGTCGAACGGACCGTTGATGGCAGTCACCGCCTTGGAGAACCAAGTCTGTTGCTTGGGTACGGACAGGCCGGATTCTTCAATGTGATCTCGATAGTTGAGACCCATTGCCATAATCTTTCGCGGCCTGGGCACGGGTGCCAGCAGATGTACGTCCGAGAGACGGTGATCGGCGTTGGCCGTGGAAGCGAGCTTTTCCAACGTCGGACGAACCTGACTCCACATGCTCATGAGCCCGACCATGTCGCGTGGCAGCTTCGGAAGGTGGGCCGGGAGATCAATCAATCCGTCGCCGGTAACCAGGGCGATTCTCTCTCTGCCGCCGACTGAATACGTGGCTAGTCTGATGCCTGTCTTGGACTTTTGGGAGGGAGCGCCAAACGCTCTGGCAACGGAAGTGGTCTGAGTCGCCGCAAGCGTCGCGCCGAACATGGCTTTTCCGAGATGTCTTCTGGAAATCATTTGGGCCTTCCTCATTCCTTCGTGGCTGTTACTGATTTGCCTGGACCTGCGTTCGCTCCGAGCCTCCTCGAGGCAACGCACCTGTAGAATTGTTTCTCAAGCACAAGTCTAAAGGCAAACTGGATCTATCCTATCCAAGAACGGGTCAACGGCAGCCACTACCCTACATGCCGGAACCTTGATTGTGAGCTAATAATGTCTCCGCAGCCGGACCTTCCGAAGCGCGTCGGAACGGCCGGGTGCGCCATCGGTCTCCGTGTGGCGCTAGAGCTGGGAGTCCAGGTCCCTCTCGACGAAATCCCGGCCAATGAGTTCTACGCGATGTTGATGCTCGGAGAGGAGTGGGAGCGGTTCGAGCGGATGCAGGTTAGCCGGCGGACACACTTGAGCGTGCGTTCAGTCTTCTTTGGCGTTAGGCTCTCGTGCATAGGATTGGGTTCCGCATAATCCTACAACCCGCGGCTAAGCAACAGACTTACGCAAGAACTTGATCTCGACTCCCTGACCAGGCAGAAGCAGCTGGTCGCATGTCCACGTATTCGTGCCGCGCTTGATATCACTACCTTCGCCGAGAGGCCGCACCCAAACCTCAACGTCAACGTCAGCCGGACACTCCGAGAAGACCCGGAGACCCTTGCTGAATTCTGGGCTGTATAGGTTGTAGGATCCCGGAATGTACACTAGTTCCGACCGTTTGGAGTGAACGTGTACCGGTCTGCCATCGCGCGGTTCAACGGTTACGCTGTAGCAGAACTTCCCATCTGGGTATCTCTCTCTGAACTCTTCGCCGCACACACGATACAGGCTGGGGCCCGGGGGATTGATTTCCACATATTCGAATCGCGGCAAATTGAGAGCTTCGTCCCGCAGTTGATAATCCAGGTGATGTTCTATCCTGACTTCCGCGTGATCGCAGGTAAGACCGTGCATGTCATAGTCGTGTTCAACCGTCAGGCACGCTTGGTTTCCCGTCAAGCGCCGGTCGCTTGCCAAGCTGAGGCGAATCTCGACATTTTTGCGAATAATGTTGCGACGCTCCATCAGCTCTTTGACCTCAGCCCAGACTTCGGGTGTGACCTTGTCGCCCATGACCGTATCGATGACGTCACGCATCGTTCGCCGTTCGCTGGTCATGTGGTGGTAGACCTCGAATAGGCAGGCCATTACGCCAGCGACGCTGAGCGCGATGCCTATATCGCGAAAGAACTCCCAGGCAATCGACCGTCCATCAAATCTCACTAGAGACAAGGAGAAAAGCATCACACTGCCCAGGAACAACACAGAGAGACCGCCCACGAAAGCAGCAAAAGGAGGGGCCCACTGGCGGAATGCACTTAATCGCGACATATTCTCTTCCACGCCCGTATAGGATTTGAGTCTAGAGCATTATAGTCCTGCAGAAGTCACCGTGGACCGCGCTCGCGCATGAATAGCCCAGATGCAACGAGAGCTACAAACTTCTGGGAGCCACATCAATGGAGACTATTACCTTACCCAGTACGCAATGGAAAGTACCCCGCGCTAAGTCATACGCCACACTAGCCCACATCATGCTACAGAGAGCAACCTGTGGAGCTTCGAACCGCCGGGCCGGGGGTTCGAGTCCTTCCGGGCGCGCCAGTTCCCCTTCCTTGACTCCGCTTCACTTCCCCGATTCTATTTCCCCGCAACCGGCTGTATACTGGCGGCACGAGGTTCTGGTGTGGCCCCGCATGGGAGGCCCGGGATGCGTGATCTGGATACTGAAAGTGCCACCGTCAGCCTGACTTCCGCTATCGCAAGCGGATTCGTCGCTGGCTGGGTCGTCGTACTGATTGGAATTCTCGCGAACCGGCTTGGGGAGCCCTTTCCCGGCGAA
>JBDKSR010000728.1:0-5811 GCA_039680545.1 Bryobacteraceae bacterium | reverse complement strand
CGCTCCGGCTCGATCGGGCGGTCCTTGTACGTTGTCATGTTCATGCGCTCCTCACCGATCTCGGGGAGAGAATCAGCCGGGCTGCTACGTTGGCTATCAGGACGAGGCCCAGAAGTACGAGGCCGGCTGCCCATGCCTGCCGGTGCCAATCTTCGTATGGGGAAATGGCGTAAGTAAAGATCATTACGGGCAAAGATGCCGCGGGCTGATCCCACGACGTGCTCCAGTAGCGGTTATTGAAACTGGTGAACAGCAGGGGCGCGGTTTCGCCCGCAATGCGAGCCACACCGAGAATTGTTCCCGTCAGGACACCGCGAATCCCGGCGGGAATCACTACGGTTGTGATGGTCCACCACTTTGACGCACCCAACGCGAGAGCCCCTTCGCGAAGGCTGTGCGGCACGGCGCGCAGGAACTGTTCCGTACTTCGCACCGTGATCGGGATCACCATGATGCTGAGGGCAAGAGCCCCGGCCAGAATCGAGAAACGCTTCATCGGCATGACGAGGAGGGCATAAGCAAAGATGCCGATCACGATGGAGGGAACGCCGTTCAGCAGGTCCGTGACGTAACGGATGATGAACGAGAACGTCTTTCCGCCGTATTCGGACAAGTAGACCCCCGCCACAAAACCGATGGGAACTCCGATCAGGGTGGCGAGCAGAAGTATCTTCCCGCTTCCCACAATGGCGTTGGCCATGCCGCCTCCGGCTTCGCCCACGGGCTTGGGCAACTGCGTGAAGAAGTCCCAGTTCAAAGCCGTCGCACCGTGCCAGACGAGATAGCCCAGGATGAAGAAGAGCACCGATATGGTGACAGTGGCGCATGCCGCCGTGATAGCGAACATGAGAACGTTCAAAATCTTACGCCGCAGGTAACGGAGAGTCATGGATGCGATTCCCCCTTCCGGCGGTCATAACGATGAGGATTCGGGCAAATCCGTTGATCAGGATCGTCAGAAGGAAGAGCACGAGGCCCAATTCGATCAGGACGCTCAAGTGAAGGTCGTCGGTGGCCTCGGTGAACTCGTTGGCGATGACCGCGGCGATCGAATAACCGGCGTCGAACAGCGACTTGCCGATCTTAGGGTCATTTCCGATCACCATCGTGACCGCCATCGTTTCGCCCAGCGCACGAGCCAGCGCAAGGAACACCGAGCCGGCGATACCGAGACGGGCGAACGGCACGACAACCTGCCACGTCGCCTCCCATCGTGTCGCACCGAGAGCCAGCGCCGCTTCCCGCTGTTCGCGAGGCACGGACAGCAAGGCCTCGCGTGAGATCGAAACGATAAAGGGAAGGATCATGATGGCGAGAGTCACGCCAGCCGCGAGCATCCCAACCCCGTAAGACGGCCCTTGAAACAGAGGAAGAAATCCAAGCACACGGCCCAGGAACGGCTGTATGGGGTCGCGCAACAGCGGCACCAGAACGAAGACCGCGAGCAACCCGTATATCACGCTCGGCACGGCTGCAAGCAGTTCCACCAGAAAGCTCAAGCCGTCGGAGATTCCGGGCGGCGCCAGCTCCGAGAGGAAGATCGCCGCTCCCAACCCGAGCGGAACGGCGAACAGCAGAGCCAGCGCCGAACTGACGAGCGTCCCGTAGATGAAGGGCAGCGCGCCAAATTCACCTGCAATGGGGTCCCAGGCAGTCGCTGTCAGGAAGCGCCACCCGAAGGCGGCGATTCCTGCTTTTGAACCGGAATACAGTTCGATCACCAGCAGCGCCGTGATCACCAGGATGCTGGAGGCGACGCAAACTGTAATGACGCGGGCGACCTCGTCCCCGTTCAGGCGAGCGGGCATTCGCACGACTACTGAACCTCCGCAATCGCTTTCACTTCTTTTGCGATGACCGCCTTGGGCAGTGGAGCGTATCCCAGTGGCACCGCGAACTTCTGCCCTTCAGACAGCATCCAGCGAAGGAATCCGGTTAGGGCCTTGCGTTTCGTGGTATCCCCGATCTTGGCGGGAACAAGCAGCCAAGTAAAGCTCGCCACGGGATAGGCGTCCTTGCCTGACGCGTTCGTAATTGAGACGCGAAAATCACTGGGCATACTCGCCGCGACCGAGGCGGCAGCCGCCGTAACGCTCTTCAGTTCGGCCTTCACAAAGACGCCTGAACCGTTCTGTACGCGGCCGTAAGGCATCTTATTCTGCAAGGCGTAAACGAGCTCGACATAACCGATCGAGTTGGGCATCTGCTTCACGAGCCCGGCAACTCCCTCGTTGCCCTTGGCACCGAGTCCGGCCGGCCAGCTAACCGATGTGCCAGCACCCACTTTGCTTTTCCATTCCGGGCTGGCTTTTGAGAGGAAGTCGGTCCAGACAAAGGTTGTCCCACTGCCGTCAGACCGGCGTACGGGAACGATGTCCGTGGCGGGAAGTTTCACCCCTGGGTTGGCCTTGACGAGTTCCGGGTGGTTCCACTTTCTAATCGTGCCAAGGTAGATTCCGGCCAGCGCATGGGAAGTGAAATTCAGCTCCCGATTGACGCCCGGTACGTTATAGGTGGCGACGACAGCGCCAAGCACGGCAGGAAAGTGAAGTACCCTTATTTTCGCCTTCGCAAGTTGGCCGGCCGTCATCGGACTGTCGGACGCCCCGAAATCGACGGTCCCGGCCAGCAATTGCCGGATCCCGCCTCCAGACCCGATGGACTGGTAATTGATCATTACCTGACGGTTTGTCTTGTGGTATTCGTCGAACCACTTCGCATAGATAGGATAGGGAAAAGTTGCGCCCGCGCCGTTTACTAAAACTTGAGCCTGAGCGATTGGAGCGGAGGTCGCGAGGATCGCGGCACCCACGCCCGCAAGG
Organism: Bryobacteraceae bacterium; assembly: GCA_039680545.1. Taxonomy (GTDB): domain Bacteria; phylum Acidobacteriota; class Terriglobia; order Bryobacterales; family Bryobacteraceae; genus JAEHDI01. Next base: position 2,989 of record JBDKSR010000728.1, on the reverse strand, counting down.
AGGAGACATCGAATTGTAACTTTCACAATTACATTTTCGAAGCTGGATGTTACAGTTTCGTGACTGTGAGGTAAATACTACGTGAAAGGGCCGCGCTATTGTTCAGCCGGAGGGGCGAAACTGTAGCCGAAACCACGGACGGAGCGGATAAAAGTGGGGCTGGTGGGGTTCGCTTCAATCTTCTGGCGAAGCCGCAACACGTAAACGTCCACCGTGCGATCAGTTACGACGCGATTGTGTCCCCAGACTGCGTCAAGAAGCTGGTCACGGCTGAAGACGACCCCTGGCCGCCCCATCAAATACTCAAGCAACTTGAACTCGGTGGCGGTCATGGGCACAAGTTCGCCCCGCAACCGCACCTCAAGCCTGGTGCGATCCACTTCCAAGTCCCCCGCCCTTAACATGCGAGACGGCGTGGCCGGTCCTCGAAGCTGTATTTTGATGCGCGCGATCAGTTCCCGCACGAAGAACGGCTTGACGACGTAATCGTTGGCGCCGAGTTCCAGGCCCACGATGCGGTCCGTTTCGGAGGCACGGGCGGTTAAAAAGATGATGGGGACGTCGGCGAGGTCCGGGTCACCGCGAACCCCCCGGCAGATTTCCAGGCCGTCGCATTCCGGCAGCATGATATCAAGGATGGCGAGATCGGGGCGCTCGCGCCGGAAGAGATCGACTGCACCCTTTCCCGTTTGAGAGCCCACGAACAGGTAGCCTTCTTTTTCCAGGTTGTACTTCAGGAGTGCGAACAGATCAGCGTCGTCTTCGATGAGCAGTATCTTCCTCATACGAGGGGCCTCTTTGAAGATAGCGTGAATACTGTTACAAAACCATGAAAAGCGCGTTACGGAACCGATACTTCAAGGTCCGCGACGGCGTAATGGTTTATTACGGGGACAGAAAACTCGGTTCCGCCGCCGGATGAGACGAAGTCCTCGGGCTGTGCTCCCTCATGCCCTTCTATCAGGAGTGACGGCTTGCTATGGGATCCGCGAATGCGCACGCGCAACCCCTCGACGGGATTCCGGCCGTAATTGAGCAAGTGAATCCGAGTGTGTTTACCATCGGATTCCACGCGCCCGATCACGACGGAACTACCGAAGATCTGCAGCAGCCTCCGTTCGTCGGTCAATTCGCGCCGTATCCTGAGAGCGAATGGCCCGGGGTCCCTGGCGTCAGCCTTCTGGTAATTCACGCCGAACTGAATGTTAATCGGATACGAAGGATCGGGAGCCTTCAGTGCGTGAAAGAGCACGTTGCGGCGCAGGAGCAGGTTCATCACCTCGCCCACCAGTGGGGATCCGTCGTCAACGACGCCGACATCGGCCAAAGCCGGCAATGGCGGCTTTTCGCAGCGCTTCAGGAAGGCCAGCATGCGACCGAGTTCCGGAAGATCTGTAGGGTCAATGCGAAGGACCGACTGCACACCGTAGGCAAACGCCTCCGCTGCAGCGAGCGCCGCGCCACCGGCCTTTGGCTCGTACACATAGGTGCCCTTCGCGTCCGCCCGTTCGAAGCGCCATCCGTTGGCGACGATCCAAGGCGAGCGTGTTGCCGAGGCTTCATTGGCAACCATTCGCACGCCCGGCGCGATCGCCCGGCGGTACCCCTCCAACTCAGCCGTACTGACAGCTACATAGCAGAAACCGGCTTTCTTCCAGGCAGCGGCTTTTCCGGCAGGCCCGTGTACGCACTCTATGCCTGCGTGGCGCAGAGCGCTGATCGTATCCGGCCCCTGGTCCCAATAGATTCCAGGCAAGAGAAGCGCCAGAAGCAGAGGGAAAGTCATACTTCGAGCCTCTTCACCTAGATTTTGTTGATATCGTACACACCGAGCCCCAGTGTAGACGCATATTCGATGTGCCCCGGCTCGCGCAGGAAACGGTTCTTGTTGGGCGAATACCTGGCACCGCCGCCCACGACGTTGGCCATGTTCCGGTCCCAGATGGAGAGAGCGCCTTCGGCCTTGCGCTTGTTCTCGATGATGTCGATCAGCAGGCGGTCGATGGACACCGGGTCGGTGCCGAACATCATTTGCTTCGGGTAGAAGCGATACTTCGGGTTCCAGGCAAAGGGACCTTCGTGCCAGACGCCGCGCAGACCGTCCATGATCTGAAGGACAGTCTTCGAGCGGAGCGGTTCGACGGAAGCCAAGGTTCCGATGAAAGTGCGCGTCTCGGATTTGGGCGCCTCGTGCGAGCGCGCAACGTTCGAGAAATCGCCGTACGCGATGTTTTTCAGGCATCCGGTCACACCGGCGGCGCTGTGGTCCTTCATATTCGGTACGTTGATGATCTTGGTCAGGTCTTCCGTCACCAGCCGCGCCATGTTCGAACGCGTGTCGTCCTCTCCGAAGAAATCGATCTCGACGTACGTCTTCGGATCGTAGGCGCGTATGCTGCCGCGCCGTCCCTCCATGGCGACAATTTTCACGCCCTGCGGAAGATAGGCGGCATAGTTGACCTGGTCCAACTGGTTTTGGAAGCGTTCATAGATGTAGATCTGCTCCGCCTTCACTCCGGCCGAGATGAGGTTCCTGCTGATCTCGGCCACGACCTCCGGAGCGGACACAAGACCGGGCGCTCCCGAGCAGTTCACCTTGATGCCAACCACGTCTTGCGGAGCGAACAGCTGACGCCACGCGTCCCTCGGATCCTTTACCCCGCAAAGGGCTTTCATGCCTTCCGTCAGCATCTTGGAGACGACGGCAGGATCCACTTTATCCGTAGCTTCGTCAATCGATCTGGCCGAGTGAATAGAGACAACCTGCCCCGGGTAGCGCCCCGGCATGCCGATTACCGGCCCCGGCTTGAAGGCGCTGACGACCTTGTAGCGGGGAACCGTTTGTGAGTCCGCACCCAGGCTGGCAACAGCGGCTGGGATTCCCAAGAACGCTCTGCGTCTCATAGAATTATGATTGCACCTATACCACATTGAGGAGGCACCTGTGAAACAGAATCGTAGAAGCTTGCTGAAGGTGGCGGCGGGCGTT
>JBDKSR010000727.1:0-5631 GCA_039680545.1 Bryobacteraceae bacterium | reverse complement strand
TGCACGGGCCCGAAATGAACCTGCCGCAGCAGGACCAGATGTCCTCGTACGGTTACGCGCTGCAATGCAGAGTAACAACCGAGGACCCGGAACACCACTTCGTGCCGGACTACGGCAAGATCTCCACATACCGCGCGCCGGCGGGATTCGGTATCCGGCTGGATGGCGGGACGGCATACAACGGCGCGGTGATCACACCGTACTACGACTCGCTGCTAGTGAAAATTACGGCTTGGGGAAGCGAGTTCAAGCACGCTTGCCAGAGGATGGACCGGTGCCTGCGGGAGTTTCGGGTACGCGGCGTCAAGACGAACATTCAGTTTCTCGAAAACGTGGTCAATCACCCGGGGTTCCAGTCGGGACAAGCCACGACATCTTTCCTCGACGACACTCCGGCGCTATTCCGCTTCTCACCGCGCAAGGATCGTGCAACGAAACTACTGAGCTACCTGGGTGAGGTATTGGTGAACGGGAATCCCGAGGTGGCGGGAAGAAAGCACCCCGACCGGATCGTGCCGCCGCCGGTCCCGGCACACGACCCGACCATACCACTGTCAGGAACCCGGCAACTTCTCGACAGACTCGGCGCGGAAAAGTTCAGCGAGTGGGCACGGGCGCGGAAAGAACTGCTCATCACGGATACGACCTTTCGCGACGCGCACCAATCGCTGATCGCGACGCGATTGCGGACGCACGACATGGCGCTGATCGCAGGGTATGTCGCGCACAGGCTGCACAACTTGTTCAGCCTGGAGTTGTGGGGCGGCGCGACCTTCGACGTGGCGCTTCGATTTCTGAACGAGGACCCATGGGTACGGCTGAGGCGGCTGCGGGAACTCATCCCGAACATTTGTTTCCAGATGCTGTTGCGCGCTTCGAACGCGGTGGGTTACACGGCGTACCCGGATAACGCAGTGCGGGAGTTCATTCGCGAAGCGGCGGCGCAGGGCATCGACATCTTCCGTGTGTTCGACTCACTGAACTGGCTGCCGAACTTGAAGGTTTCGATGGAGGAAGTGAGAAAGACCGGAAAAGTCTGCGAAGCGACGATCTGTTACACCGGCGACATTCTCAACCCGGCGCGCGCAAAGTATTCGCTCGACTACTACGTGCGGCTCGCGAAAGAACTCGAAAAGATGGGCGCGCACATGCTCGGAATCAAGGACATGGCGGGTCTATGTAAACCGGCGGCCGCGGAGAAACTCGTCAAGGCTCTACGGAACGAAATCGGCATCCCGGTCCATTTCCACACGCACGATACAAGCGGAGTGGCATCAGCCAGTGTATTGAAAGCGGCCGAAGCGGGCGTCGATGCAGTAGATGCAGCGATCGCGTCAATGAGCGGCTCGACGAGCCAGCCGAACCTGAACTCTATTGTGGCTGCGCTCGAACACACGCGGCGGGCGACGGGACTCGACATCGAGGCGTTGAACCGGTGCGCGGAATACTGGGAGACCGTCCGAACTTACTACGCGCCATTTGACACGTGCCCCCGCACGGGCTCAGCCGAAGTCTACACGCACGAGATGCCGGGCGGACAATACACGAACCTGAAAGAGCAGGCCGAGGCGATGGGACTGGGCCACCGCTGGCAGGAGGTCGTGCGCACTTACGCCGAGGTGAACATGGCGTTCGGGGACATCGTCAAGGTAACGCCGACGAGCAAGGTTGTCGGAGATATGGCGCTGTTCCTGGTGAGTCACGGATTGACGGTACGGGAATTCGAACGGCTCGGCGCGGATCATCATCTGAACGTTCCGAACTCCGTGGTCGAGATGTTCTCGGGAGCCATCGGCGAGTTGGAAGGCGGCTGGCCTAAGCAGATTCAGAAGGTGGTCCTGCGCGGAGCGAAGCCACGCAGGGGGCGGCCCGGCGCGCGCCTGGAGCCGGTGAATTTCGAAGAGACCGCGGCGACCTTGGAAAAGCGAATCGGCCGCAAGCCGACGCGCGACCAAGTGCTCAGCTACATCATGTATCCCGAGGTGTTTCTCAAGTTCGCGAGGACGCACCAGACCTATGGCGACATGGAAATACTGCCGACGCCGCAGTTCTTTTACGGAATGCAGCGGGGAGAAGAGATCACCGTCGATCTGGAGCCCGGCAAGACGTTGGTGGTCAAATTTCTCACAATCGGAGAGCCGCGCCCGGACGGATTCCGCACGGTGTTTTTCGAACTGAACGGACAGCCGCGCGAAGTGGATATAAAAGACCGCTCCCGGAAAGAGACGACTCCGGTCCGTCCCAAGGCCGATCCGGAGGCGGCAGGACAGGTCGGCGCACCGATTCCGGGCGTCGTCACAAGCATAGCCGTGGAACTGAACGAGGACGTCCAACGGGGCGACCGGCTCCTCGTGCTCGAAGCGATGAAGATGCAGACAACGGTCTATGCGCCTTGCTCCGGCAAGATCACACAGAGGCTAGTCCAGCCCGGCCAGCAGGTGGAGTCCAAGGACCTGCTGCTGGTCATCGAGTAATCAGAGGAGATCGCCCGGCCTTAGCGAGCGCATGTCATCGACCAGAAGATCGGGAGACTCCGCGGCGAGCTCGTCGTGAGTCGAGATTCCGGTCGCCACAGCGACGGCAAAAAGGCCGTTGGCGCGCGCAGCACGGACATCGGCGGGAGTATCGCCAATCAGTGAAATATGCGCATCCTTGCGAACCAGGCCATTCTCGCGGGCGAAGCGGATAGCAATTCGCGCCAGGCCGGCGCGGGTGCGATGCATTTCAGCAAAGGCGGCGATCGTGAAGTGCGGCTTCAGGCCCGCCCGTTCGACTTTCTTCCATCCGATCCGCGTGAGATTGCCTGTGACGAGCCCCATCGGGACACGCCGGCGATCGAGGCCCGCCAAAAGACGGCGCACCCCTGGGCAGACCTTCCGCCCAAGATCCGGGCAGTTTCGCACGTAGATCGATTGCGCGCGGCGGGTGATCTCCGGCATGACCTCGCGGATCAGACGGGAAGTAGCGCCTGCATTCCGCAGCATGATGGACAGGATGTCCGGATCGAGCATGCCGTGGAGCGGGATGCCATCAGTCGTGGTCTCAAGGCCGGTGGTGCGACGCACCGCCTCGATCAAAGCGTTGCGATGATGCGGTCCCGGACGCCTGATCAGCGTACCATCAATATCGAACAGCACCAGCGCTTCCGCCGCCCTAATTCTTCCAGAGGTCATGATCTACTACTATAACGACATGGCGAGGCGATTCCCGCGCAAACGGCGGATTCCATTCCGCTCCTCATTGTCGTACGGCTACCTGGCGGTGCTGGTTGCAATATTGGTTATTTTGGCGGTCCTGCAATACCGATGGATCGGCCAAGTCAGCGAAGCCGACCGGGAGCGGATGCAGATCAGCCTGAACACGTCGGTCAGCCACTTCCATCAGGATTACCTTCGCGAATTGTACCGGGCGTGCAGCGCTTTCCGCCCCGAGCCGCGCCCGGATGTCGCCCGGGATCTTCCACGTGTAGCGCAGGATCATATCGCCTGGAAGAGCACAGCCTCTTACCCTGACCTGATATCGGACGTGTACGTCTGGTGGTTTGGGCACGGCCAGACACCGCAGTTTTGGAAGCTCGACATGAAGAGCGAGAAGCCCCAGCCGGCCAAATGGGAGCCTCGCCTCGAAATTGTGCATCAAAGGTTGGCCGGGCTCCGGCGGAGACTCGGCACACCCCCCCGATTCGAGCGTATCGGACGTTTCTGGACGATGCACGCGAGCGTCCCCGCGCTGACGCGCCCGCTCGTTGAGTTCCCGATTCAGATACAGCCCAGTGGGCCGCCGCGCCCTTATCTGGTGGGCTTCATCATCGTGGAACTCAACCTGAACTGCATCAAACAACAACTGCTGCCGGACCTGGCACGCCGGCACTTCGGTATCGGCGACGGAAGCGTTTACGAAGCAGCCGTGCTCGTCCCGGGGCAACCAGGCAAGACTATCTACCGGTCATCACCCAATTTCGGCAGGTCCGAGCTTGCATCAGCCGCTGCGCGAATTGAGTTGATCGACACCCCGCGCGGCGACTTCGAGCCGGAGCAACCCGTGGGAGAAAGGGCCCCGGAGAGAGCTTCGGGAAGCGCCGGCGTGGAACGCCGCGAAACCTTCGGAAGCGGCCTGCAAATTCTCACCGAGCCGGAGTATGAGCACTGGCAACTGGCGGTGTGGCACAAGTTCGGAACGCTGAATTCCGTGGTGGAGGGCGTGCGCCGTCGTAATCTCGCGGTGAGTTTTGGCGTCTTACTACTACTTGCCGTCGCTGTCGGAACCGTAATTGTCCTATCGCAACGGGCGCAGCGCCTGGCGAAACTTCAGATTGATTTCGTGGCGGGTGTTTCCCACGAGTTGCGAACTCCGGTGGCGGTAATCTGTTCCGCGGGAGAGAACCTCGCCGACGGGGTGGTGAGATCCCGGGAACAGGTGCAGGAGTATGGCGAACTGGTTCGCGCCCACGGCAGGCGCCTGCGCTCGATGGTGGAGCAGGTTCTCGATTTCGCCGCGGACGAGGCCGGCCGGCGCTTTGATCTGCGCCGTGTTTCACCGGCGAGGTTGATCAAAGAAGTGCTGGCTGAATCGAGTCCCATGATTCAAGAAGCCGGTTTCTCGACCGACGAGCATATCCCCGAAGGACTGCCGGACGTCTTTGTGGACGAACTGGCGGTAAAGCACTGTCTTCAGAACCTGCTCAACAACGCTGTTAAATATAGTGGCGATTCGCGATGGCTGGGAATTCGCGCGGCGGTACAGGGCAACGACGTGCAAATCACGGTCGAAGACAAGGGCTTGGGAATCGACCCGGAGGACCGGCATCATATTTTTGAACCGTTCTACCGGGGAGAAGCGGCAACCGCGGGCCAGATCCATGGAACGGGACTGGGATTAAGCCTGGCAGCCAGCGTGGCGTCGGCGATGGGGGGAAAGATTACGGTGAAAAGCACGCCTGGTAAAGGCAGCGCCTTCACGTTGCATCTGCCCAAGGCCGAGGCCGGCCGCGAGTACGCAACAGAGAGGAAGGGGTGAGATGAACGAGAGGATCCTACTGGTGGAGGACGAGGCGGGTCTGCGCATGACTCTGAGCGACCGCCTGCGAAGCGAAGGGTATCGCGTCGAGACCGCGGCCGACGGCGAAAGCGGATTAGATCGCGCCGTGAACGGCCTGTTCGACATGATTCTGCTCGACATCATGCTCCCGAAGAAGAGCGGGCTGGATGTTTGCCGCGACCTCCGTCAAGTCGGGTTCGCAATGCCTATTCTGATGCTGACAGCGCGGAGCCAGACGGTCGACAAAGTGCTCGGATTGAAGCTTGGGGCGGATGACTACCTGGCCAAACCTTTTGAGATGCCGGAGCTGCTGGCGCGCATCGAGGCGCTGTTGCGGCGGGCTGGGCGTGGGCCGTTCCATCCCGCATCAGTACACCGCTTCGGCTCGCTACAGGTGGATTTCCGGCGGACGGAAGTTTCACGGAATGGTCAGCCGGTGTCCCTTTCGGCCAGAGAGTTTCAGTTGCTCCGGTACCTGATTGAACATCGGGGGGAGACACTTTCCCGCGAGCAACTGCTCACGGATGTGTGGGGCTACGAGGAGACGACCTCCACGCGAACGGTCGACGTACACGTCGCCTGGCTGCGGCAGAA
>JBDKSR010000726.1:0-4283 GCA_039680545.1 Bryobacteraceae bacterium | reverse complement strand
AATCCCTTCGTTGATGAGACGATCCTGCTGCAACGGAAAACCATTGCGGGAATATCCTCTGCGTGGCGTGCGCTCCGGGCCAAGCGCTTCGATCTCGCCGTGGATTTCCAGGGCCTTCTGAAATCGGCGCTCGTGGCTTCTGTGGCGCACCCCGATCACATCTTTGGATTCCATCAATCTCTTTTGCGTGAGCGCCTGGCCGCTTTGTTTTACTCGGATCGCGTGTTGGCGAAAACGGCGCACGTCGTTGACCGGAACTTGGAACTGGCCACGGCCGCGGGCGCATCGAGTGTCGTTCATGCTTTCCCGTTGCCCGAGGGAACGCCCGAAGGCGATTTGCCTGATGGGGAGTTCATACTGGCCAACCCGTTGGCCGGGTGGCCTGGCAAGCAGTGGCCGATGGAATACTACGCCGAACTCGCCGGAAGTGTGCGGCGGGAGTTTGGGGTGCCGCTGGTTCTAAACGGTCCTCCGCAGGCACGGGATCTTCTGTCGCGAGTGCCCGAGGCTCTGGTCAATATTTCCGGCATTCCCGGTTTGATCTATGCCACCCGCAAAGCCCGCGCCGTTGTCGGGATCGACAGCGGCCCGATGCACCTCGCGGCGGCCCTCGGTAAGCCCGGCGTTGCAATCTTCGGGCCCACGGACCCGGCGCGCAACGGCCCCTACGGCGGAACCTTTCGCACGTTGCGTAGCGCGCAGGCCGTCACGTCGTACAAACGCCGCCATGAAGTTGAACCGTGCATGCGTGAGATCGCGCCTCGTGACGTGCTCGAAGCGTTGCGCGAGCAGTTCTCCTTACAAAACCTCTCATTAGGATGTTCTGGATGACCCGCCGATATTGGTTCTGGAAACCGTATGCCGATTTCGTCGCGCGCTTGCGTGTTCCGAGCGGCTTTGTGCTTCTCGCGGCGTTCGCCTACCTGTCCGCGCCGGACACTAAGTCCCTAGCCTACGGCTCGCCGGTTGCCGTACTGGGGCTGCTGTTGCGCGCCTGGGCGGCGGGCCACCTGGCGAAGAACGAACAGCTCGCGGAGGGCGGTCCCTATGCACACCTCCGGAACCCTTTGTATCTGGGGACTCTGCTGGTCGCGGCCGGTCTGGCGGCATCCTCTCGGAGTCTCTTGTTGGCGTTGATTTTCGCGGTCTTCTTCGTGTTCGTCTATCTGCCGGTTATCGAGCTTGAGGAACAGCACTTACGGAAGATATTCCCGTCGTATGAAAGCTATGCGGAGCGAGTCCCGCTGCTCTGGCCGCGACTGAGCGCCGCATCCTCCGGCGCGTCATTCCGGTGGAGCCTTTACTTGCGCAACCAGGAGTATCAGGCACTCGCCGGATTCCTGGCGGCAGTCGCTCTGCTTGTCTGGAAAGCGTACCGGTAGGCTGGGATATCAGGCAAACTGCTGGGTGAAGCGGACGAGTTTCTCGACCTTGCGCTGAGCCGCTCCCGAATCGATCGACTTGGCCGCGAGGGCCATCCCCTCCCGGAAATCCGCTGCGCCCCCCGCTGCCACGAGAGCCGCTGCGGCATTCACAAGCACGGCATCGCGCTTGGGGCCTGTGCCTCCGCTCAGGACATCCCTGGCGATCGCGCAGTTCGTATCGAGATCGCCGCCCTTCAGGTCTTCCGGCTTGGCCAAAGGCACCCCGAAATCGTCAGGGTCGACCGTCTTTCGCTCAACTCGTGTGCCGGTGATTTCGAAGACCAAGGATGGGCCGGTTGTCGTAATCTCGTCGAGACCGTCAGAGCCGTGGACCACGAAACCGTGATTGATCCCGAGGCCGCAAAGAGCTTCTGCGATCAGCCCGGCGGCCTGTTCGCTGGGGGCGCCCAATAGTTGCGCACCGGCTCCGGCGGGGTTGGTCAGCGGGCCCAGGATATTGAACACGGTTCGGGTCTTCAGTTCCAGGCGTGCCGGCTGAGCGAACTTCATCGCGGGGTGAATCGTCGGGGCGAACAGAAAAGCGATGCCGGTCTCCCGTGCCGACCGTGCCAATTGCTCCGTTGTGAGCGCGATCTTTACCCCGAGCGCTTCCATCACATCGGCGCTTCCGCACCGGCTCGTGATCGACCGGTTTCCGTGCTTGGCCACGTGCACTCCGGCTCCCGCGACCACGAACGCGGCGATCGTCGAGATGTTGAACGTCCCCGCGTAATCGCCGCCCGTTCCGCAGGTGTCCACCAGTTTCGCCACTTCGAGCCCGGTTTCGATGCGGCTCGCCCTTTGGCGCATGGCTCGGGCGAAGCCGACGAGCTCCTGTGCCGTCTCTCCTTTCATCCGGAGTGCGACCAGGAAAGCGGCGATCTGGGCGGTTGAGGCATCGCCGCCGAGTATGGCCAGCATGGCTTGTTCCGCGTCTGCTGCGGATAGGTTTTCCCGGGCCATCACTCGGTCCAGGTAGGACAGTAACGTCATGTTATATTAGGAGTTTTGAGTTTCTTCAAATCCTAGCACAGGTGCTTTCCAATGAAAATTCATGAGTACCAGGCCAAGGCCATCTTGGCGCAATACGGCGTCCCTGTGCCGCAAGGCGAAGTCGTTTACACCCCGGAAGAGGCCGCGGCGGCGGCTAAGAAAATCGGGGGGAGCGTTGTCGTTAAGGCTCAAATCCACGCCGGCGGCCGAGGTAAGGGCGGCGGGGTCAAAGTCGCCAAGGATGCGGACGAGGCTGCCGTGCTCGCCAAGGCGATACTCGGGATGAAATTGGTCACTCCGCAGACAGGCCCGGAAGGACGCACCGTGCACCGCGTCCTGATCGAAGAAACGCTGCCGATTGAGCGCGAACTGTACGTCGGAATTGTGCTCGACCGCGTTCAAGGCAAGCCGGTTTTCATGGCGTCCGCGGCCGGCGGCGTCGAGATCGAGGTCGTTGCCGCGAAGACTCCGGAACTTATCCTGAAAGAGACCATCGAGCCCGGCTTGGGGCTTCGGCCTTTCCAGGCGCGCAATCTTGCTTTTGGCATGGGCCTGCCCGCGAAGGCGGTCGGTCCGGCATCCGCCGCGATGATGGCGCTTGCGAAAGCGTATGAAGCGGTTGACGCCTCGCTTGCCGAGATCAACCCGTTTGTCCTCACGGCCGACGGCAAGGTGATCGCGCTGGACGCCAAGATAAACCTCGACGACAACGCGCTTTACCGGCACAAAGACTTGCTTGAGCTGCGGGATCTGAACGAAGAGGACCCGCTCGAAGTCGAAGCCTCCCGCTTCGGCCTGAACTACATCAAGCTCGATGGAACCGTGGGTTGCATGGTGAACGGCGCCGGTCTCGCGATGGCGACCATGGACATCATCCAGTGGGCGGGCGGGAGCCCTGCGAACTTCCTGGATGTCGGCGGCGGCGCCAGTGCCGATCAGACCAAGAACGCCTTTCGCATCCTTCTCTCAGACAAGAACGTGAAGGCTGTACTGATCAACATCTTTGGTGGGATTCTGCGGTGTGACACGCTGGCCCAGGGCGTGGTGGCCGCGGCACATGAACTTCAGGTTAAGGTGCCGATCGTCGTCCGCATGGAGGGCACTAACGTGGAGGAGGGCAGAAGGATTCTGACCGAGTCCGGACTGAATTTCACGGTTGCCAGCGGTATGCGCGACGCGGCCGAGAAAGTGGTGGGGTTGGCGCGATGAGTATCCTTGCCAATGGAAGCACGCGGGTTCTGATTCAAGGTTTCACGGGGAAGGAAGCGACCTTTCACTCACAGCAGTGCATCGCCTACGGGACTCAGATCGTGGGTGGTGTCGTGCCGGGTAAAGGTGGCACAAAGCACCTCGACCTTCCGGTGTTCAATACCGTCCGTGAAGCTGTGGATGCCACCGGAGCCACGGCCTCGGCCATCTTCGTGCCGCCGGCTTTTGCCGCCGACGCCATTATGGAATCTACCGAGGCAGGCCTGCCGCTCGTCGTCTGCATCACGGAAGGGATTCCCACGCTGGACATGGTGAAGGCGTGGCGCTTCCTGCAGGGCAAGCACACGCGTTTGATCGGCCCCAACTGTCCGGGTATCATCTCCCCCGGCCAGTGCAAAATCGGCATCATGCCGGGTCACATACACCGGCCCGGCAACGTCGGCGTCATATCCCGTTCCGGGACGCTGACCTACGAAGCCGTGGATCAATTGACCCGTCTGGGTATCGGCCAGTCGACTTGCATCGGCATCGGCGGGGATCCGATCATCGGCACGAATTTCATCGACGCCATCCGGTTGTTCAACGAGGATCGTGACACGCACGCCATCGTGATGATCGGCGAAATCGGCGGCAACGCCGAGGAGAAAGCGGCGGCAT
>JBDKSR010000725.1:0-4727 GCA_039680545.1 Bryobacteraceae bacterium | reverse complement strand
TACGTGCGAACGAACGCCCCAAAGCCACACCAGGTGGTATGCAGCACACCTAACATTCGTTCGGCCACGGCCGAGCTTGAGTTCATACGAGCAAGGCGAATCATATCCAGTTGGCGCAGCGCGACGCTGGCGTTACGCCATGGCGAAGACACCACTCTGAAACCTTGCAGTGCAAAATAGGGCGCCGTCGGATGGGCCGTCACGTAATGCCAGTCCGCGATCACGATATCTTTGGGCACGCTCTGCAGGGCCGCCGCCGTTCCGTTCTCCGCCGCCTCCCACTTGCCCATGCCGGTCGTAGGGGTGTCCAGGAACCTGTCGCCCCACATCCACAGCGTGCGGTTCGACTTGGCGAGATGATCCCGCAAAAGCCGTACCTCGCCGGCCAACAGATCGGCTTTGTTGCGTCCGCGGCAGCGCGGACACTGGTCCTCGCCCAGCAGAAAGACTTCGTCCATCCCCACGTGGAAAGCATCCGCCTCGCAAGCCTCGGCGAGTTCATCCATCAAGTCGAATACGACCTCATGCACCTGCGGATGCAGCGGACAGTAACTGCGACAGTAAATTCCCTTGTTGTCCGGGTAGGCTCCAGGAGTTTCATCGAACTCCGGGTGTGCGCGCAACAGCGAAGACGTCTTCTCACGCCAGGATTGATGCCCCAGCATGTTGATCTGTGGGATCAACTTCACTTTCGCCGCGCGGCATGCCTCCACCAGGCGCTTGACGTCATCGCGCGAGAGCGCGTCGTTGTCGGCGACTTCCGGGCGCTTCGTGAACTGGTATCGATAGTTGAACTCGACGACCAGCACGTTGACACCTTCCTTGGGCAGCACTTCACGGATGAACTTCTCCGCCAGCGCAATTTCGCCGGGCAAAGGCGCGCTTACGTGCAAACCGCGCACCGGGAGCGGCTCGGCCAGTATTGGGGCCGCGATAAGCAACAGAACACCGAAGAATCTCTTCATCGATCGCCTCCGTCCCTCGCCGTTGATACAACAAACCAGCGCGTCCACACCATCCGCAATAACGATAGCATCCGGCACGACACAGATAATGTGCCTCGATGCACGGATGAGCCGCCCTTCGCGGCGAGCGGTGGCATCCTCCAGAACATATCCTAAGCCGTCCTCGACCTGCCACTTTGAGGGCACCGCGCGGGGGGTTCCGAATGTTATCGTGGAAGTAGTGCCGTACGTTGTCGGCATGTTCCGCGGCGCGTATCGAGCACGCAGTCCCGGCGTACTGTAACCTCGGCGTTCAAAGATAGGTTTAGGCTACTACGAACATGACCATCGTTCGATGTCTGATTGCAGGGCTCCTTGCGGTTTCTCTGCTGGCACAACAGGAAGAAGCTCCCGACCAGGTTTTCCGTGCCACTGTCAACGTTGTTACGGTTCCTGTTACAGTCACCGATCGTGACGGGAGGTACGTCAACGGCCTCCAGCCGAGCAACTTCCGTCTGCTCGACAACAACAAACCCCAAGACATCAAAGTCGACGTGTCGTTTGTCCCGATCTCGCTCGTGGTGGCAATCCAGTCGAGTTGGGAGACACAATCTATCCTTCCTAAGATCCGGAAGATCGGCCCGCTGCTCCAGGGCCTTCTGACCGGTGAGCAGGGCGAAATCGCAGTTCTCTCATACGCGCATCGCATCGACGTGCTGCAGGACTTTACGTCGGACTCGGATAGCGTCGATGCCGCGCTCGAGAAACTCAAAGTCGGTGCGTCCAGCAACCGCGTGATTGATGCTTCGATGACGGGCATCCGCATGTTGTCGAGAAGGCCTGCCAACCGCCGCCGCATTCTCCTCATAATCGGCGAAACGAGGGACCGGAGCAGCGAGGGCCGCATTCGCGACACACTCACGATGGCGCAGTTGGAGAACGTCCTCGTCTATACCGTTAACCTCAGCCGGTTGATGGCGACCCTTACCGCGAAGCCCCAGCCGCCTCGTCCTGACCCCATTCCTTCGACGGCGCGCCCCATGCCGGGCATGGTGGTTCCGACGCCGGAAAACGCCCGTGCCGTTAGCGGACTGGAGGGAACCTCGATCAACTTCCTCCCGCTGTTTGTCGAGATCTTCAGGTCGGTGAAGGCCATTTTTGTCGACAACCCCGCCGAGGTACTAACCGATTTCACCGGCGGCCGGGAGTTCGGTTTCGACTCGATCAGAGACCTGGAAAGGGCAATCAGCCAAATCGGCGAGGAAGTACACAGCCAGTACATCGTCAACTACTCGCCCAACAACAAGGTCGAGGGTGGATTCCACGAAATCAAGGTCCAGGTGTTCGGCTCAACCGGTGCGCAGCGCCGGGACCTGAAGGTCGTCACCCGGCCGGGCTACTGGCTGGCTGCGGTTCCTGAGTAACGCCGGAACGCAAACGCTCCGAACGTAACGACGCTTTCCGGATCAATGTTCCATTGGTCGTAGTGCAGCAGTTCCGCGCGCGCTGCGGGAACAGTTCGCAGGAACGTATAAAGCGCCGTGGCGCCGCACCATTTCAGGTTGTCCCGGTACTTCTGCACGCGCTCCCAGAAGCCTTGTGCGTCGCCTTCCACGATCCGCCCAATCCGGTCGCGGTCCTGTTCCTCCACCAGAAGCATTTCCTTCTTGCCGGCATGGGCGTCAAACTTGTCCCCGTATCGCCTCCCCATATGGGCAAGGTCGATTCCAAGCACCCAAAAGAGCCGGTTGCCTTCCCTCGCCGCCACCTCGCCCAGGGCGCCCAAGAGACGGCGCACGGACTCGTCATCTTCCGGCAGGCCGCCTTGATAGATGCTCTTGGCAAAGGAGCCGCAGAGGACCGGTAAAATTCGGATTTCCGGCCCGAATAAGTGTTGGAGAAACACCACTTGAAACTCAATTGAATGTTCGACCGAGTGGCAATAGTCCTCCATCGACACCGCCGGACCTGCCTCGCGCTCCAGGGCATCCACGAGTTGTGTGTCGGTCGATGCTGTGCCCAGGGGCGTGACAAACGGCTTGCGCGTCAGCCCGAAACGATTCGGGTCCCCGTAGTGCGACGTACCAAGGATCACGAACGTACGATTGCTGTACTCCCCGTTCAGGCAGCCATAGGCCCGCTGATACGATTGCCGCCCTCCCTCGGGACTGACGTGTGGAGCCGCGATGCCGATCAAGTCGCTCTTCGGCTGAGTCACATGACCATCGCCCATGATGTCCACGAGCCACGTCCGCAGTTCGGTCGCCTCGGCCGGATAGGCTGAGCCATCGAGTGTCGCCTCGCGGACCGTTGCCTCGGCGAAGGCGCGGTGCTTACCCTCCCGCAGTTGCTGGTAGACCTCGTTCTCCAGAAAACCCGCTTGACTGAGCGCATCCACAAGGCTTTTGGCGACGTCGCCCACTTGAATGTCGCCCGTCAGTTCCGCGAGCGCCTGGTGCAGATCGAGATCGGTTCGCTCACCGTCGAACAGCGTCAGGCACTGGACAAGCAACGGAGGAATGATCAGCGTCATGTCCGAGTATCGATACGAGTCTCGAATCAGCAGCCCTGGCCGTTCTTCGACCGGCGACGGCATGAATTCAAGATTGAGGCGAAGGCGAGGAAGGGGTTCGGCCATGCATCTCCATCATAATGGATGGACGCGGCGAGCCTAGGTTTCCGCTCCTTCCCCTATACCTTCAGTTTCCATGGGGCGCGGTACGGTTTGGTCACAAGGGCGTTCGCCTTCGGATCGTCCAACACTTGATTACGCTCGCCGTCCCAACGTATGCTCCGGCCGACCTCCCAGGAGATGTTCATCAAATGTCCGACAGCCGTCGCATGGTGACAGGTTACCGGGTTGGCTTCCGGTTGTTTTCGCGCACGGATGTTGTTCAAGAACACCTCAAAGTGGCGGTTTTCATCCTTTTGCGGGAGAACCGTCTCCTCCTGATTCACCAAAAAGCGAGTGGAGTCAGCGAACTGCCCCTTGCGAAGCTCCGGCACAATCGAGTATCCGGCCCGGCTCAGTGTCATCGATGCGGCAGTACCCACGAAGTACTTTCCGTGTGACCGCGTTTCCCTGCGGCCACCAGTCCGCATCGTGTAGTTCAGGACAAAGCCCCGCTTCGCCACTGGCCCCGGGCCGAATTCCATGGTTGCGGTAAACGTATTAGGGTAATCGTGGTTGTCTTCGTATCCGTAGTTTCCGCCAGTCGCATACACCGTTCTCGGTGATGTCACTCCCATTGCCCACAGAACGACGTCGAAGTGGTGCACGCCCCACGCCACCTGGTGGCCGCCGCCGGAAACTCTAAACCAGTCATAGCCGTAGTTGTAGTAGACGTTCGGATTGTACGCGCGATAGGGTGAGGGCCCAACGTAAAAATCCCAATCAAGCTCGGCGGGCGGAGCACAATCGGGTGGAGACCCAGCACCCGGCCAATAGTTCTCGTAGTCCCAAACCCGAACTTCAGAGATCTCTCCCAGCTTGCCGGCATGAATGAGTTCCACTGCCTCCCGATAGTGCTGCTGGCTTCGCTGCTGCGTGCCAACTTGTACTATCCGGGCATACTTCCGGGCCGCCTCTATGAGGAATGGCCCTTCGCCGATTGAGTTACCTAGCGGCTTTTCGACATATACGTCTTTGCCTGCCCGGCAGGCGGCAATCGCCGGCAACACGTGCCAGTGCTGATTGGTAGCCACAATCACCGCATCAACGTTCTTATCCTCGATCAGCTTGCGGTAATCGGAGTACGCCGCTACCCGATCGCCCCCGGCGAG
>JBDKSR010000724.1:0-8388 GCA_039680545.1 Bryobacteraceae bacterium | reverse complement strand
GATTCCGGACCGATACGCCACGGCCCGGTGGGCGTCAAGCGGACGAGAAGCGCGGGCTCCATGATTACTCAGCGAGTTGCGATGAAAAATCTTCCTGCCGGACCTTCTCTTGAAGTCCGGCGAGATCGGCTCCGGCGAGCAGTTCCTGTTCGGCTGCGCCTTCGGAGTAGAAATTGCGGCCGCGCCACGAAAGCCGGAGATTCTGGAAGCGCACACGGCCGCTGCCGCGCGAACCGCCGCCGCCCAGACTGTCGTCTTCGAGCAGGCGCAGTCCTTCGACCAGACGAGCGGGCAGGGCCTTGTCCTGCTCGCAAAGGATGTCGATCACGAAACGGACGGCAAAGCGCGCCCCGGCAGGGACACGCTCGAGTGTGCGCGGGTTGGCCTGTGACGTAATGCGGTCGATGGCGTTCTCGCTCTTCACCTCGGTCAGTTCGTCATCCAGGTTTTCACGCATTTGGGGCGTGATGCTCTCGGGGTCGAGCGGCGCGTCGCACACCGTGAGGCGTGCCGGGCTCGCGTGGCTGCTCTCGAGGGTGTCGCCGCTGACGCGCTCCATCCGGCCGGGATTACGCCCGAACAGGAGGCAAATGTCGTCGCCGGGTTTGTCGCTCTGATGGATGCGTACCTCCTGCCCCTTGCGCTTGGAGAGGTAGACCAGCTCGGACGGCACGGCGAGGCCCGAAGATTGCTCGAGAAGAGAACGCAGGCGCCCGCGCAGCGAACTACCCGGCACGTAGGGCTGCCCCGAGGAGTCTTTTACCACGGGATTGTCGGCCCCGCCGATCTCCAGGGATCCCTTGCCGGCCCCGATGTGCAGGCCGGTTTCACATTGCAGTTCGCCTTCGAGAATGAGCTTCCCAATTAGTTTGAGTTCCGTATCGGCAGTGTGTGCGCTCATGCTTCCTCGTTATTCGTTGTACGCGACAATGGCTTCGAAAAGATCGCGGAAACGCTCGTAACCACGGGGATCATTCTTCCGGGTCACCTGCAGGAGGAGCTTTTCCAGGGTGTCCAGGCTACGCAGCGAATGGCGCGCGATGGTATAGGCGAGCCGGGCGCGCAGCATTACAAACTGGTGCTGCCGTTCGCTTTCCGGGGCACTGCAAGCCCGGCGTACGGCGTTGTATAGACGCCTCAACTGGCTCTTGGTGCCGGAATCCATGTCACGCATCCGGCTGACGACGCTGTGAGCCTGGTTGTCGAGGTACAGGCTGTCGGTGATGAGACGTTCGATGTCAATCTCGGGAGGTCCCTCGGGGCGGCCACGGTCCATACGGCCGCCACCTTCTCTCGGACCTTCCCGGCGTGGCCTTGCGTCTCTAGGACCCCGGCCTTCCCGTTGTCTGTTTTCCTGTTGCACTTCGGTCATGGATTACACCTCTGTGTCAGCAGCCTCGCCCATTCAAGCGCCACGCGACCACCGGGACGCAATTTGACCTGCGCGAAGCTCTTCGCCAGCATTTCGTTGGTGAGCTGGTTTCGCAATTTCTGGATCTCGCGAACGCGCGGCTCTCCGACGGCAAGGTTCAAGCGCCGGTAGACCCGCCATGGTTTGCGGAAGCGCAGTTCGCCTCCCGAGGACTCATCCTCCACGGTGGAGGTCTTGCGATACAGGCCTGCCAGTTCCGCAAGGAACTGCTCCGGCGAATCCAACTCTTCCGCCATACGGACAATGGTATCGCGGAGATCCGCCGCCGCCGCGAGTTGCCTCCATTCGATCGTCCGGCCGAAGACGTGAACGCAGTCCCTGTCGGACGACTTGGCCAGTTCGAGTTTACGCCCCGCTTCCGCGTAAACCGAAGCCAGGGCGGCTTCGGGCTCGGGCGCCAAGGCGATGGCCATTGTGATCGTTTTACCTTCCTGCCCGGGGAAGTCCTTGAGGTTTTCTTCGCTGAACCGGTGGAACAGACGCTGAATCTCGCGCGCCAGGGAAATCAAAGCATCCCAGGAGCCGTATACAGCGAAGTCGTCCCCGCCTGTGTAAAGGATGCCGACCTTTCGCCAGAACTCAGGCAGCGAGCAAAGCAACTCGATCTCACCGGCAAAGAACTGCTTGTACATCACCGAGATCTGGACGTGTTCTTCGATCGTGTGCAGACGGCGCAGCCGCACGCCGAGGTGATCGACGTCTCCGCGGAGCACTCCCCACAGCGGACGGCCATGCGCGCGCCGGCCGAGGGTCAGTCCGTCCGCGGGTTGAGTTTCATTTTCAGATGTAGCGGTGTGCCGGGCGAACGGAATAGCGTCCAGCGACTGGCCCGCAGTCAAACTCCAAGAGTGCTTACCCGGCCCAAGAAGAATCCTGCCCGGTGTCTCCGGACTCCAACCGACAACATCGGCGCCACGCAACTCCGCTCCGAGGCTCTCGATGAAGTAACGGGTACCGTCCGCTTCCGGCTGTTCCTGGAACGGAGTGAACGCATCCGGCGAAAGGCCTGCCGCCGGGGAGCCTCGCCGCGCCCGCATCTCTTCGTTGAGGCGCTTGCGTACGACGCTCCAATCGCCGAGATTCTCGGTGACGGCGGTGACAAGCCTGAGGTTCCCGCCGCTCAACTCGCGAATTTCACGCGCCGCGGCAGAGAGAAACTCTTCGGCGTTGGGACGCGCTTCCGCCGGCAGAACGACGAGGAACTGGCCGCCGCCGCTCGATCCGAGCAGTATCTTTGACAGGCCGAGTTCGGCCAGCAAAGCGCGCGGCAACACCTCGCTCAGCAACGTGATATATCTTGCCCGGCCAACCAGGAGCCTCTCGTTCTCCGCCAGCGTGCCCGGTTTTGCGCCGGGCGCGGCGGACAACAAGAAGTCCTGCGTTCCGAGAATCTTGCCCTGAAGAAAGATTTGGACCGACATCCGGATAGGTCCTACCGAAAGCCGTCAGTCTATCACACGTGGACGCCGGCTGACTGCAAGGCCGGTGCAAAACGCGTATAGACGCGAATCAACTGCCCGCTCGCGGGCGGTATCCAGGACGGGCCCGGATACGGAGTTTCTTCGCCACATCCGAGACAATCTCAACGGTGATCTTGCGGAACCCTTCGTTGGGGTTCGGCGCCGGATAGTAAGTTACGGTGTATGAATTACCGAGATCCTCTCGAATCGATTCAAACGCCTCCACTTGCTTCTGCCAGGTCTTCGCGAAATACGCCTTGCCGCCCGTACGAGTGGCGACCCACCGGAAGACGGCGCTCGAGATCGGATCCTTGTCGACCTCGCTTGTGGAGATCACATAGATCGGAATGCCTTCGTCCTCCGCCACGGTTCGCACGTCGTCGGGCGCCACCATGCTGGCGTTGTCCGGGCCATTTGAAAACACGATGACGACTTTGCGCCCCGGGATATTGGCCGCGTCGCGCAAACAAAGAAGCAACGCGTTGTATAGGGCAGAGTCATCGCCGGCGACGGCCTTCCGAAGCCCGAAGATCGCACTGCCACGATCCTGCGTGAGACTCGCCGCGCGGCTGAGATTGCGGCTGAAGGTGTATACAGCGACGGAATCGGCCCGGTCCAGGCCGCGTATGAAATCGGCGATCGCGTCGGAGGCATAGACAAACCCCCGGTACATGTAATTGCTCGTATCGAACAGGATGAACACGTTCGTACCGATGAAGGCATCGGGCCGGCGCTCCGGATTGGCGCTGTTCCCAAGGCGGCCTTCCGTTACGATGATCGGCCGCGTGCCACCGTCCGCCAAGACCTGGACGGCGGGCTTGTTCCCCTCGCCAAATGTGTCAATTCTCTGCATGATGCCGTCTTCGAGGATTCGAAAAGCGTCCGGTTTCAGGCCGGTAACGTAACGGCCGCGGCTGTCCGTGATCGTGAATGTCAGCACGACCATGTCAACCTTCACGCGAAAGACCGGTCTTTGCGTTTCCTGCGTGAACGCGACCCAGCCAGCTCCGCACAGCGCGAGCAACGCTCCGAGGACTATCCATCTCCGAGTGCGTTTCACGTTATGCCTCCCCTCTCCATCCCCCTTACTCTCACACTCACTCACCGGCTGCCTGCCCGGATGAGGCCGTCTGCCGCCGCGCGTTGAGCCGAACAGCTTCTCCCGTAGCCCGCAGGGACCGAAGGACGGCCTGCCAGTCCTCAAGATGCGTGGCGAAGATCCGTTCCACCATCTGCTTCGTCCACTCCGGAATCAGGAGGTTGAGCTGTGCGGGCGGCAGATGTATTTCGTCAGCTAAAGCCGCCCAATACAAGGTATTTGATTCCCAACTCTCCGCCATGATCCGGCTTGAATATCCCATCAGCGTCGGCAGCGTCCGGAGGTAAAGCAGTTCGGGCTGGTAGGAATTCGTCAGAACGGGTTTGGGCGTTCCGAACGCGCGGGATACAAATTCGTAATTGATGGAAGCCGGAGACGCGTTGGCGAGCCGGCGAATCTCGACGGCCAAGGGATGCGGCGAATCCTTCTCTGCCGCCAGCGTTTCCTTCGCCAGGACGAATATCTCGGCCGGCGTTACGTTTTCCGCCGCCTGCCGGATGTCGCCCCGCTCCAACAGAGTCGCGAACAATCGCACTCGCGCCGGAACCGCCAGCTTGCGAAGAATCGCGACAGTCTTCTCCCGGCGTCCGGCATCCTTCGCGGATTCCTCAATCAGCGATTTAGCGAAGCTCATGTGCAGGCCGACCCAATGCATTTGTTCGGGGCTTACGTTCCACCATCGCGGAATCTTTGCGCTGAGGATCATCTGCGGCACAAGATCGGTCCAGATGAGCGCCTGCTCGCGCTCGGGAATCATGAAATCCTGCTCGGCTTCGGCAAGAGCGTACGGGAGTCCGGCGAGCGATCCGACGAGCTTTCCACCCGCATTTGACGGCCAGCCGCTGGAAAAGAGGTCGGTCGACTTCCAGGTTTGTCGAATTCCATGTGCGCCGAGGAAATCATGGCTTCGCACAAATAGGGGATTCGTCAGAATCAGTTGCGCGGCAGGCGGGGCGCAGCGAATGTACACGAAGCCCACCAGGGTGTCGCGCAAGAACGGCGTCAGCAAACCACGAAGATCGTTGAGCTTGCCGGCATCACCGGCCGCCCGCTCGATCGAGGCATGCAGATTCACTTTTCGCTGCGCTTCAATGTGCTTGTCGACCCAATATCCGATGGAATAAGAAGACTTCTCGGCTTGAGTAAGCAAAGCCCTGGGCGATCCGATCTCGGAAGTGCGGGCTGCAAAACGCGTCAACAACGTGTTGTCCGGCCGCTCGCCTTTGGTCAGGCCGTCGAGATGCGAGGCCATGTCCAAGAGCGTGTCCAGGGGGACCAGGCGCTGGCTGTCGAAGTAACGGGTCATCTCTCCGACGACCCGGGAGTACGCTTCTGAACCCACAGACTTCGTGGCGCCCGCGAGCAGGTCCATCATGCTGTCTTGGGGAGAGGCGCCGTCCTTAATCCCGGCCGCCTTGAAGAGCAAGCGAACACCGGAGATGCCGGCGTCCAGAACGTCCACGGGACGGCGCACGTTCGAAAACTGTCCGAGGATGCCGGAAAGCGTTTCATCGGCACTGGACAGACTGATCGAACCCTGCCGTACGAAGATCTGCCACAACGCGATCAAGGCTTGCGCGGAGCCGGCTGTATTGGCGCGAAGGACGTTATCTCCAATACGATTGATGATCCCGATGGTGTCGAGGTATTGGAGGATCGTCTTGTCTGTCAGCGACGGAGCATCGGCGAAGATGCTGTATTGAAAACCGTTCTCCGGGTATTCGATTATCAGCCGGGAGACTGTGGCGGGCTCAAGCGGCCGGGTGCGATGCCGGTTTATGTCGCTAATGGCCATGAAGACCTTTAGCGGTTCATTGTCGGTGGCCTTCCGGCACAGGGCGAACAGGGCCTCGACCACATCGTCCGGCTCCGACCAGTTGCCCGCCAGCCGAGTCAGTTTGCTGTCGTACTTTCCCCTAGGGTGCTTGACGAACAGCTCCTTCCACACCTCGACTCCGCCAGGGATATGCGGCCTTCCGTCCGGCTCGATCCGCATCCGCTGGGTGAGCAGGATCAAGTCCGTGCTGGACCGGAACACGGGACGCGCCGGCCCCGGGCTGGTGATCCGGCCGCGAAGCGCGGTATAAAAGCGCTTCATTCGCTTGGGCTCGGTAAGGTAATCCCTAATGGGCCCGTCAATCCGTGCCAGCGTATCGAAATAGCTGGCCATCCATCCGTCATCCCGCGTTAGAAGCCGCTCCAGGAACGCCGCACCCTGCTCCGGAGCTACACCGACCAATTCCTCCCACGCACGGGCGGCAGGCTGGCCGCCCGGCACCACTGCTTTCCCTTCACGAATCTCAAACATTGATCCAAAGAAATCGAGGACATGAGCAAATGCCTTCAGTCGCTGCATGGAGACCGTGCGGCGCAGTTCGTCAGCAGTCACCGGATCCAGTTTCGACATGCCCAGATAGAGCCGGCCCATCTGAGGGTCGGCGAGAAGAGCGTCGATGAAGCTGCGCTGCTGCATCTTGGGTGGAAGCCAATAGTTCGTGCCGTACAATAGAGCAGCCTGCGTCGGCTTGAAGTCGTACGAGAAGGGGCGGTTTGTGCGGAGATCCTCTTCGAGCTGAGCCAGAGGAAAGCCGGAATCGATGGTGATAAAGGCGCGGGAGGCGTTTACAGTCTCCAGAACGACCTCGCTGCCGCAACCACCGCGCATGCGATAGCCGAGCACGCGGAGGAGTTCGCCTGCCGCGTCCGATTCACAGGTCTCGATGCGTATGACTCTGCTTGGACCCGCAAGGACTTCCAATTCACGGGCTTGCGACAGGTAACGAATGAGGAGCTTGAGGTACTCCGTCTGCTCCAGCATGTCCTTGTTGCCTGCCGCCTGATAACCGCTCGTCACAAGGTTGCGCGCGACCGCGGACAGCACCCCGTCCGCAGTCTCGTCTTGTGAAACGGCGGCCATGCGCGCGAAAGAGCTAAGGGGTCCTGGAATCTCGGTGGTATACGCTGTGGCGGCATCGGGCGATGCCTTGGTTTGGCCCACACCGGCGACGTCCCCGGCTCGTGCCACCAGGGTTAGTCCAATGAGTCCCACGAGATGCGCTGCGATTACCCTCATAGGGCCGTCCTCTCAACGCAGTCTTGAACACCAATTGTGGTAATTTACTTTAACATTTTTTAAGTCCAGGATATTGTAATTCGGAACTCCCTTCGGCGCGCCGATCAAGGCAAAGATTGTGCGCACGAGACCGAACCGCATCGCGTTATCCTGAGGGAGTCACTTTGACGAATACAGGAGCCGTTATGACGCGGATTGCAACTCTTTTCCTTCTCTTTCTCGCCCTGCCTGCTGCGGCGCAGGAATACAAAATAGCCCTGATAGGCCTGATCCACTCACACACGTGGGGCCACCTCGGCAGGATGGTCAATAACAACCAGGTGAAGCTCGTGGGGATCGCCGAGACCCGCCCGGAACTGATTGCCGAAGCCAAGAAGCGCGGCGCAACGGACGTGACTTTTTACAGCGACTACAAAAAGATGCTCGCTGAGGCGAAGCCCGACATCGTTTGGGCGTTCATCGAGAACTACCGGCACCTGGAGATCGTCCAGGCGTGCGCGCCACGAAACATCAACGTGATCTTCGAGAAACCGCTCGCCTCGACGTACAAGGACGCGGTAGCGATCAGGAGCCTCGCGCAGAAACACAACATTCTGGTGATGACGAATTACCAGATGGCGTGGTGGCCGGCGAACTATGCCGCCAAGTCCAAGGCGGACTCCGGCGCGCTGGGCAAGGTGTTTCGCCTGCGGGGGATTGTCGGGCACGGCGGCCCGGGCGGACCGACCGGCCTCAACAAATACTTCTTCGA
This sequence comes from Bryobacteraceae bacterium, assembly GCA_039680545.1. Taxonomy (GTDB): domain Bacteria; phylum Acidobacteriota; class Terriglobia; order Bryobacterales; family Bryobacteraceae; genus JAEHDI01. Next base: position 573 of record JBDKSR010000724.1, on the reverse strand, counting down.
TTGGCTGACGGATCCCGTGAAGAATGGAGCCGGCGCGCTGGTCGATTTCGGCTGCTACAACGCTCTATGGTCACTCTGGTACCTGGGCCGTCCCGAATCGGTATACGCCCAGTCGAATCAGCTCAGACCAGAGGAGTTTCCCAAGGTCGAGGACAACTCGACGCTGGTGCTGCATTACAAGAACGGCGTGGGAATCTTTGAGGGAAGTTGGGACCTGCCGCGCGGGTTCCAGGACCTCGAGGTGTTCGGCCGCGACGGCAGCCTATACGTCGTGAACGGCAAGGTGGAGTTCCGCAAGGGCAAGGACGCGCCGCAGGAAGTCACGCTCGATCCGCTCCCGCCCGAGCGCTCGGAGCCGATTGCGTACATGGTCAATTGTCTGAAGAACAAGAAGCGGCTTGAAGGGCTCGTAGCACTCGACATCAACGTGGGAGTGGTCGAGATCATGGATGCGGCCAGGACCTCGATCAAGACCGGCACAGTCGTGCGCCTTCGCTAACCATCTTTTGGCGTGGTTTCAATCAGATAGCGGCCCGTCTCGACGGCGGGCCGCGTCACGACGAAGGGCCATTT
>JBDKSR010000723.1:0-5625 GCA_039680545.1 Bryobacteraceae bacterium | reverse complement strand
GGATTCGTTACAGCACCGGCTGGCTCTTCGCACTCGCTGTCCTGGTTAACGTCGGCATGTATTTCGAACGCTTTGTGATCATCGTGACCTCTCTCGGACGTGAGTACGACCCATTCTCGTGGGGACTTTACGTGCCGCGTTGGCCTGAGATCTCGATCCTGGCAGGGAGCTTCGCATGGTTCTTCCTGCTGTTCCTGCTCTTTGCCAAGGTTTTCCCGGTGATCTCGATGTGGGAAGTGAAGGAGCAGTTGCCCGGCCCGGAGAGGGGAGCGCTATGAAAGCGAATCAGCCGAGGCACAGTGTCATTGGCTTCTTCTCGGAACTCGAACCCCTCCTAAGCGCGATCCGCATGGCGCGCGAACGCGGCCACACGGATCTCTGCACGATTTCGCCTGTCCCCCTTCATGGCGTGGACGAAGCACTCGGAGCGCGCCGAAGCCCGGTCCGTCGCTACACGTTAGCGGGAGGACTCTTTGGACTGCTGGTGGGCTGGGCGTTGACCATCGGATCTGTAGAACACTATCCGCTCATCGTCGGAGGCAAACCGCTTATCTCGCTGACGCCATTTGGCGTGATTGCCTACGTCTGCACGATTCTGTTTGGTGCGCTGGCCACGGTCGCCGGCATGTTGATCAACGCCCGATTGCCTCGCGTTCAGGCTGGCCGGGGCTACGACCCAAGGCTCACCGGCAACCGTCTTGGCTTACAGGTTCTGTGCGACGAGAACCGCGTCCCGGAGATAGAGCAGCAGTTACTCGATGCCGGCGCTGAGGATGTGAAATATGTGGCGCTTTGAGTTCATTCTCAGTGTTCTTGCGGCGGCCATCGTCCTGGCCGGGTGCGAACGCTATCCAAGCGGCGGCGACGTGCGCATCCGGCGCGATATGGTGGACCAGCGCTCGTTCCGCGCTCAGGAAGATCCCCGGCTCCCCGCGGAAGGCAGCGTCCCGGTGACGGGGTGGGAGGCACCGATGACACCGCAGGAAGCCGAGGCGCGTCTCACGAATCCCGTGCCCGCCGGCAAGCAGTCGATCGAGCAAGGTAGTCGGCTCTACCGCATCTACTGCGCACCGTGTCACGGCGCTGCGGGTCATGGTGACGGACCGGTCGCCGCCAAGATGATGAAAGCCGCCAATCTATCGGACGCGAAGTACCTTCAGGCGAAGGACGGTTTCTTCTATGGCGTCATACGGGACGGCGGTGGGATGATGCCGCCGTATTCCGAGAGCTTGTCTCCCTGGGAACGCTGGCACGTAGTGAACTTTGTGCGGCAGCTACAACGAAACAGATGACTGAAGAGACATCAAACCGGGTCCCTGCGCGTTGGTTGAGAGTCTGCCAACTTCTCATGTTGGCCGGGCTGCTCACCTTCTTTTTCGCCCTCTTTACCGGACATGCGCAGCGCGCATGGCAGGCGTACCTCGTGAACTTCGTCTTCTGGACAGGGATCGCCCAGTGCGGCGTGATCTTCTCGGCGGCGTATCTCGTCTCGAAGGGCCAGTGGGGAGACACGTTCCGCAGGATGGGGGAGAGCCTCTCCTTCTTCCTCCCTGTTGCGCTGGTTCTGTACCTCGTGCTGATGCTCTTTGGGGCGAAGAGCGTTTTCCCGTGGGCAAGTCACCCAGTGACGGGCAAGGAGATCTGGCTCAGTCTGCCGTTCGTGACGCTGCGCGGCTTCGTTGTACTCGTGGCGGTCTTCGGGCTGAGCGTGGTCTATCTCTACTACTCGCAGCGCTCACCCGTCTATCGTGCGCATGCCGGCGGTCTCATCCCCGATAGCGGATGGATCGCGCGTTGGATTCGAGGGGCCGGTACGCAGGAGGACGAACGCAGGTCAGAGGAACGTCTCCGTCTTGTGGCGCCCGTGCTTCTCATCGCGTTCGGCCTCGGGTTTTCGTTGATCGGCTTCGACCTCGTGATGTCGCTTGATCCGCACTGGTACAGTACGCTATTCGGCTGGTACTTCTTTATTAGCGCGTTCTACGCGGCCTTGGCGTTTCTCGCAGTTGCAGGCTTCTTCTTCCGGCGCGCCTGGGCGCTCGACCGCCATCTGAATACGGACCAGACGCACGACCTCGGACGTCTTCTCTTCGGTTTCTGCCTCCTCACCGGCGGATTCTTCTGGACACAGTGGCTCGTGTTCTGGTACGGGGACTTGCCCGAAGAGATCGGGCCGGTCATTCACCGTTTCTATGAGATGCCGTTCGCGCCCTTCGCCTGGACGATGACCTACGGTAGTTTCGTGGTCCCCCTTGTGGTGCTTCTCAGTAAACCGCTGAAGCGGGACCCGAAGAAGCTGATGGTCATTTCCATCTGGATCCTCGTGATGTTGTGGCTTGAGCGTTACGTGTGGGTGGTGCCCGCGATCTGGAAGGGAGACGGAGCGCCCCTTGCCGTCGAAATCCTGATTACTGCGGGATTTCTGGGCGGTTTCCTGTGGGGCTGGATCCGCCACAACCAACGCCTTCCTCTCGCGGCCATATCGACACCGGCTACTTCGGTGCACGACTGAGCTTCCACATGACACACTTCTACTCGATGCTTCCGATGCTGTTTGCCATGGGCGCGGCAGGCATGCTGCACTGCGCCGGGATGTGCGGCGGGCTCGTGCTGCTCGCGACGGGCGCGCGAAGGCAGGGGCGCACCGCTGCGGTTGTCCTTTACCTGGTCGGCAAAACATGGAGCTATGCATTGTTGGGAGCCGCCGCGGGAGTGTTAGGTCACACGATTGCCAAAACGGCCCCGGCTGGTTGGGGCAGTCGCGCGCTGGCGATCGTGAGCGGTGCGTTGCTGCTATTTCTGGGGCTCCAACTCTTGGGCGTTTTGAAAGAAACGACTGCCGGTTTCGGTTGGCTGCGGCCGGTTTCCGGCTCAATCGCCCACCTGGCCCGTGATAGCGGCTGGATCGGAAAGGTCCTGCTCGGTGTTGCCAATGGTTTCTTGCCGTGTCCGATGGTTTACGGTTTCATCGGGATGGCGGCAATGACCGGCTCCCTGGTTGGTGGCGCCGCGAGCATGCTCGTCCTGGGCCTGACAAGTTCCGTCCCACTCATTCTTTGCGCTTGGGGCGGCTACCGGCTTGGAGGGTTGGCGGGGCGGCGCCTGCCGCTGGCCGGAGGTGTGCTGGCTCTGCTTGTGGGTGTAATGATCCTCTATCGGGGCTTTGCCCTCTCCGGTGCGGCGCATCACATGCACCACTAAGCAGGCGTCTGGGAACCCTCTACGGCTGTTTTCGCTTCACAGCCTTCGCGTCGACTTCGATCCAGTCCAGCCGGGAGCAGGCGATGCTTTGCCCGCCGGCCATGAGGTCCGTGAAGCCGATCTCATCCACTTTGCTGAGATCGGGGTTATCCACCCACGCTCCTTCGATCACTTTCTCGATGTCGAGGCTACGCCAGCGTATGTCTTGCACGTTGAATTCGCGAACTCGCCAGTCCCGCGAAGGACCGTCGGAAGCATCGCTCACGAGCCACTGTCCGCCGGCGAGCTTGAGGATGATGCGCAACTGGCGAAACCCAGCCTGCTTCGAGCGCCAGCGTATCTTCGCTTGGCCCGTCAGGTCCGCGAAAGCGTCCTTGTGCTTGAGCGTCACGGCCCAATTTAGCGGGCACAGCCCGTTCCATACATAGTAGGGATCGTCGGCCGGCTTCGGGTGGTGGCTCTTCTTGATGACTGAACTGCTCGGTCCGTAAAGGCCAAGCGCTAGGTCCGGGTTATTGACATGGGCTTGGCTGACAGGCACCTCCGCCGGAGTCTCCTTCCAGTCCTCTCGAAAGAACACACCCGGGCGGTCCTGGGCAGCGAGTGCGGCGGCGCCCAAGCAAAGAGTGACGACAGCGGAATATGCTATTCTCACGGATTCTTCCCTCTGGAGGATTGTATCTCGCGTGATCAAGTTTGGGCGAGGCGGATCGATGGACCGGCTGGGGAAACTGGCCGAACACATCGCTGAACTCGCGCGCAAAGATGAGGAGCGCATAAAACGGGAGTTGGCGGTCGCCGAGCAGCGGCTAAACGGAGCCCGTGAATTGCACCAGGTCTGCGCTGACTTCGTGTCAGCCTTGAACTCGCTGCTGCCTCGAGCGATTGTGGAACTCTCTCCGGCGGAGTTTACTGCCGGGACTTTCCATGACGCCGGTGAGAACCTCTACCAGATCAACGTCACCGGACGCCTGATCCAGATCGAATTCCGCACAACCGACACGGTGTTTTCCACGGAGAAATACCGTGTCCCGTACATCCTTGAAGGGGAAATTCGCTGCTTCGACCAGGACGCCTTGGATCGTGCCGTGATTCCCGTGGACTCGCTGTTCTACTGTGTCGAGAGAGGAGCCCAGTCCTGGGTCGTGTTCGATCCCCGGACCCATCATGCGACGGACTTTGACCGGGACCTCCTCATCACGTCCATGGAGCGGTTCGTTTAGCAGGGGGATCGTCCGGAACCCTTCCGGAGTTATTGCAGAATCACCTTCTGCCCCGCGTTGAGACCCGAAACAAGCTCCGTCTTCACTCCATTCGAAATGCCGATCTTAACCGGCAGCTTCCGCCGTCCCTTTTCGGCTGCTTCATCGGGGGTTTCCACGAAGGTGTTACGTTTGCTGTCGTAGACGACCGCGCCCTCGGGAATCAATAGAACATTGTGCTTCTCTTCGAGGATGATCTCCGCATTGGCGCTCATGTTGGCCTTGAGGTCGCCGCCCGGATTCCGTATCGATACCCGCGTCTCGAATGTGGTGACATTCTCCTTCTCCACGCCGAGGGGCGCAATCTTGGTTACTTGGCCGTCGAACTTCTTGTCCTTGAACGACTCCACAACGATGCGAGCGCGCTGCCCCATGTAGACCTTCCCAATATCGCTTTGGTCTACCTTGCCCAGCACATACACGTCGCTGACATCGCCGAGCGTCATGACCAGCGTGGCCTGGGAACCAAGTATGAGGATCGAACTCACAGCATCGCCAACCTCCACGTCGCGCGAGAGCACCAGACCGTTCATCGGGCTGAGAATCGTCGTGTAGCGGAGGTTTTCGTCGGCCTGCTCCAGTGAGGCTTTGGATTGAGCTACCTGTGCCTGCGAGCGCGCGATCTCAGCCCTTGTGACCGAGAGGGCGCGTATGGCTGCCATCTGCTTGTTCAGCGCTGTTTGGTACGCTTTCTCCGCGTCTTCGAGTACGGATTTAGAGATGAGCCCCTGTTTGTGCAAGTTTCGGGCACGTTCCATACCCAGCTTCAGGAACGGTAGATCGGGTGCTTCGGCTTCGACCTTATTACGCTCGTAGGTCGCCTTGGATGCCTCTTCGGAGGCTTGGGCAGCAAGCAGAGTAGCGCGTGCTTCCCTCACCCGTGCCTGAGCTTCTTCCTTGTCGAGTTCCACCAGCACCTGGCCCTGCTTCACCCAGTCGCCGTAGTCCACCAGAATCCGCTGTACGATCCCACTGGCTTTGGACTTGACCTCCACCTTCGTCTTAGGCTCGATCTTGCCGGTGGCAACGACCGACCTTGCGATGTCGCCGCGCGTCACTTCGGAGAGCTTCGCGGCATCGATCTTATTGTCGGGGCGCAATGCCGCCTTGACGCCGAAAAATGCTCCCACCAGGACGACAGCGGACACTCCCAACCAAATCA
>JBDKSR010000722.1:0-6854 GCA_039680545.1 Bryobacteraceae bacterium | reverse complement strand
AGCAATAGCTACGGATCGAGCGGCGATCCAGGATCGCTGGTGAAGGCGGCGTTCGACAACGCCGCTGCCGCCGGTATTCTCAACGTCGCTGCTGCCGGGAACGCCGTGCTGTTCACGTGCAACAAGGTTTCCTACCCGGCCAAGTATGAATCCGTGATTGCCGTTGCCGCGACGAGCTCCTCCGACAGCGTCGCCAGTTGGTCCTGCCGGGGTGCGGAAGTGGAACTGGCCGCGCCGGGCGTGAGCATTACCTCAACCTATCCGAATGACACGTACGCGAGCATGAGTGGAACGTCGATGGCAACTCCGCACGTGTCCGGCCTTGCGGCCCTTGTCTTTGCGTGCGGACTCACGGATCTGAATAGCGACGGCGCCGTCAACAACGCGGATGTCCGGTTGCGAATGCAGCAGACCGCCTTGGATTTGGGAACGGCGGGCAGGGATACATCTTACGGCTACGGCCGCATCCAGGGGGACCTCGCGGCAATGAACTGCGGCGTAGTTGAGCCGCCGGTAACCGTGCCGGCTGCGCCGAGCGGCCTTACCGTGACGGGTGTTACTAAGAATGCTGTGAGCCTCGCCTGGACTGACAATTCCGACAACGAGACTAATTTCGAGGTGTGGCGTTGCACCGGTACGGCTTGCACGAACTTCGCCAAGGTCGCGACGCTTTCCGCCGGAATCGTGGCGTATACGAACAGCGGACTCAAACGCAACACCACGTACGGCTACAAGGTTAGGGCTACGAACAGCGCCGGCTCATCGGACTACGCCGGACCGGTTTACGCGAAGACCACATCGCGCTGAAGCGAAGTGGTGGCGGTGAGTCAATGTTTGATACCGTTCGTCCCAGAACGAGGCGAGCGAGGCAATTGATACCAAGGGCACAGCTGGTGTTCAGGTGATTTCTTTGATTGACAGTTGTCGCGTCGAGTCACCCGTTGATCTGTGAGCGCTTGGTATCAATAACTTACGAACCTTGATCTGCCACCCTGAGATCTCCCAAATGGTCTAATGACGATCCGACCTGCGCCGTGTTGGATGAGCGGTTTGGCGCGACCGGCGGGTCTCAGAGCGACGACGACGTCGCACCCACTGTAGCCAAACGGTCTCGTGTAGAGGGCCCCTCGCTGGCGAGCCGTAAGATCAAGGTGGAGGAGGTCGGACACTTCGCGGTCAAGCTAGCAACCATTGGGTGTAGTTCATTGCTAGTGTTCACGAATACTACCTCGCCACGCGGCCCGGAAAGTCGCGCATAATGGATGAACAAGCCGATGTCATCTTCACTGCCCACCTCGCCGGTCCAGATTTTCGAGGAGCGCTTGAATGCGCGGTGGACGAACATTTCAGAAGCTCGCAGACTTTCAATCAATACGCGCGCAATATTGAAGTGCGAGCTTAGCGGGGTGGATTCAGAGGACTGCAGTCTAGTGGTGTCGGGTTCTCTCGCACGAGACGAATTCACGCTAGGAAGTGATATCGATTGGACCTTGCTGATCGATGGGCAGGCCGACCCCGATGTTATTGAAACACTGCCACGGATAGTGAGCGTTGTGGAAGAGGTGGCGGGCAAGAAGCCTGGCCGGGAAGGGACATTCGGTGCAATGGCGTTTAGCCACAACCTTGTCCATCAAATTGGGGGCGAGGATGACACCAATCGCAACACGACCCGGCGAATCCTATTGCTCCTCGAGTCAATCGCAATAGGCCGCTCTGAGGCTTACGAACGCGTTGTTAAGAGTGTTCTCAGGCGCTATATCAGTGAAGATGACGGTTTCCAACGAGGGCATGGCAAGACCCATGTACCGCGATTTCTCCAAAACGATTTTGCTCGCTACTGGCGAACTATGGCGGTCGATTTCGCTTACAAGAGGCGTTCGCGGTTTGGGAGTGGCACGGCCATACGGAATCTCAAGCTGCGCATGTCTCGCAAGCTCATCTACGTCTCGGGCTTGTTGACGTGTTTCAGATGCGAACTTGAACGCAACAAATGCCCTGCGTTCGCTTCGGATCCCGCTGGCTCAACGACAGCCGAATGTTTGACTTGCTTAAGGGAGTCTTTGAAGCTGACGCCTTTGGAAATCTTAGCCACTTCTCTCAATGCTTTTCCTCATCTGGATGCTGCGGGGAGAAGAGCGTTCGATGCGTATGACAACTTTCTGGGAATGCTCTCAGATAACGAGACTCGTGACCACCTCGAGAAATTGCAGCCAGACGCGGAAGGACTAGATGCAACCTGGCAGGAAGCTAGGCGTACCACGCACGAATTCCGAGACGCGCTGCTGGAAATATTCTTCGACGAGCAAAGTAAGCTGCACGATCTCACGAAGACTTACGGAGTGTTTTGATGAACCGATCAATTGGTTTCTCGACGGGTGCACTAGCCTTTGGCAATTTTCGCCTGGCGCTTGACATGCTCCGCGGATATCAGGTCAACGCGGTCGAATTGTCAGCTCTCCGTCAACCTGAACTTGATCCTCTGTGCAGGGCAGTTCACGACTTGGACCTATCGCAATACGACTATGTCGCTGTGCATGCGCCTAGTGAGATCGTGCCTGCCATGGAATTGCATGTTGTGACATGCCTTCTAGATCTCGCCGAACGCGGCTGGCCGATTATAGTGCACCCCGATGCGATCCATGACTATGCATTGTGGCGGCGTTTCGGAGCGTTACTTTGCGTCGAGAACATGGACAAACGCAAGCCGGTGGCTCGGACAGTCGACGAACTGAGATCGGTTTTTGATGTGTTGCCAGAGGCAAGTTTCTGTCTGGACTTGGGCCACGGGCGGCAGGTCGACGCCACGATGACTGAGGTCTACTGGATGATCAGGGCCTTTGGGGCGAAGATAAGACAAATACACGTTAGCGAGGTGAATACCCGCAGTAAGCACGATCGCCTTTCGGATGCCTCGGTTTTTGCGTTCAAGCGGGTTGCCGAGTATATCCCCGAGAACATTCCGCTTATCGTGGAAGCCGTCATCGATGAGCCGGACATCAGTTCAGAACTCCAGCGGGTGGAAGAGGCACTATTAAAGCCTCTCCGTGTTCCACAAGCATGGCGGAATCGCGAAGAGAATAGAGGTGGCCGTCGGCACCTGTTAGGACGCTTGTGCTCCATACGGATGAATTCGGTGTAAACCCATTTGCAACGGTTCAGTAGTGAGTTAATGGGAGTGCACTTTGGACGGGTCAAGGAATCTTAGTGTCCTTATTTCACGAGCTAAGACCATCTTTCGGGGCTGGGTTAGGAAGACTCCGATCGTGTCTCCCACTCCGATCTCGCTTACGTGTTTGCAATTCCACTACCGAGCATCCAGACTGCCACGGTCAATAGCAGGGCTCCCAGGATACGCATTGTGAGCTTGTAGCCGCGGCCTGCGAGGGCATTGCGCGATCGGCTGACGAGATACGCAACCAAAACCTTTGAGCCGACCAGGCACACATAGAATCCGCCCGCGAAGGCGAACGCCGAACCGTCGCCCCTGTTGAAGCCCTTGAGGAGCATCGGGGCTCCGACCATGGTCCAGAACAGGTACACATGCGGGTTGAGCCAGTTGATCAGTACGGCCTTCGAGAGCGAGCGCGGCGCTGTGCGTTGAGCGCCGAGATCAAGGCCGGATGCACGCATAGATTCGTATCCCAAATAGCCGACGAAGACGCCACCGAGAATGGACATCCAGGCCAGCGCGGGACCGAGTCCGGAAACCTTAGAAAGAACAAAGAGACACAGCAGGACAACCGGCACATCCGAGATGATCGGGGCGAACGCCACTCGCAATCCTTCTCGAAAGCCGTGGCGCAATGTCTGCGAAATCAGGAGCGCCAACAATGGCCCCGGGGACAATCCCGACACGATGCCGAGAGACAACCCCGAGAGGAGGAACGGAAGCACATTTCAGCCTATCATCGGCACCGGCTGAGAAGACGTGAATGGGAATGGTCTTGCGCGGCAAGCACCGGAGAGTGCGCACATAAAAATGGGCTGCCTCTCCTGTTATCGGGAGAAGCAGCCCAATCGAATCAAGTTGTTCCCGCTTCCAGTCCACCGAAAAGACTGCGGCGGAACGGACAGCGTCCTAACGGCGCTCCACGGCTACCAGGAAAGCTTCCCGCCGAGTGTGATACGGCGCTGCGTATTGCCGGCGCCGACGGTCGTGATCTTTCCGAACGATCCGCTCGTGGGTGAAACAGTGGGGGTCGACAACGGCGTCTCGTTGAAAGCATCGACCGCTTCGGCGCGGAACTGCAGCTTTACACGCTCGGCGATCCTGAAGTCCTTGAACAGGGACAGATTCGTAATGTTGACACCCGGCGCGCGCACGCCGTTCAGCCGCAACGGGAAAGTGCGAACGTTACTGGCCAACTGCTGTGCCGAGTTCTTGTTGAAACCTGCGTCAGTATTGAACCAGCGGTCCGGGGTGCGCTCGGAGTGCGAGAGTTCGATGTCCTTGACATTGCCCGTGAAGAGGATGTTGCCCCATTCAAGCGGGCGGCCGCATTGCACCTGCCAGACGCCGTTCAGACTCCAGCCTCCGACAGCGAAATCCAACAGCCGGTTTGAGTTCAGGAAACGCTTCCCCTTGCCGAATGGGAGCTCGTAGACGCCGGTTACAGCGAATACATGCGTCTGATCGATGTCCGACACCACTTCGTGCGGACTCAAGTCAGCGTCATTGAGGAAGCTGACTGCCTCCATGTTTTTCGAATAGGTGTAGCTGCCCTGCAAGGTGTAACCCTGGGCGAAACGCCGCTCGACCCTTGCCTGTAGGGAGTGATACCAGGCATATCCATCGTTGGTAGTCGTGCTGACGCCGGAGTATTGCGGGTAGGCGCGAAGGAGTTGCTGGCGTTGTACAGTTTTGCTTGCCAGACTAGTGCCGGTAAACTGGCTCAATCCATAGAACGGATTCTGCACGTATGTGGTAAGGCGGGAGATGGTTGCGGCATCGCGGGTTGGCGAGGTGCTCAAGTACTTGTTAGGAATCGCGCTCAGTGCGCGCGAAGTTGAGAGTCCAGTGCTCCGGTTGCCCATGTAGCCCACATCCACTAAGAAGCGCCCCGGCAGTTCGCGCTGGAGGTTGAGGCCCCAGCGTTGCGTGTAAGCGCTGCGAAGATCAGGATTGACGATGCTAATGCCCTGGCCCAGGTACGTCGAGAGGCCCAGCGCCGAGCCCTGCGGGGAAAGCAGTCCATCCGGGAACGGGTTGGCCATCGAAGCCAGGAACGTGACGCCGTTGTCCAAACTGGGCACCAGTTGCGTGGTCTGACTGAATCCCGGCTGGCTGGCGTTGAGCGAATCAGAACCCATTGGCGCAAAGAATACGCCGTAGCCCCCACGTACCGTTGTCTTCGGCGTCAACTGGTAGGCAAAGCCGATGCGCGGTGAGAGGTTGTTGCGGTCCGGATTCACGTAGCCGCGCGGGTTGCCACCGATGCCCGCGAACAACAGGCCGCCCATCACACGGAACTGGCTGGCGGGGATCTCGTCGATTGGATTGGCCGCGTAAGCTGCTTGGGCTGCCGCTGCCACGGGACTCGCCGTGTCAAAAGCGAAACCTCGCGTCGAGCGGTTAAAGCGTTCTGTGGTCGGAGTGTCGTAGTCCCAACGCAGTCCAAGGTTTACTGTCAGACGGCGGCCGATCTTCCAGTCGTCCTGGACGAACAAGCCCCAATACCGCGACGCTTCGGAAAATGCAGAGTTGCGGTTGATGGAACCACCCGTGGGCAGGCCTAGAAGGAACGAGGCCAGGCCCTGGCCGATAGGCGCAGCGGCGGAGTTGTCGAGCGGTCCGCGTGTCCAGGTCTGCGCAAATGCCATCGCCGGCGAAACATTGCCGCGGATCCAATAATTTTCGAACATCAGCCGGGACTCGAGTCCGAGACGCAGCGTGTGGTTACCCCTGATGTGCGTGCCTTGCCCTATCAAGTTGTGATAGGTAGTACGCGGCATTGATGCGCTCGTACTGCCGATGGATGTATCCCCAGATATGGTGATTGCCGGGATGGTTGTCAGAGAGCTGTCCAACTGTGATACGAGGTTGCTGTTCATGCCTAGCGTTGCCAAATCGAAACCCAGGCTGGCCGGCGTCGAGTCGTCTATGAAGCGATTCAACCCGTAACGGAAGTTCAGGACCAACGATGCGGTGGGAACGTAGGTATGCTCGAACGTCAGTCCCCGTTGGTGGCGCGCACCAATCGTGCCTGTCGAATCGTTGTGGAAGTAGCGGTTGCTCTTCGGCTCGGAATGAGACAGGTTGAACGACACGAAGAAGCGGTGACGGTCGTTAATGGTATGGTCGACGCGCCCGAGATAGCCTTGGTAGGGCGAATCGGCCATGTTCGGATCCGTGTAGTTGCTGCTGCCGTCGGCGTTGCCAGTGCTGTTGGGCAGCGGATAGTACTCGAGCAACTTTTTGGAAATGGCGTTGAAACGGCTAGCAGGAATGAGGTTACCCGTGAACGGTTGGCGGCTGTAACGTCCACCCGAGGTGGGCGTGATCGTGGCCGGATCGTAGATCTGGTACTGCGAACCGAGCGCTAGCAGCGCGGAAAAGTCACCCTGCCGCTGCGCGGCTGTCGGCACCGTATAAGACGCACGCGCGGCGCGCTGACGATTTACACCGTCGCCTCCGAATGTCCAGAAGGTCCGGTTGCGGCCGTCATAGATACCGGGGATGTACACGGGGCCTCCGATGTTGCCTTGCATGCGCAACACCCGCTGGGGTGGCCAGTTCTTCTCGATTTTCTCGGAGGTCACGGGGCCCGTCTTGGGATCGTTAATGGCGTTGCTCGTAAACAGGTCCTTGGCAATCATGCCGCGGCTGAGATTTTGGAAGACAAAGCTACCGTGCA
>JBDKSR010000721.1:0-10926 GCA_039680545.1 Bryobacteraceae bacterium | reverse complement strand
GTGCAAAGAGAAACCGTCCAAGGATTATACACACCCCTCCCCGTCTGGCTACCTTTCGCCGCCAAGTGTCTAGAACTTGTACAGTTCAGGCCATCGCTTCCGGTCCTCGGCAGTCTTCACCGCATGGCACCGACTGCACAGGCTTTGCAGGTTGTCTGGGTGGTGTGTGCCACCGCATCGAAGCGGAATTATGTGGTCCACTAGGGCGGCTGGTCGGTATAGACCGGCCCTGCGGCAGCGCTCACACAATGGCGACTCTAGCCTCTTCAGCCTGCGCACCTTCTGCCATTGGGTGCCGTATCCACGGGCCGTAGCGTTCGGCCTTGCGTCAATCCGAGTGATCAGCTGCGGGCATCTTCCGGTGTGCGCCGTCTGGCACTTGGCGCAGTAGCGCGGCGGGGAGGTCGGCATCGAAAAAATCGGGCGGCATGGTTAGCCGCCCGTGAATGGCCCGAGTCAGGAGAGATGAACGCGGTCGTCAGAAAAAAGTTATCGGAACTGCTTGCGCCAGCTTCACGCGGCACATGCGCTTATCGCCTACCGTCCAAGAGTGTGTGATATTGCCCTCGACCGGATCGCCATCGTTGACCTTGAACCAGTAGGGGGTGCCGACCGTTAGATCCTGCATACTGGCAAGCGCTTCGAACTCGAACTCGAATAGCTGGTGCTGTGTGATGTCGGCGGCGGTGTCGATCATCGCGCCCTGTCATCTCCGACCATCAGCACGACTTCGGATTCAATGTCGATCAGCAGCGCACCGGAGTCATACCGCGCCCACAGGGTCTTCGTTCTTGCTCCAGTTTCTTTCTCGTAGGCGATCAGCGCTTCGCGGATTGCGGAGGATAACTTGTCGATTGGCTTCATCGCGCCCAAGCCATCACGCGCCGCATGTGGAACTGGTAGCCGCGCCCGTCGCGAACTGTGGTCGTGTTGTCCTCAGCCACGATTGACGCGCCCGTTCCGGGTTTCGCCAGCGCATCCACCAGCACCCGCTTAGGTCGCATCGCCAGCAGATACTTCAGGTCGCCGTCGATGCCCAACTTGCCGAACACGAGCGCTTTTGAAATCAGCACGCTCGCCTCATGCGCTGCAACATCCAACAGCCGCTTTCCGCTGTCGTCGCGCACGTCGTAGCGCGGCTGAATCAGCTTGCTTCTCAGGTAGGCTCCGGGGGAAAGCAGACTCACAGTATCTCCAGACACACTGGTTGCGTCAGGCGCAGTGGCTATGGCTTTTACCATCTCTGCGCGGATCACTTCGGCCAGCGATCAGCCCCGCTGGTGGCTCCGTGAGCGGGTCGGCTTCCGCTCTCGGTTTCCGATTGTAAGTGAAGTTTTCGAAATGTCAAGTTCTTAATGCTTTTTAATCGCTTGGAACGCATGATCGACCTTGGAACGCATCATGGAACGCATCTTTTGACCGATGCGTTCCATGCAACTCTCTCATTCCATTATATTTATCTATCTTGGAACGCATGGAACGCATAATTTCTATTATTGGTTTAACCCGAGTAGAGTTTATGTACTATAGGGCCGGATGCGTTCCATGCGTTCCGTAGGGCTTAAGTCGTGTGTTTTCTAGGCGCTGCGTGGAACGCATCATGCGTTCCAAAGAAAAAACGCCACCGGCTACCAGTGGCAGTCGGTGGCAAGTGTTCGCTTTATGTTCGCTTATCGGAGTGAGAGCCCGATCACGGGCCGCTTCTTCATCCCGCCAAAATAGACCGGATTCGTCCCGACTTGATACCCGTGGGACTTCAGCAGGTTCGCGAACCAGCGCGGGTCTACGTTCCGCCCGCACCACTGCGAGTAGCGCTGGCGAAGCTCCGGCAGGGAGGCGCGGTGCTCGTCGCCCTCCTCGCACTCGTCCGCGATAAAGCCCAGAAGCGGCGACTGCTCGACGCGGTAGCGTTCCACCTCCGCATCGCCAGCCCTGGTGAATTTCCCTGCCCGGTGGTACAGCCGCTGCGCTCCTTCCAGCGCCCACAGCAGGATGCCCTTGATCTCGCCGGCCAGCCGGTCCCAAACCTCGGTGTCCTGCTCTGATTTCGGGATGACGTGCTCGAACTTTACCACCAGCAGCCGATTGAACGTTCCCCGGCTGCGGTCGTTGATCGTTGGCAGCGTATTCGTGACAATGACGTGTTTGCAGATCGGCACGTCCATGACGGGCGGGAGAAACTTCGGGTCGAACTGGATCGGCTCCTCGGTGCTCACTAGCGTCTTGAATCCGCCGTCCGCGATCATCGCATCCGATGTAAGCTCCGTGAGGAGGTTCACCAGCTTCCCCAACAGCGGGGCACGCTTGCGCGGATCGTCCATGTCCTCGACGCCAACACTGGCGACGTTCGACGCGCCGAATAGCGTCCGCAGTAGGAAAGGTATCGTGGATTTCCCGCAGTCGCTTTCTCCGTAGCACAGGAGAGCTTTCTTGTATCGGGCGTGGGGCATTAAACAGTATCCGAAGAACTCCTGTAGCGCGTCGATTTTCTCTTGCGCGTCGTGGTCGCGCCCGAAGTAAGTATCCAAGCACCGCATGAGGTCTGGACACTGCGCCCGCTCATCGAACTTCACCTGCACACACGCTTGCAGGAAATCTTCGGCGCGGTGGTCGCGGAGCGACATGGACCGTATATCCACCACGCCGTTGCCGACTGGCACCTCGTAGGGCTCCAATTGACGCCAGCGCTGCGTCTTGCGATGCGTGCTGGTTTTGATGTGGTCCGCGATCTCATTGCGCCGCTTCTGTGACGTGTGCACCGGCCCATCCTGGTGCATCGCCAGGGATTTGAGCCGGTCACCGCTGATAAGCTCCCAGTGGGTGCCTGTGTACTCGTAAACGTACCCATCGACGTTGATGATCCGATGCCGCTTCAGGATCTCCGCGCCCGCAGCGTTTACGGTCAGCTTCGCGGGCGTCTCGATGTCCTCGGCGGTGAACTCCGCGTCGATGTACTCGGGCTGCGGCGCGGGCTTCTGTGGCCGCTGGAATTGCGCCGACTTACCGGGTGGCTTGGTGCAAATCGAGCGTGTGATGCGGTCGAGGTCGGCAGCGGTCAGCGGCGGGACGCACCGCTGGTTAGCCACCTCCAGCGCGGCGCGGATTTCGACATCGGAACACGAGTGCGACCGAAGAGACGCCGCGAGACGGTACAGCGTGACATCGCGCCCGCCCTCGTTAATCGTGTCCGGCATCTTGAACTTCTCGCCGTTGGCGGTTCCAGACAGCTTCGCCGCCATGTCAACCAGCCACAGCGGCGCGTCAGAGCACGGGCCCTCCGGCGCGTCACCGTCAACGTCGAGCCAGGTGTACAGCGTGCCAGACGGATGCACAGACGGCGCGGCGACGATATAGCCACCGATTCCGCGGATGTCCACGCCGGGGGCGATGCGGCCAGCCGAGTTTCCGATCACGACGCCATCAGGCAGGCGGTACAATAAATGCCGCCCGCCGCGACCCGTGACGGCTTCGTGGGTGGTCGGCAGTTCGTTCGCTTCGAGCCACGCCATGCCATCGGGGTCGATGTCCACGGCGAAGAACTCGTAGCCGGTGGCGAGCCCGATGTTGGCATCAGGCCACTGCTTCCACCAGCGGCGGATTTGATCGGCGTTGGCGGTGGCATCCTTGCAGCCGTTGCGGGTGATGGGGGTTTTCTCGCGAGGTTTCAGCGGGTGGACGCGCCAGCCGCGCAGGGCGTAGGCTAGGGCGTGGTTAAGCATGGATTCGCTCACGGCTTGCTCCCGTATCCGCTAAGGCCAGGAGGAAGTCCGATCCCTTCAGGCAGCGTCAAGCATTCCACTGCCTTCCTCTTCTCCTCCAGCGTCACCGACTCGACTTCCCGGCGTCTCGCCCACTCCTCCCGCCATCCGCGCTTCGGCGGTCTGCCGTACAGCGCCCGAAACTTCACGACCGCATACGCGGGCGAGTACGCCGAACCATCCTTCCGCCGCTGCGTGTACTGCTGCGTCAGGAACCATTCGTATTTCCGTCGCATCTCATCCTCGGTGACTGGCTTCGCCTCCTTTACTAGCTCCAGTTCGCCATCCACTTGCTTCGGAGGCTTCGACCGGCGCGAAAACACATAGCCGCACTCGCAGCGCTCGTCGCTCAAGTCGGCCACGCGGTCGCAATCCGGGCATACCTTCACCACGTCGGCCACGTCCTTGACGCGCTTTCCTTTCGGTCGCGCCTCGTAGCCGTCGAGAGTCCATTGCCGCTCTGCTGTGACCAGCCCGTGCCGGTAAACGCATCCACCATGATCGAGCAGCACGCAATCCGTTTTGCCTTCCGCCGGCCGTAGCGCCCGCCCCGCCATCTGCAGATACAGCGACAGGGATTGCGTCGGCCTGACGATGGACACCGCTGAAACCACCGGACAGTCCCACCCCTCGGACAGTACGCCGCAATTCGTCAACACCGTAACGCGCCCCGCCGCAAGGTCCGCCAGTAGCCGCTCGCGCTCGGCTTTCGGCGTCGATCCGTCCAAGTGCTCGGCCCGCACGCCAGCGGCCAGGAACGCATCGCGCAGCGCCAACGAGTGTTTGACGCCAACAGCGAAAACCGCCGTGGTTCGCCCGTTCGCGTGCTTCTGCCACTCGCGCACCACATCCCCGACGATCTCGGGCCGGTTCATCGCCGTTTCAAGCTCGTCCTGCTGATAGTCGCCAGCCGTCGTGTGAACCGCTGACAGGTCGGGCTTCTTCCGTGCGTATGTTCGCGCCGGAACGAGGTGTTTCGCTTCGGTCAATTCGGCCAGCGTCGGCCCGGTAACCATCGTTTCAAACGGCGGTCGCAACCCCTTGCCGTCCGTGCGGACGGGAGTCGCCGTGATGCCGATGACCAGCGCCGAACGCATCGAATCGAGCACGGTCATGTACTGCTGGCCCTTGATCCGGTGGCACTCGTCCACAAACACGAGGTCTGGCGTCCACGGCATCCCTCGCCGCGCAACGGTCTGGATAGAGCCCACCTGTACAGGCGCAGAGTTCGCCCGATGGTCGTCGGCCATGATAACGCCGTGCCGCACGCCCAAGCCGCGCAGGCGGTCGCTTGCTTGGTCGATCAGCTCTTTCCGGTGAGCGAGGAAGAGGATCTTCGAACCACGCGCCGCCGCCTGATGGATGATCGACGCCGCGACGGTGGTTTTCCCGCCGCCAGTCGGGAGAACGTACAGCACGCGACGATATCCAGCGCGGAAACGGTGGCGGATTTCGTTTTCGGCGGCTAGTTGGTATGGTCTAAGCACCTGCATTGAAGATCTCCCCGTACTTCTGCAAAAACATCTCCAGCGAGTCGGCCCAAATGCAGGCGACTCCCTGCCGCCGCCTCTTCGCCATGTATTCGCGCTGATGGTCAGCGGGCTTCGCCCCTGGTCGCTTCGCCTCGAACTCGAGGTACAAACATCCTGGCCCGCCGCATACCGGGCGCACAGCCCGCCAGTCGCACTCGCCATACTCACCGATGGGTACCGGGCGACCGTCGCGGGTGTAGAACGTGCCGACGTGATTCCGCCGCACGATCCAGCCTTCGATGCGGAGCCACTTGACCACGTCATCAACGGTTTCGTTTTCGAGTTTGCGCCTCATACCAGCGGCACCCCGTTCTCTCGGCGGTAGATTTCGGCCTCAGACTGCCCCGGAGCGGCGAGGATGTCGAGGTCGATGGTGAGGGTGATTGGCTGCGGGGGTCGGATGACCCACGAGTCAAGCTGTTCGCCGGGATCGAGCTTTTCGATTACGGCCTCGCGCACCGTGTCCGTGTCCAGCAACTCAACCAGCAAATCCGGCGTCAACGTTACATACACCGTGTCAGATCTACGCTCGATCTTCATTCCGCACCTCCACCCGCGCGAACGCGCCTTCGAGAAAAAGCTCCTCCCACACCCACTCATGGACCATCGCGTCGGCCCACTGTGGCGCGTCCTTGCCCTCGGCTGCGGCCTTGGCGATGGCTTGCGCGGCGTGGCGTTGCTTGGCGCGGCAGTAGTCGGTTGTCATGCCCGCCCCCGCTCAACCCGCTCAACGAACCGCGCGCGCTTCGGGCATTGGTCCTCGCGCATCGCGGCCCACTCCTCCCACCGGCCCGCGAACACGCGCGGCGCGGGAGACAGCGCGATGCTGTTGCCTTTGGCGGCGGACAGCAGGCACTTGCGGCAGCTAGCCGAGTCCTCGGCTATCGCCGCCCCGCAGGTGCATACCCTGGTGCGCCTCGCTTCGCGGCGCTCGCGCTGGCGCTCGTTCTCGTGCTGGCGGCACAGGCGACCATGCACGGCGGGCTTACCGCATTTTTTGCACACGCCTCGCGTGATAGACTTCTGTTGTTCCATAGTGGCTCCAATCCCTGTGTGAACTTCAGGGCGTCCGGTGGTCGGCTAAACTTCCCGGACGCCCGCTAATGCTTCCTCGATCTCCGCATCCGTGAACCGCGACCACGGAGACGGCCGCGCCCACGGCACGATAGCCAACATCTCCCTCGCCTTCGCGGTGTCGGTGGACACCAGCAGCCTCAGTTCGCTTTCGCGCTTTTGCCCGAATTGCGGCTTCGCCATGCGTTAGTCCTCCTCTGAAATATCCACAGCCAATCGCCCCTGAGAGCGACAGAAACGGCCACGCCGCGACGGGTCGCCGCCGAATGGACCGACACATACGCGGCGCGATACGAGCGATGCCGCAGATTCACGCGCAGGCACTCGCCAGGGCGCAACATCGGCAGGGCGTCGATGATTTCCGCCCAGGCCGAATGTCCAACGGGCTTCAGGCGGTTCTCGGGTGGCAGGTCGGCCTTTTTGACTACTTCGTATTCCAGCATTAGTCCATCTCCAGTTCCAGCACCGCGTCGATCTTCTCGATCCGCATGGCATACAGCGAGGCAATGGCCATCATTTGCGCCGCGCCGCGTTGAGACGCCAGGATGTTTAGTTGCTCCCAAGCGCGATCCATCCATAGGTCCTCTTGTGCGCGGCACTCGTCCCGTAGGCGAATCAGGTAGCTACGGATTGCCATCAGTCCTCCTTGCTCATTGAAACTCCGGTCGCCGCCTGCATGGCGCTGCCGTCGAAACCAAGAACCCACTCGATCACGGCCAATTGGATAGCTGCCCGTTGGGCGTGCTGCGCAGCCTCCTCGATGCGGGCTGGCGTGGCGTCGGTGATTCTCATGCAGGCGTGTTTGACGACCGCCTCGACGACCTCCTCGCGCTTCCGCTCGCGCATCTCCTCGATCTCTTTTTTTGTCCTCACTTCGCCCCCTCGCTCGGCTTTACCTCGTACTCTGCCACCGTCTTCCACTCCGAGCCGTCCACACTCTCCTGAAGCGTCAGCGTGTATTCGTCGCCTTCCTCGTCCATCACCCACACAAGCGCCTCCATGTAGCAGGCGTCGGCTGCCAGCATGTTCAGGCTGGTAGTCGTGTGGGTACTCAGGTGGTCTGACTTGTACATGGCACGCCTTTTGCCGAGACGGTCGAGGATCTGCTCTTTCGTCTTGCCGCCATCCCGCAGTACCCACGCCAGCGCTTCCACAAAAAACGAGTTGCAGCCGATGATGTTGCACAGCGATACGTCGATTTCTTTCTGTAGGTCAATCAGTGCGCGGGAAGCCTCCCGCCGCTTTTCGATCTCCGATTCGATCTCTTTTTTCGTCTTCATCGTGGCTCCTATACCTAGACTGTCTAGGCTTTCCCTTGATTTCCCCTCAATCCAAAAGTTTTCCATGTCGTTTCGTGGTCGGCTATGCCCAAAAAACGCCAATGAAAGCACACTACGCAACCGTGTCACTGGATTTAGGTTCCAGTGCCAGAAATGGCGTGGGAGTTCAAGTCTCCCCATCCGCACCAACAACTTAGCTCGGTTTGGTATTCACTGTTGTCCCTTGTTCTCCCCTCAATTTCAATTTAGGTTCGCGCAGCGCCGCCGCCCGCTGGACGTTGGCCGCGTCGATGATGTTGTAGCGCTCCAGCATCGATGAAGTCTTGTGGCCCGAGATCGCCATCGCCGTCGATGAATCCGCCCCCGCCGCCAGCCAATCGCGAACCGCCGTCCGGCGCAGATCATGAAAGTGGAGGCCGGGGACACCCGCTTCGATGCAGGCGATCTTCCAGGCGTCCCGAAACGACTTAATCGGCTTCCCGTTCCGCTCAAACAGGTAGGTGCGGTTCCGCTCGAGCGCTTCCGCCACCACCGCCCGCATGTCGCCGACGATGGGCACGGTATGCGACCGGCGGTTCTTCGTCTGGCTCCTGGACACCCAGATCAGCCCGCCCTCGAGGTCGATCTGCTCCAAGCGCAGGGACAGGAGCGTTCCCTTCCGGAGCCCGGTGTAGTAGCCGACGATCAGCAGCGGCCGGATCTCCTCGGGGAGGGCCTGTTTCAGCCGCTCGTACTGCTCCGGGGTGAGGAAGCCGGTGCGGACGTTGTCGCCTTCATCGAGGTGGGGGATCTCCGGCGCCGCCGGGATAAGCCGGTACTTCGCGCTGGCTGCCAGCTTCAGCGCCGCCCGCAGTTGCGACAGTTCGCGGTTGACGGTCGATGGCTTGATGCCGTCCTTCTGCCGGAAAGAGATGTACTGCCACGCATCTTCCCAGGAGAATGAAGCCGCCTTCTGCCAGCCGAGTTCCTTCCCCAGCGCGGCGCCGATCCGCATCTTGGCAATTCCCGCGGACTTCAGCCCGCGGCGCTGCATGTCGGTCAGGGAGAGGCGCAGGCAGTCCATGACCGTCACCGTCGCCCCATGTTTCGGCACCGCGGCGCCGGCCTGGACCTCCTTCAGTCGCTTGCGAAGAAGCTGCTCGGCCACCTGCTTGGAGGCGCCGGCCTTCTCCTCGATCTGCTTGCCTGTGTTGTCGTAGTAGCGGACGTAGAAGCGGCCCTTCCGCTCTCGGATGGACCCCTTGCCGGAGGTTCGTGTTCTCTGCATGACCCTATCCTATACCCCTACTCGATCGACCGCTCGATCAGCCTTTCGAGATCGCGGAGGCGAAACCGCGGCCGGCTGTCGATCCGGACCGTCGGCAGGCGATCCTCGGCTTGCAGCTTCGAGATTTGGTCCCGGCTGCAGCCGAGGTAGTGGCAGGCCTCCTCGACGGTGTAGAGCTCCTTCCGTGGCCCGCTCTTCCTCAGTTCTTCCGCCACGATCTCCGCAATCTCGCGGGCGAAGTCTTTCGTTGCGCTCACCGCGCACCCCCCAAACCGTCCGGGAACTGGCTCCACTCGACGCCGTCGAGCAGGCGGCCGGCGGCGCGCTTACCGACGCGGTAGCACTCCAAATGGCCGAACCGATATACGCGGTTCTCCGGCCATCCATACTCCGGGGCACCGTTCGCTCTATCCGCCACGATTTCCGGGTAATCAATCGAGCGTTCCTGATGGCACATCGGCAACCACTCCCCCCACTGTTTGAAAAAGTACGGGACTCCCGCCGCCACGCACTGATCGCGGAGCGAGCGGAACCAGTCA
The DNA here is from genome assembly GCA_039680545.1 of Bryobacteraceae bacterium. GTDB lineage: Bacteria > Acidobacteriota > Terriglobia > Bryobacterales > Bryobacteraceae > JAEHDI01. The sequence goes on along the minus strand of JBDKSR010000721.1, from coordinate 1,476 downwards.
GGGTGCGACGGCCGCGCGGCTGGGCCGCTCTCGCCGCCCGTGATAACCCAGTGGAGATCCTTCATACGGTACACGGGAGATCCATCTGACGGATCGTTGTACGCCAGCCAGCGCGTGAGATCCACCGGCCCCAACAGCGGCTCGGCCGACAGGAACCGCACCGCCGCCGGCGTCCGCAGCAGCAGCGGGATTCGCTTTTCGGCGCTGGGTTGGTCTTCGCCGGTCACGCCCAGCCAGACGTGGGGCAGGGGCCACCATGCCGCGCCTGGAGGCAACCACGGAACCGGACAAACTACACCGTTGTCGCCACGGGAACTCCGAAGCCGAACGATTTCATCGGCCAATCGGCCAAACCCGGTAGTTGCATACTGCAGCATCCGCTCCGGCCGCTTCGTCAGCACCTGGAACGTGTGCTGCGGGCAGAGTGCCATCACCGCGAACACCCGGTCGATCTGCTCGTCCGGCACAAACTCGCCGAACAGGTCCGTCTGGCTGCAGACGAAGATGCGCCGCGGCCGCTTCCACCGCAGCGGCGCGAGCAGCAGGTCCTCATCGACGAAGATCTCGACCAAGTCGCGGTTGGGCCGCGTGAAGTCGAGCCCCGTCCCATGCACCGGCAGCGATCGCCGGTTGAACGTCGCAGCGTAGCAGTTGCGGCAGGCTTCGGACACCCGTTCGCAGTGAACGCCGACTTTCCCGGTGTCCAGGCGCCGCGACCGGATGGGTGTCCATGTGGAATCAGTCCACTCGATCCTCGATTTATCTCCCATCGTTGCCCCCCGAACTCTCCGGAATTCCCGGATTGTTGACCTTTTTCCCGGCGTCGGCAATATGGTCGCGCTCGGCCTTCCTCTCCTCCCGCTCGGCCTTCTTCGCTTCCCGCTCATCCTGCAAAACCGAGTAGAACGCCGTGATGCAGCCCTTCACGGCCTCGCGCTGCACGTCGGTGTAGCAGAGCATCTGCGCCAGCAGCAGGATCAACCGCCCGATCAGGTATTCCCGTGTCGTCATCTACTCCCCCTCCTTCCGCTCGGCGGCGATGGCGTCGGCCACCTTGGCGGCTAACTCCATGTAATTCAAGACAGCCTCGTGCAGCCCTTCTTCGCCGCTCATCCTTGCGATCTGCCGCAGTTTTTCCTCGTCAGCCGCTTCCCGCTCCCGCCGCCGCAGTTCGTCGAGCGCGGCGGGCGGGGTGAGCCAGGCCTCGCGCTCTCGGGCGGCGGAAACAGCGGCGGGCGGGGTGAGGGACAGGGCGGCGGCGGCGATCAGCTTGCACGACTCGACGCTGAGGAAAATCTTGGCCGGTGCTTCGCCGTTCTCGATGGCGTTAATCAGGTCCACCGGGATCGTCTCCAGCGCCGCCCGCAGCGCCGCGTTCTGGCGGGAGAGGGCGGAGTGGCTGGCGATTAAGTCATTGACGTCATCAAGGATGCTAACTCCCGTCTCGCCGTACTGGCACGGCCAATCAGGCGGCAG
>JBDKSR010000720.1:0-5936 GCA_039680545.1 Bryobacteraceae bacterium | reverse complement strand
AAGTACGGGAACCACGTCTGTCCGATCGTATTGGCGGGGAGGATGACCGCCATCGCGCGAGCAAGGCTGTTGACGCCGAACTGATCGGCGGCAATCAGCGGAATCATCATGTAGTCAGCACCCATTCCGAATCCGAAGAGAACGGCGAACGCATACAGCGTGATTTCACTGCCCGGATGCACCATGAGCATCAGCGGAATCGTCGCGGCCGTAATGAAATAGGACCAGAACATGACCCACTTCTTCGAAAACTTGTCAGAGAAATAACCGATCGACAATCTTCCCGCGATGCTGCTCCACAGAATCATGATGGAGGCGGTACGCCATGCGGAATCCACCATTGGGCCCTTGGTGAAGCCCTGGTCTAGGAAGACGAACTTCATGTGGAAGTTGATGGCACCGATGGAGCCGATCGAGCAGACGCTACCGATGAGAAGCAGCCAGAATCCGTAGCTCGATAGCAATTCCTTGAGCGGCCGTGGCTCCAGTTTGACGTCCGCGGCGGGTTCGGAGGCGCCGTCCGGATGCAAGCCCATTTCTTCAGGCCTGTTCCTGAGTACGAGCAGCACGAGGGGCCAGGCGAGGAAGAGCAGACAGCCCAAGAGCATGAGCGCCGTCTGGAAACCATAGGCTTCCGTCAGAGGTTTGCAAATGAAAGATCCGATCGAGCCGAGCAGTCCGACGCCGACGTACATGATTCCCATTGCGCGTCCGCGGTACTTTCGGAACCAGAACGAAACCATTAACTGGTGCGGGATCGGGCCGGACATCAAGTAGGCGATCGTATAGACTATCCACAACGTGTAATAGAACCAGAGCGCACCGTTCATGCTCCCGAAACCGAGAAAGGCGAGGAAGGTGAGGCCGGTTCCGGCCAGAATCAGCTTTCTCGGACTAAAACGCGGGACCACCATGGGGCCGAACCATATCGTTAGCAATGCCGCCAATGGAAAGCCCAGCGTGATGTCGGCTTTGCTCCAGCCGAATGCCCGCTCGAAGTAGTCATAGAAGAACGAAATGTTGTAATACGGCAGACCGACGGCAAATCCGAAGGTGAAGAAAGCCGCTATGGTCACCCACCACCCATAGAAAATCTTCTTCTTCATGAACAGTTACGCTCCTTAACTAATGATAAGAATCCACGTATACCACGCCGCCCGCAAACGATTCACGGCAATGCTCAGAGGCTGCGTATGTGGAATCCGCCGTCCAGATTCAAAACTTGACCCGTCGAGTAATCCAACCGCCCCTCTGCGATTGCCCGGACGGCCAGCGCGATGTCGCGAGGTTCCCCCATTCGCCTCTGTGGCAGGAGTCCTTGCGCAATCTTTTCCTCGTACGACTTCTCGACCGCCGCGATCATGTCCGTACGGATAATCCCGGGCCGGATCTCAAAAACAGAAATACCAAACGAAGCCAATCGCTGCGCCCACAAGGCGACCACCATGCTCAAGCCGGCCTTGGATATGCAGTATTCACCACGGTTTACGGATGCGGTGTAAGCGGACATCGAGGTGACGAAAACGATTCGCCCGCTACCCTGTTGAACCATCCAGCGAGCTACCTGTTGCGTGAGGAAGTACGGCCCCTTCAGGTTGGTCGAGATAACCTCGTCGAAACTTTCCTCGGTTGCTTCGAGGATATCGCGCCGCTCGCGGGGAGCCATCCCCGCATTATTGACGAGAAGGTCAATTCGTCCAAACCGTTCCCGGGCGAAATCGACCAGCGCCTTTCTGTCCGCCGATGAACTGACATCGCACTGGAAGATTTCCGCGCCGGTCTCCGCTTTCAGCGACTCTGCCGCGTCCTGGCGTCCACGGTATGTAGCGAGTACCTGGTGTGTGTTCGCAAGCTCTATCGCGATTCCGCGTCCGATTCCACGGCTCGCTCCGGTGATTACTGCAACTGGTCTAGTTATGAGAACACTCCATTCCGAATCATCTTAACAGCATCCGGAGGCTCACAACCTGACCGGGTTCTTGAGCGTGAACGTAAGCCGGGTCTCGGACGGGATGCGTACGCGCTGTCCCTTGGTGAGCACCTGCACGGCCGCTCCGGCCCCGGCTCCGGTCGTGGCGCCAACCGCCGCGCCTTTGCCTCCCCCGGCGATCGCACCGATTATGGCCCCAAGCGCCGCCGTCCCTCCGACCACCTTTGCGGTCCTGCCCGTACGCGATTCGCTCGCCTGCGTCACTTCTTGTGTGATGACCGGCACCTGCTTGCCGTCGATCGTGATGTCGACCAGAGCGAGGGTCAACTCCGTACGGCCCGTGAGTTTGCCGGATTGCTGGTCCTCGACGAGCTTCGCCGTTACGTCCACATTTCGGGGAACCACCGTTTTGCTGTTGACGACGATCGGTTCATCGAGGCTCGCCTTGAACGTCTGGCCCACACGGCTGGTTTCCGAATCGACGTCGTCGATCATCCTGATGACGATTTCCGTGCCGGCGGGAATATCGGCTGCCGCCGTGGAGTCGGTGGCTTCCGCTGCCTTTGCCGGCTCAGGTGCGGCCTCCGGCGCCGGTGCGGCCATCGGTGCTGGTGCGGCCGCAGGGCTGGGCGCGGCCGGTGCCGCTGGCTCGGCTGGCTGGGTCACCACAGCGGCCTTCTTCGCCGCCAGCGTTCCTCCGAACTGCACACTCTGGACGTCAGACACCGAGAAGGTCTCAATGTTGTCGCCGACCGCCATGCGAATCTGACGTGAATCACCGCCGAGATACGTGCCTTCGATGACCTTGCCGTCCCGTGTAGTCAATTGGTCCGCGAACGCGGCGCACAAGGTAACCGCAATCAAAATCGCAACTCGTGAAGTCATGCTACACCCCCTTGCCTGCATATCTTGATACTCCTCCGGACGCCGCCGCTGTTTCCCGGCGCCGCCGGAGAAATACTCGCGCAAACTCCTTGCCGTCCTCCAGTGCTTTACCGTAGGCCAGCTTTCGCTCGGCCCGAGTCAGGCCGTAACCGAACCGGAAATACCGCTCCAGCCCTCTGCCGACTACGTAAGTTCCCGCGTACGCAACTGCCGCCTTGGGAATCAAACCCGCGCCAAACGGGATCTTTGCCACCAATTGCCGCGCCAACGCCCGAAAGCCGAAGGCGCCCGCAATGATTGACGCGATCTGGGATTTCTGTTCCAGGTATCCGGCCTTGACGTCGCTCGCGGCCGCAATCAGGAACGCCATGCGGACTTGATTTGCCGTTAGCACCGCAGTGTCAGAGGCAAACTCGCCGGCGACCCATGGAAGGACAGCGGCGCCCGGAAAGATGTCCGGAAGCGCGGTCAAAATCGAGAATACAGCGTTCTCCCTTGCGACGTCGCGGATGATCCGATGAACTACGGGTTCGCGAAAGGGCGGGAGCAGACGGGCAAGCGGCAGCGCCAGGTCTTCCCGTTCTGCGAGAATTTGACGCACAACTCGCTGGGGATCGTCCATCGAGAAAGCGAACGCGCCCGGCGCTACGGGTAACCCTTCCTGCACGATCTCGATGTCGAACTGCAAAGGCGCGCCCGGATCTCCGATGCGGTACAGAATTGAAACAAGCTCCTGACGCCGCCGGTGAGATATCCCGGCCGGAACGAGGTAATCTTCCATAGCCGCCAGTGCGTCGCTGTCGGAAGCGGCCAGCCCCACTCGAAAGGGCCGCTCCGCGAGGCGCCGGACTTCGCCGGGGTTTAGGCTCTCGAGAGCCTTTCGAACCTGTTGAAAAATATGGGCCGCCATGGGCGTCTCTCAGACAGGCTTTCTGGCGCCTTCGAACCGGAAGACCACACGAAGGCCCCTACGCCATTCTACCGCCAGCCCAATCCGCTCGATGGGAATCTCTGGCGAGAAATAGCGAAGGATAGTCTCCGTGGTGGGATGGAATTCGAGCGATGGAGCGATCAGCAGGAGCCGGGGAGGCCGGTTCGCAAGAGGAATTCCCGGGAAATATCCCAAGCGCGTAAAGTCATTTCTTTCAACGTGCCAGCGTACACGCATCCAGTAATCGAGCGCCTGCACGGGGAGATGAATGTCCTCCGATGCCTTCAGTTCGATGACGGCCAGACGCCCGCTGACATCGGCGGCCAGCAGATCGATCACGCCCCGCTCTCCCGCTGTGAACGCCGGAACCTGGCCGTACACGGGAGTCGAGTGAATCGACGCGTCCAGCCTGTCTATCTGGGCGCGAACCTGCGATTCCAGCCATCGTTCCGGTTGCCGTCTGTAGAGCGGGTTTTCGTGGTCGGAAGCCCCGGCAGAGCGGAATCGGGCGAGTTCCTGAGCCAGCCGCTCGATCTCGCCAGCGTCTCTCTCACTCGCTTCGACCATTCGGTCTATGCCGAAGAGGACCCGCCCGCCTGAGGTGCGTACAAACTCGATTCCCCGGACTCGCAAGCTCACCGAACCGTCGCTGCTTCTCACACATTCGACGCCCGGCAGTGACGCCAGTCGCTCCACGAGCGGCGTGATATGACAGTCAGGGGCATGAGGCGATCCAGCGCAAGGGTCGAGCCTCGTATCCAGGTTTCCGTAGTCCGCGAGGTCGACACTCTCCGTGAATCCTTCCGGAGAGTAAGCGAATACTCTGTACTGAGCGGCCGCCGGGTCCAACCAGCGCAATCGCAGGCAGGTCGCATGCTCCTGCCCCTCGGGGACGAAAAGCACGAGGCCACTGATCGTTGATCGCCGTTCTCTGTGCCGGAGGTGGTCGAGCCAGATCAGGCCAAAGCTCAACGCTTCGGACGAACTTCCACCCACGGGAGGGACAGCCAGCGCCGCAAACCCCGTGCCGCCCTTCTTCAGCAGGGCCCTTGGATACACAGGAGAAAGGCTGTATTCGAGATTGACTTCGGTACTCAGCTCAGCAATTCTCCAGCCGGGGAACTCATGGGCGAGAAACCGCCGAAACTCCTCGCGGAAGATCGAGCGCTTTCCACGGCGCTCAACATTCGCCGACGTAGGGCGTGCGAGGTCAACGAGGGTGAGACGGCCCGCTCGTTTCCCAAATCTCTCGATGTGAAGCTCGATCCTTCCGGGCTTCTCGCTCTCGATCCCGACAATCCGGCGGACCAGGTTGCGGGTATCATCCCAGACCTGAATCGTCAGGGTGTCCCCACGGCCGGTCAGGATGTAACGCTCTGCCTCAAGCGGGAATGGATCCAGTCCGGGTTCCAGCAAGGCTGGACGGCGGCTCGATCCGAGAAAGCGTTCGATCGAAGCGCGCATCCCGCCGCCGTTAGTGTCCGCGCCACTTCCCTCGGAAGGCTGCATTCCCACTTATTATAGGAATTGCACTGATGCTCAAGGACAGGCTGAACGAAGTCGAAGAAAGAATTGAACGCGCAGCCGCGCGCGCGGGCCGGCGGCGTGACGAAGTAACGCTCGTGGCCATCACGAAAGTGTTTCCGGCCGCAGCGATCCTTGAGGCTTGGGAGTTAGGGCTGCGGGATTTCGGGGAGAACTACATACAGGAATTTGAGACCAAGCATCCCGAAGTGGCCGGCCTGCAGGGAGCCCGCTTCCACTTTGTCGGGCACCTGCAATCGAACAAAGCCCGCCGGGCGGCAGAACTCTTTGATGTGATCCAGACGGTTGACACGGCGAAGCTCGCCCGCCGCCTCGATGAGTGCGGAAAGCCTCTTGACGTGATGATTGAGGTGCGGCTTTCAGACGAGAACGCGAAAAGCGGAGCCGATCCCCAGGTGATTCCCGAGCTGATCGAGGCGATTTCAGCCCTGCGGAATCTTCGCGTGACGGGTCTGATGACGATGCCGCCGTGGTCCGAGGATGCCGAACAGTCTCGCCCATATTTTAAGCGTTTGCGGTCGCTTGCCGAGCAGTACAAGTTGCCTCATCTCTCGATGGGGATGTCAAACGACTTCGAAGTCGCCATTGAGGAGGGGGCCACGCACGTGCGTGTCGGCACGGCTCTCTTTGGCTCTCGAAAATACG
>JBDKSR010000719.1:0-2424 GCA_039680545.1 Bryobacteraceae bacterium | reverse complement strand
GCTCGATTGCTCGTCGCGGTGCTGCTGCTGATCGCGACCGGGCCATGGATGCCTGTCTTGTGCCTCGCATCCGGGCACGCCGAAGTGGAGATGCCGTACGCGGCGTGCTGTGGCGCCACGGACTATCATTCGACCAAAACTGCCCATCACCCGGTTCTGACCCCTCCGCCCCATACGCTGGATTGCGGCGATTGTACGGATGTCTCCCTGGTTTCTGTCTGGCTCTCTGAATCGGCGCCGCAGCCGGTTAGCTTGGAAACGGCGGCAGCTTTCGTTCCGACTCCTTCCGCCATCCTGGCGGATTTCTTCATGATTCGCGAAGCAGATCGCGGGGAGTGCCCTCCCTCATCCTTCCAGGAGCCTTGCTCCGCTCCATTGCGCTGCTAGTTTTTCCTCTGAAGTGTTGGCCTAGCGTCTTTTCTCAAGTGCAAGAGGTGAAGAATGAGGAGTTTTGTATCAGAACTCGTGCTCTGTTCCTGTGCGGTTCTGCTGCCTGCAACGATGCGGGCACAGCAACCGCCAATCCCGTACGTGGATTCGGTTACGGGTACTCCGGTCGAAAAACTGGTTGACCTGGCTCTATCTCGCAACGCCGACCTGATGGCCGCGCGCCAGCGCACTGCGGAGGCTCAGGGTTTATTGCTGCAATCAGAGCTCCGCCCGAATCCAACTCTGGAGGCCAGTGTTGCGAACGGCGCGGTGCTGAAGAGTCCGGGCGAACGCGAATACACGCTAGGCTACAGCCACACCTTCGAGTTGGGGGGCAAGCGTGAGCGGCGTGTGGCGGTGGGCCGCCTCGGCGTGGATCTTGTCCAGTTATTGATCGCCGATCGTGAGCGCCAGTTGAAAGCTGACGTCAAAACCCGGTTCGGAGAGGCACTGGCCGCGGTCCGAAACCTGGAATCCGCCAGGCGTACCCTCGATCTGAATCAGCAGAGCCTTCGTATAGCCGCGGCACGAACCAAGCAGGGGGAAAGCGCATCGCTTGAGCAAGCCTTGATCCAGGTGGAAGTCAACCGGATGCGCGCAGACTGCCTCCTTTTCGCGAATCAAGTGGAACGGACGCTGCTTGAGCTGAAGACCCTAACGGGCATGCGGCCGGACGAACAACTGCAACTCAGCGGGAACCTCGCCGGCCCGGCCAACGGGGCCCAGCTTGCCGATGTGCTTACACGCGCTCTTGCCTCCCGCCCCGACCTGCAGGCCGCGAGACTGGAGGAGAACATGGGTGAGGCCGAGGTACAACTCGCAAAGACCGAGGTCGTACCAAACCTTGTCGCGACGGGCCGGTATTCACGGAGTTCATCCCGATTCGATCAGTTTGGATTGATCGGGGCGAACGGCCCGCTGGCGCCGTTGCGTGATACCGACAACGTACTCGCGGCGGGAGTCTCGATCACCTTGCCGGTTCGAAATCGCAATCAGGGAAACATCCAGGCAGCCGTCGCGCGCCAACAGGCAGCCCGGCTAAGGGTGCGCGCCCTGGAACAAAGCGTGTGCGGGGAGGTTGAGGCCGCCCATAGCAGATACGAAACAGCGCGTCAGGCTCTCACGCTGTTCAACGACGGCGTTGTGAAGCAATCCGAAGACAACGTCCGCGTGCTTATGTCCGCGTATAACCAAGGCGAATTACCCTTGCTCAATGTCATCAACGAACAGCGGCGGCTGGTCGATACGCAGAAGGCATATTCCGAGCTCTTGAGGGAGTCGTACCTGGCGGCGGTTGACCTGGAACGCGCGGTCGGAACTCCGCTGTTCTGATCAGGAAGGAACGTGTGATGGATAACAGTACTCAGCGCTCTTACATGTCGATGGGCCGCAGAATCGGCGTTGCGGCTGTCTTGGCCCTGGCGCTGGCAGCGGCGTTCGTGGCCGGCTTTTTGTGGCGCGGCGCACGGTCCGCCGGAGAGGCGCGCAGGGAGGCGCAGGAGGACCAGAACCGCCAGCCGGCCGATGCTACGGCAATCACTCTGGATGCAGCAAGCCAGCGCAACATTGGCTTGCAGCTTGTGCCTGCCGAAGTGAGGACACTCCAGCAAACGATTCAGGCTACCGGTAGCGTGGGGCCAAACGAGACACGCGTGGCCCACATACGGTCCATCGCACGGGGGCGGATCCACACCATCCATGTCCGGCTCGGGGACCGTGTTCGGTCGGGTCAGCCGCTGGTGACATACGACAACATCGAGTTGGGTGACGGCATCGGCCAATACCTCAGCGCGCTCGCAACTCTCGAAAGAGCGAGGTCCGAGGCGGATGTCGCAAAGCGGGCGCTCGACCGTGCTGGGAACCTCGTCTCTCTCGGGGCGGTGGCCCAGGCCGAATACGACCGTCGCGCGGCCGAGTACAAGAACGCGCTCGCGACCGTCGAAAGCCAGAGATCGGACGCCGCAAGGATGGAGGAAAAACTGCACCGGTTCGGCA
>JBDKSR010000718.1:0-5663 GCA_039680545.1 Bryobacteraceae bacterium | reverse complement strand
ATCTGCCTGCACGTCGCAGCACAAAGCCCTATGTGGTTCCACCCGGCCTTCGTCCGGGCGATGTTCTCCTACCCGTTCCAAACCCTCAGTCTTCGCCGGCTCACCGCAACGATTATTGCGACGAATGAGCCCTGTTTGCGCTTGGCGCGGAGAGTGGGCTTTGTTGAAGAGGGCCGGATGCCGGGATTTGACTTTGGCGATCTGGTCGTGTTCGGAGTGTTGAGAGGAGAATGCAAATGGGTGGAATCGTTAAAGGAATCTTCGGTGGCGGCAAAAAGGCCCCTGACCCCTACGCAACCAGCGATGCGCAGGCAAAGGCCAGCACGGAAGCGGCGCGAGTAACGGCTGCGCTGAACCGTGCGGATCAATACACGCCGTGGGGAAGTTTGACATGGGAGCAGGGGCCTGGGCAGGATGAGTGGGCCTCCACCATCACCCTCGACCCGCGGCAGCAAGCCCTTCTCGACCGTCAACTCGAGAACAGCCTCTCCCTCGGCGGAGCGGAAAACGCGGCGCTCGGGCGAGTCAACCAGCTCGGACAAGTCAACCCCTACTCCGCTCCTGCCGGCGGCCCCCCGACTGCAAACGAAGACTACCGCAAGCAGATTCAAGACGCCCTCTACGGGCAAATGACTTCCCGACTCGACCCCCGCTTCCAGCAGCAGGAAAGCGACCTGACCTCCCGTCTCGCGGCACAAGGGATTACGCAGGGCAGCCAGGCGTATGACCGGGAGTTTTCGAACTTCGGGCGCGACAGGAACGATGCGTATCAAAGCGCACTGAACAACGCTATCACCGGCGGGGAACAGGCGGTGGCTGGGCAGTACGGCCGCGACCTGTCGGGGCGGCAGCAGTCTGTTAGCGAAGCGGACATGGCATACAAAAACCAATTCGCTGGGCGGAATCAAGTCCTCAACGAACTCTCCGCGCTTCGCACTGGTTCGCAAGTGCAGACTCCCCAGTTTGGTTCGACGCAGAGTGGGGCAGCGGTGCAAGCTCCGAACGTTGAAGGGAATATCTGGAACTCGTACAACGCTGGGCAGGCGCAGCAAGCGCAAGGGATGAACAACATCCTCGGCCTCGGTAATTTGGGCTTGGCCGCGTTCACCGCCTTTTCCGACCGCCGCCTCAAGTCCAATATCGTCCGCACCGGCACTCATCCGCTCGGCATCGGCCTTTACGAGTACGACATCTTCGGAGAGCGTCAGCGCGGCGTCATGGCCGATGAAGTCGAGACCGTCCTGCCCTCCGCCGTCAGCACCCATTCTTCCGGGTTCAAGATGGTCGACTACAGCCAACTCTAACCGGAGACAGTCATGGCACAGGAAGTTAAGCTCTACGACTACGACACGGAAGAGGAAAGTCTCAAGCGTCGGCAAGAAATTCTCGACGCGATGCGGCAATCCGCTTCTCAACCGCTCGGCCTCGTACAAGCAGGCGGAATGTCCGCGGCGCCGGGGTTGGGCAGTGTGCTCGGGAAACTCGGACAGCAGTTCCTCGCGCAGTACGGGGACAAGAAACTGAAAGAAGAGCGGGCAGGGCTGGCGGAACGCTCTCGCGAAGATATGCGCAAGGGGTTTGAAAGTTTCTACCGCACTGCGGAGGGGTATGAAGCTCCGAGCATGGCGATGGCGCCAGGACCTGACGGAAAGCCAGCAATGCAGAAGGTTCCGGGCGATAAGCGCCGGGCGATCTTCGAAGCCCTCGCGTCCGGTCATCCGGTGCTGCGGCAGTTCGCAATGCAGCAGCTCGAGCAAGAAGGAAAAGGCGGAATTACGGCGAAGGATTTGCTGGGGATTGCTGCGCCGACTTCCGTCTTCGAAAACCCGAACGACCCGTCGAAGTGGCGTGGGAAGCGGGACATCGGGGAAGTTGGTGGGACGATCTACGACAAGGACAAACTGGAAACTGTCCAGCTCGGCGGAGCGAAGCCGGGCCAGGCAGTGTTCAATGGCGACCTCTACGAAGTGAGTCCATCGACGGGGCAGTGGAAGAAACTGGACAACGCACCGAAGATTTCGACGAGTGTCAGTGTCGGCGGTCCGGTTATCCACGGGCAGAAAGCAGGCATGGCGGAGTACTTCAAAGCGGCCGCCGGGCAGGTACAAGCCCTCGGGGAACGGGCGCGGATGGCGACGGACGTTAAGCAGACTTTGTCCGAGATGAAGAACCTCGACAGTCAAGGAATCTTCTCCAACGTCACAACCGGGCCGGCGACTTTCTTGGCGAACCTCGGGGAAGTTGCGGGCGTTCCGGTCGATACGAAAAAGCTCGGGAATACCGAAGCCTACAACGCACTGACAACTGATCTGTGGCAAGGGCTGGTCTCGAAGTTCGGTGGCAACCGAGGTGTTACGAAGGAAGAAGCGGTTGAGATCAAGAAGATGCTTCCGCTTGCGGGGAGTAGCGCGCAGGCGAGGCAGCAACTGTTCAAGATCCTGGATAATGTGGCTGACCGACAGATCCTTCAGTTCCAAAACGCCAATCGGAGCTTCGCGCAGTCTGCCTTGCAGGAAGATCCGACAGTGTTCTCGGAAGGCTTTGCCGACACCTATGTACCGGAACCGTCGCAACCTGCCCCGATCACACAACCCGCGCAGGGCGGAGGTGGTCGGCCGGTTATTAAGTGGGGAGATCTCAAATGAAAACGTTTGACCTCGAACTTCCTGACGGCCGGATCATCGAAGGGATTCCCGAAGGGACAACGAAGGAGCAGATTCTTGCAAAACTCGGGGGCTCCGCGCCGAAAGAGGTTAACCCGCTCGTCGAAGCTGGCAAGGTTCTCGGCTCGTCCGTGTACGGGGGACTGACAGCGATCCCCCGAGCGGTGATGGCGGGGGGTGACTGGCTGGAGAGCAAGATCCCGACGCCGGATGCGTTGAAACTGCCGATCCCCGGTTACGGGGCCATGGCCGAGGCTGATCAGACGATCCGAGAAGGACTTCGTCCCGAGACGGAAGGTGGACAAACTGCCGCACGGATTGGGGAGGCGGGAGTAGCAGCGTTACTTGGCCCCGGCGGTATTTCCGCCCCGGTTCGGACTGGACTGGTCGGGCTGGCAAGCGGAGGTGGAGCGGAAATCGGTTCTCGGCTGACCGGGGGTAACCCCTTGGGAGCGGTTGCTGGCGGCCTGACCGGAGGTCTGCTCGGGGGCATCGCGACGGCGGCAAAGACGAACCGAGGTGCACTCGCCCGCGAAGCTCTCGAAGGTGTCCGCGAGGATGATTTGCAAACTGCGCTGCAACGGATGGAAGCTGCCAGGCAAGCAGGAATTCCGGTCAATCTCAGCCAAGCAATGCCACGCGACTCGAACGTTGATACTTACGTCGATGCGTTAGCGTCAAGTCGGCATGGCACGAAGACGGCGGAAATGCTCCGAAACCAACCGGCGCAGGTTGCTCTTGGAATGGAAGGTCAACTTGCCGACTTGCCGGGGCAGATTCGTATGCCGCAGGTGCTTGCGAACAACGCACAGGAGGCGGCGACGGCGGCGATTGAACAGGCGAAGCGGCAGCGGACTACGACCTGGAAAGAGGTCTTTGACCGAAACCTCGCCAAGCTCGCTGGCAACACGCCAGATCAGCTGCTTGCCTCCGGGCAAGTGCCTCAAAAGGCAGTCGCAGGCGCATACCAAAAGCTAACCGACTTGGCCGCGACCGTTCCGAATACGTCAAAGCAGTCAATGCTCTTGTCCCTTCGCGACAGACTGGTCAACGGGGATGAAGGATTCATTACCGACGCGGTTCAGCTGAACGAAATCCTCAAGGACGCCGCGGGGCAGCTTAAACCGATCAACCTCGCAACGAAGGGGCTGGACGCTGGCGCGGCGAAGTGGGTCGGGGCTCAGATCGGGGAACTGCGGGACGACTTCGGTAAAGCCTTCCTGCCGATTCAAAAGGCTAATCAAGCTTACAAAGCAATGACGGAAGGGGTGGTTGATCCGCTGAAGAAATCGGTGGTTGGGCGGATCGCGGGCAGGGCTGGCGCGAATGATGCGATCGAAGCACCGCAAGCCCGCCTGTTCAGTGTCTTCGACCGCGGCACAGTTCCTGGAGCAAAGTCCTCCGAGATCTTGACCCTTGAAAAGGCATTGCGGCAAGCCGGGCAGCCGGAGGTTTTCCAAGACGCTGCGAAGACTTGGCTCGCCACGAAAGTGTCCGACGCGATGCGCTCCACAACGAACCGAATGCCGCAGGACGTTGCCAGCCGACTCCGCACAGCATTCGGCGACCCACGGCAACTTGATGCGACGAGCAAAGGGCTGGAAGATGTTCTCGCCGGACTGGCCCGTTCGCAGGGCGTGCCCGACGCCGCCTATGTCAAGGGATTTAAGAACTTCATGAAGATCGTTGCTGATGCGTCCCGGCGACCGGCGAGTGTGCGGGGGACCTCCTTTGGGCAGATCGAACAGCAGGCACAAGAAGGCATCACCCGCCGACTTGGGCAGGTTAGTATCATGACCCCGATCCGGCAGCCGGCGTTGTTCTGGGCTAGGCTCCTCGAGCAAGACGCCCTTCGCACGATGGACAACCTGATGACTTCCCCGGAAGGCGTCGCTACGTTAGTAAAGCTGGGAAAGATGCAACCGTATAGTCAGTCTGCGGTTGCGACGATGGCTACTTTCCTTGGAACGATGTCGGGGGTGAATAATACCCCGGACGTTACTCAACAGTAATACACCGGAGATAATCATGCCCCTCAACGGCTCAGGTGCTTACGCACCGCCCTCCCCACAGTTTCCTGCAATCCCCAACACCCTCATCCTCGCCAGTGACTACAACGCGGTCCTCAACGACGTGGCGGCAGCGCTGAGCCAAGCAGTCTTCCGCGACGGGCAAGGGGCCTTTACAGGCAACCAGTCGATGGGGGGGTTTAAGCTCACGAACATGGCGGTGGGTACAGCAGACACGGACGCGGTGCGGAAAAGTCAGTTGCTCGCTCTATTCCCGATCGGGGCAGTCTATATCACCACGACTAACACAAACCCTGGGACGTTCTTGGGGGGGACGTGGATGCAGATCGCGCAAGGGAGGGTGCTGATCGGGGTCGGAACACTAGGGGAGGACACATACGCTGCTGGTGCAACGGGTGGAGCCTCGACTGTTACGTTGTCTGCCGTGCAGATGCCCTCCCACACCCACACAGGAACGACTGGGGTAAACAGCGTCGGCCACACCCACAGTGGTACTACGGAGAGCAGCGGGGCGCACACGCATGACGTTCTTCTGTACCAAGGCAGCGGCGGCTCTGTTTCTGCGGCCACAGCTGTTTTGGAACAGCCCGGGGCGAGCGGTAGCGATCAACTCGCAATAACACTGTCAAACAGAGCAGCGAGCGCCGGTGCCCATACCCATACGTTCGCCACCGGCGGAAACAGTGTTGACCACACGCACAGCTTTACGACAGCCTCCGCCGGTTCGGACTCCGCCCATGAAAACCGCCCTCCATACTTCGCGACTTACTTCTGGAACCGTACCGCCTAACAACTAAGGAGCGCGGGAAATGAGTGAACCTGCAACTTCCGCGATTGTATCCGTAACACAAGCTAGCGGGATCACGATTCTCGGCATCGCTACTGGACTTGACCCTGTTCTCATCGTCGCCGGAGCTGCGGGCGGGTGGTGGGCGCTCAGTTACCTAGAGAGTCCGGGGAAAGCGCTTGC
>JBDKSR010000717.1:0-1614 GCA_039680545.1 Bryobacteraceae bacterium | reverse complement strand
ATCCAAGATTGCTGTGCGCTTCGCACATCAAGCCGTGGAGGGACAGTGACAACCGGGAGCGACTGGACCTATACAACAGGTTGTCGTTACACCTGAATTATGACGCAGCCTTTGACGCCGGCTTGATCACCTTGTCGCCGCATGAGGATATACCGTTCTCATCTCAGCTGAGCGCTCAGGACGCTCACCTCGTCGGCATCTTGCCGGGAGCTGCGATCTTGATGAGGCCGCAGCACCAGCCCTATATGCAGCATCACCGTGCCAACCATGCGCTGGCGCGCGAACTCGACACCAGTCTCCCCACCGTGTTGTTGTGGCGCCGACGATTTGAAGCTGAGGGGGTGGACGGATTGCTGGCCCACGATCTTGCTCGTGGGTGCCGGACCCCCGCCACCACCGTCCTCCCGTGCCCAACTGCACACCATACCCACGCCTTCCTCCGCGGCGGCCACGAAGTCCCCCACCAACCAACGGCGCGTCAAATCCGCTTCGGCCTCACCTGCTAGTGGCTTGTCGCAGAGAGATCGTTAGCACGAATGCGGCGGGTGGGATCTGAGTACTTCCACTGAATGGGCCGCGCGTGGGCGGAGTAGGCATTGATATAACGGCGCAGTTTCCGAGCCAGATCCGGGACCGAAGTGAAGATGCCGCGGGCGATGACGTCGCGTTCGATTTTGCCGAACCAGATCTCGACCTGGTTCAGCCACGAAGAATAGGTCGGGGTGAAGTGCAGTTGGACGCGGGGATGAGCGGCCAGGAATTCTCGGACGGCCTGGGTCTTGTGGGCCGAGAGATTGTCGAGAATGATGTGGATCTCCTGCTGAGGCCGGCATTCCGCCACGACCTGCTCCAGGAAGCCCACGAACTCCTGACTGGTGTGGCGCGCGGCGGTTTTCCCCATGACTTTGCCGGTTTTGGTGTCCAGGGCCGCATAGAGCGACAGCGTGCCGTGGCGATAATACTCAAAGCCATGGCGCTCAGCGCGGCCGGGCGAAAGGGGGAGCACGGGCACGAGCCGATCCAGCGCCTGAATCGCGGTCTTTTCATCGACACAGAACACCGCCGCGTGCTGCGGTGGGTTCAGGTAGAGTCCAATGATGTCGGTCGCCTTGGCTTCAAAGTCGGGATCATTGGATGCCATATAGCGTTCTAGGTGATGCGGCTTCAATCCGGCTTGCTTCCACACCCGGTGAACCGCGTCCTTGCTCACGCCGAGGGCCGCGGCCAGTTTGCGGCAACTCCAGTGAGTGGAATGATCGGTGGGCTTCTTGCGCGTGGTGGCGAGAATCTTCGCACGCAGGGCGGGAGTCAGGATGGTTGGCTTCTGGCCCGGATGGTAGGTATCAAGCCCATCCATACCCTCTGCCAGGAAGCGCTCCTTCCAGCGGATGATGGTCGGTGCAGTAGTATCGAGCCGCTGCTTGATCGTGTTGAACGAAGCGCCCTCGGCCAGCAGTAGAATCAACTTGGCGCGGAAGACGTAGCCGGCGGGCAGAGATCGTGACTGCGCGATCGCGATCAGTTCGGCAGACTGTTCGTCGGTGAGGGGGACTGCGGTCCGGGTCGCCACACTTGTATTGACGCACAGCCTCTAGTAATGGTTACTCTGCGACA
>JBDKSR010000716.1:0-2940 GCA_039680545.1 Bryobacteraceae bacterium | reverse complement strand
CGAAGCGGTCCCTTGCGAGAGAGTCCTTGGGGCCGAACGGCGGAGTCTTGATGAGCACGAGGTCATACCGGTCGGGCCGGGACGCCGCCGTGAGGATCCACTTTCCGTTTGGCAGGGCCTTGGCATTGGCATAGGCGGACATCGTGCGATATCCGTCCATGTAGGTGCTCAGGAGCCGGCTGTACCCAACTCCCCAATCATCGGCGTCCAACCCGCTTGAGGCACGTCCCTCATTGTTCGGTACCAGGCCGAGTTGATACGTCCCGACACTTGTCATGGGAACATCCGAGATGCATGCGTCCACCGAGCCGCTGTAGCTCTCCACGTACGGACAGTAAAACTTCACGAGGCTTGGACAGTTCATATATATGTCGCCCGCGCTCGATCCGCTGATGCACTCGCCGCCACGATGGGCAACACAGAACGCGTATTCGTCGGCGTCCGTGATTGACGATGACGGCCCGCTGATGTCGCGCGCGATCTTGTTTCCGCACACTCCGAATGTCGCAAACTCCTTGCGATTCAGCCCGTCGATGTGAGTCGAGCCCGCAAGCGTGTACTTGTACACATTGGACGTACCGGAAACTCGTGCGGCCGCGCATCCCCCTGACGCCGGGTAGTTGGCGAGAGTGGGATCGCAAGTGCTTGTATCAGCGGAAATGGCCGTCCCTCCGATAAAAGGCCGTACGTCCAATGCCCAGTTACGTTCCTCCGATGACGCATGTGTTTGGTGCATCGACGGGTGGGCCTGATACGTGTTTGGTTCGTGTGGCGCCCGCTTCCCGGCAAACCGGGCGCTGTCAGTGACGCCATAGGCGAAACTCGGATTCTTCGTAAGCAGGATGTGCTGGCCGGACTCATCAACCGCCAATGACGTGACAGCGATGAGGCGGTTGTCACGCGCGGTTAAGTGACCCATGTACTGGTTGGCCCAAAGTGACGTGCCGCTTGCGTCATGTCCATACGGATCGTCCAGAAACTTCCAGACGACATGCGAGTAGCCTATCTGCTTGTCTCCAGGGTTGGTGTTCGCGCACCACGCCGTGAGAGCAGTCCCAGCCGGATAGGTGGACGCGGTGGTGCCGCCCTCACCGCGCGAGATCGTCCAGGAGTTCGAAGACGACTTGGCGGTTACGCGAACAAACTCAGAACCGATCCTGAATACGTCGCCGGTCTTCACTGATTGGAGATAGTGTTCGTCATACTGAGAGACGGGTTCGCCGTCGGACGGCGCCGTACCCCAACTCGTGTTCCATAGGCTTGCGCTCTCAACAGTGACGCTGGTCTGGGTTGTTGAAGCAATCGCCGATGTAAGTTTCGCCTGATATGTTCCTCTGCCGGTGCTCGCTCCTGACAGCGTCTGCGTCGTGTCGAACCAGACGTTGACGTGCCCAGGGTTCTCATATGTATGGATCCCGCACCACCGCGCCGCTGCCGAGTTGAATTCCGGCAACAACGCGATCACCGATTCCGTCGAAAGGTTCAGCACTCCTACCCACCCATAGGAATCCTGAATTGACCGGCGGCAAACCAAGAGCGCATAGCCGTTCTGAACGCCGTTAGCCTTGCACGTGTACTTGGTCGAATCATAAGCTACTTCATACTCGGCGGCGTGAGCGTTATAGAAGGCCTGGGCTAGATTCGACAGCGTGCTCGACCCGATCTGCTTCCAGGTAGCCGTAACGTTTGCGCTTCGCGCTGCTTCCACGTCATTTCCGGTGAGCGTGCCCTTGTAGAAGTTGTTGCTGTTTGCCGGATTGCAGTAGACCACATTGGGGTCTGTGGCGTCCCAGAGGACATTTTCGTGGTAACACAGCTTCCGTCCGTCGAGATTGAACTGGAGAATGCCGAGCCAGCGAGCCTCCCCAGTCTCCCCATGAACCGCGTAGACGCCGTTGATTGTGCCACCGCTCCCCACCGCGGATACGTGATAGAAGCCGTTGGCGTCGGCATATTCGGTTGACATCGCATGGCTGCCGCCGCTCGGCATCCCGTACTGCGTTGAGAGGTACACGCTCAGCGCTGCGAATTGAATCGAAATCTGGTCGGTAGAGGAAGACTTCTTGCGGATGAGAACACCGAAGTTGGAATTGTTGCTGATCTCCGATGTCTGTATGTTTACCCGGGAGAGAGGCCGCCACGTGTATACCGGCGTCGAGCCTCCGAGGGTCTTGGTGGATTCCGTTGTGCCCAGAACAACTTCCAACTTGTCGCCATCACATGTGGAACCCCCGTCCAGCGTCAGGCAGGCTTCGATGGTTCGATCGGCCTCCGTTGAGCCCGCGCCGCTGCCCTTGATCTGCACCTGGATGTAGTCGATGGCGTGGCCTAAATAGGGCGTCAAATTACTCTTGAGCAGCAGAAGCCAATCGGACGTGCCGCCGTTGTACGTCGCCGCGTTGGTCTCGTTAGCCAGGGCGTTTGACGGGTTCGTCCATGCCGGGCCGGAAGCCGACGTGAACGTGTTGTTCAGGCTGTCCGAATCGGCGTAATCACGCGGCAGGCTGATGGTTCGGATCAGAGCCCCGGTCTGCGGATCGACGTGTGTGCCTGTCCGGTCGTTCCAATGCGGCGTCGGCCAGAGGTATTCTCCGGGTCGCGCCGGATCGGCCAGCAGTTCGTCCGCGTAAGAACTGCCCAGAGGAATGTTCGCCGTGTGAAATGTCCCGGTTGCCGTGTCTACTCCGCAAGTAACTCGGAAGTAGTGAACCGTATTCGCTTGCAGAGCGCGGCTATACCGTTTCCCGTCGCTGGCCGTCGCAACAGTTCGTTGACCGACAACAAACGTCCTGTGCCGCCCGGCATTCACGTTGCCTGAGCGGTCATCCGAGTTGGCCGAAGGGAACAACGCGGTGTCTACATCGTGTACGAGCGGCAAGAACGACGGCGACTCGCTGACCTCCAGCGTGCAGGCATCGCTCGACGGCGCATCGTAAGAAA
>JBDKSR010000715.1:0-1801 GCA_039680545.1 Bryobacteraceae bacterium | reverse complement strand
GGTTGTTCTTCGCCAATACCCGCGTGATCGCCGCCGTCAACGTCGTCTTCCCGTGATCGATGTGCCCGATCGTCCCTATGTTGATATGCGGCTTGCTGCGATCAAATTTTTCCTTCGCCATATCGTTGCACCTTGTCTTACACCCGGATTAATACCGGAACACCGCCACGTCCCAATCTTCCTTAGATTGAACGCAACGGGAATGAAATCTGGAGCCGATGACCGGGCTTGAACCGGTGACCTCGTCCTTACCAAGGACGCGCTCTACCAACTGAGCTACATCGGCCTAACTATTCCCCACCAGCCGGCCGCGCCATACCGAAAAGCTGGTGGACGGGGGAGGATTCGAACCTCCGTAGCCCGCAAGGGGCGGCAGATTTACAGTCTGCTGCCATTAACCACTCGGCCACCCGTCCAAAGTCTCAGTTTGTTTCCTACTGGAAACAGCCGCCGCGGGGTTCGGCTTGGAGCTGGCGGAGGGACTTGAACCCACGACCTTCTGATTACAAGTCAGACGCTCTACCAACTGAGCTACGCCAGCGACGCAATCTTACTTATTCTAGCAAAACATTATGGAGCGGGAGACGGGAATCGAACCCGCGACCAACAGCTTGGAAGGCTGTGACTCTACCACTGAGTTACTCCCGCCCTACGCACACACAACCACTATGCCGGTCGCTGACGGCACAGGCGCACTCGCCCATCCGAAACAATTGTACGGGAACGAACGGGCAGTGGTCAATTCGAGCTCGTTTTTCGGGGAAATTGTTCAAACTCTCCCCACCTCCGACGGCAGCCGCAACCGCCAGAGAAGAAAGGCTGAAAACAGGACTATCACCGCTCCGGCCTGGAAAGCTGCCCCCAGCCCGATCGCATCCTTCAAAATCCCAGCCAGCGCCGTGGCCACTCCCCCCGCAATGCAGGAGGCGAAGTTGAAGATTCCGTACCCCGTGGAACGCAGGTCAGGCCGGGCTATCTGGCAGAGGACGGGCATGGTATTGCAGTCGTACAAGCCACGACCGACGCCGTAAAACACCAGCGCCGCGATGAGCACCGCCATGGAATCAGTGAAACCTACCAGGAAGAGACACGGCCCGCCGATCGCCACTCCCAATGTTTGCGTGAGCAGCCGCCCTCGAGACGATCGCCGGCTCCAGGTATCCGCCAGCCAGCCTCCGATAAGAATTCCCGCGAAACTCGACGCGTGGACATAAAAGGTCGCGGAAAAACCCGCCAGGGTCAGGCTCATCCCAAAACGCTCATAGAGGTAAAAAGCCAGCCACGCGTAGACGACCCAATTCGCGACGGACGTAAGAGTGAACACTGTCGCCATCGTGCGGTAACCGGGCAAGGCCGCCAAGGACCGGAGCGAACTTCCGAAGCGGGGCACATCCGCCGCACTCCGGGGGCCGGCATCCGGTCTCCGGAGAGCGAAACGAAGGAACAACACATACAGGATTCCGATTGCCCCAAGGATCGTGAAGGCAAACCGCCAGCCATAGTGCTCGCCCATCCACCCGCCACCGATGCCGCCAAGGACCAATCCCGCGTAGAGACCGCTCTGATGCAATCCAGTCGCGAGCGAACGCGTACGTGGCCCGTGATAATCGGCGACCAGCCCGAGCGCCGCCGGGATATAACAGGCTTCGCTGATGCCCATCAACGCCCGGGCAGTCAGCAATTCACCGAGGTTTCTGGCGTGACCGGTCAGCCAGGTGACGGCGCTCCACACGAGCAAACTCACCAGGATGACTTTGACCCGGCCGAACCGGTCCGCCAGGAATCCCGCAAACGGACTCAA
>JBDKSR010000714.1:0-2438 GCA_039680545.1 Bryobacteraceae bacterium | reverse complement strand
CTTGCCTCTTTCTGGTCGGCGCGTTGTTTTGGGGCATTTTCCTCTCGGCAGTTGCTCGCACGCAATCGCTGGCCTTCCAGCTTGGGATGCTGACCTCATTTTTGCCGGCCTTTCTGCTCTCGGGATTCGTCTTCGCGATCGAGAATATGCCGGTAGTGATTCAGGTGGTGACTTACATATTCCCGTCGCGGTATTTCGTCACAATTCTGAAGGGCATCTTCCTGAAGGGGGTGGGGCTGGATGTCCTCTGGGTTGAGATCGCCTTTCTGGCCGCGTACGCCCTGATCATCTTCCTGGCGGCTACGAGAAAGATCAAACAGAAGATTGCCTGACGGCCATGTGGAACAGAATTCGAGAAATTATCCGGAAAGAATTCAGACAGGTGCTGCGCGACCCGCGTATGCGTGGGGTCTTGCTCGGACCGCCGCTCGTACAGTTGCTCATCTTTGGCTACGCCGTCAATCTGGATGTGGAGAACAGCCGCATTGCATGGTTCGACCTCGACAACACGCCCGCCAGCCGGGAACTACGCGAGGCGTTTAACGGCTCACGCCACTTTCGTATAACTGCCTATCCTTCCGACGAACGCGCGGCTGGCGATCTGTTGGACGAGGGACGCGTGCAAGCCGTCATCCACGTGCTGCCCGGATTCGCCCGGGACATCGAACGGGGCAAGACTGCCGCGGTGCAGGTTCTGGTCGACGGAACAAATTCGAACACGGCGTCGATTGTGTCGAGCTACGCCGCGCAGGTTGTCGCACAGTACGGAAACAGGGTTCTTGCCGCACAGCAGCGAAGTGGTCTGGTCGGGCAGACCGCAGCCGCTAGAGGCCCCGTCAATCCCGATCTCCCGATGGTGAACGCACGCAGCCGGGTGTGGTTCAATCCTGACCTGCTCAGCCGCAATTACTTTGTGCCCGGTGTGGTGGTGAACATCATCGCGCTGGTCACGCTGATACTGACCGCCATGGCGATCGTGCGTGAAAAGGAAATCGGCACGATGGAACAGATCATGGTGACGCCGATCCGGCCCATTGAACTGATTCTCGGCAAGACACTCCCGTTCGCATTGATAGGCCTGCTCGACGTTGTGCTCATCACTGCCGCTGCTCTGCTCGTGTTCCAAATTCCGTTTCGGGGAAGCGCCTTGCTCCTGCTTTGTGGGTCGATCCTGTTCCTGCTGAGCACCTTGGGCATCGGGCTGTTTATCTCGACCGTGTCGCACACCCAGCAGCAGTCGATGATGGCCTCGTTTTTCTTCTTTCTGCCGGCTCTCATGTTGAGCGGCTTCTCGTTCCCCATCCGCAACATGCCCTTGCCGGTGCAGTACCTCACTTACCTGAATCCTGTGCGTTACTTTCTTGAGATTGTGCGGGGCATTTTTCTCAAAGGCACTGGGGTTAGCGTGCTCTGGCCACAGATGGTGGCGTTACTGGTCTTTGGGGTTACGATCCTGGTGATCAGCGCTCTTCGTTTCCATAAGCGGCTGGATTAGGCCCGGCGCGGGAGCTGTTGGCAGCTCCGTAAGCCACACTCGCATGTCGTCTTCTGTGCGGATGAGATCGCGGAGAGTCGTTCGGTTCAGGACTTCATCCACCGCCTTCTGTACGGTGCGCCAGAGCGACCGTACCGAACAGTCAACGTTATGCGTGCATAAGCGCGCGTGTCCGGTGTGGGACGTACAGAAGCCCTCCCTGTACAGCCTGCCGCCCAGTGCCGCGAGAGCGTCGCCGACGATGATTTGCTCGGGTGGCCGCGCCAGGGTATAGCCTCCGGCTTGTCCGCGCGCGGCCTTCAAAAAGCCGGCCTCCCGGAGGGTCTGGAGTATTTTCCCGGTGTAGTGGATCGAGATCCCCTCCAGACGACTGATCTGGGGTATCGTCATGCTTCTGCCATCTCGCTGGCAACCGATCTGAAGCAGGCAGCGCAAACCGTACTCTTCGTGGGCACTCAACTTCATGGATTGAACCTCGAACGCCGGCGGGCCCCGTCTGCCGGACCAAAACCCAACTGAAGCTGCGCGGCTTCCGAAATCCGCGCCAGGCTCCATGGGGGATCCCACGTTAGGTCCACTTTTACGTCCGTTACTCCAGGGGTCGCGCCGACTTTGGATTGTACGACGCCGGGCATGCTGGCGGCAGCGGGGCAATTCGGTGCAGTCAGCGTCATCTGAATTCGCACCTCTCCCGTCTCTGCGACGTCGAGGCCGTAGATCAGTCCGAGATCGAAGATGTTGATCGGAATTTCAGGATCGTAGATCGTCCGTAGAACGCTGATCACGCTCTGCTTGATGGAATCCACGGTTTGCTGCGTTGCTTCCGGCATAGGCGGACCTCACTCCGTGCTCACTGTCTCCCGAATCTGGTTCAGGGCCGCACGCAGCGTGTGCCACACGAGTGTTGCGCACTTGACGCGAACCGGGAATTCGGAGACGCCTG
>JBDKSR010000713.1:0-5352 GCA_039680545.1 Bryobacteraceae bacterium | reverse complement strand
TGCGCTTCGCGCGGCCGGGATCAAGGTGGTGATGGGCGGGCCGCACGTGACCGAACTGCCTGATGAGGCGCTCGGACGTGACGGTGGACCACGCCACGCAGACGCGCTCGCGCTTGGTGAAGCCGACGAGACATGGCCGCTGATTGTGGAAGATGCCGCGAAGGGATGCCTGAAGGAGATTTACACCCCTACGGATGCATCCGGCCAGCAAAGTAAACCGGATCTGCAGCAATATCCGCAGATTCCGTGGGGTTCTCTAAACCTCGACGCATTTAACCGCATTCCCGGCTTCGTAAAACCCTTGATGGCCCACTTCCGGACGGGGTGGGAAACCTTCCATATCATCCCGATCGAGTCCGGACGGGGCTGTCCGTACGGCTGCGAGTTTTGCACGGTGACCGGCTTTTTCGGGGATTCGATCCGTTTTCGCTCGAACCAGAGCATCGTCGACGAAATGCTGGAGTTGAAGGCGCGCTCCCGCCGCACGCATGGGCAGATCGCGGTCTTCTTCGTCGACGATAATTTCGCTATCAACGTGAAGCGGACCAAATCCCTGCTGCGGGACATCATCGCGGCCGGGGCACAAATGTCGTGGGTCGGGCAGATTAGCGCCAATCTGCTCCGTGATGACGAGCTTGTGGACATGATCGCAGACTCCGGCGGCAGATGGATTTTCATCGGTATGGAGTCCATCGATCCGGCGAACCTGGCGAGCGTCAACAAGAACTTCAACAAGCCGGAAGACTACGCCGCAGTGCTGGACCGTCTCGCCCGGCGCAACGTGTACGCCATTACATCGTTCATCTTCGGGCTGGATCATGACGTTCCAGGCGTTGCCCAACGGACTATCGAGCAGATCGAAAAGTGGCCTCCGGTCCTCCCCGTTTTCGGTCAAATTACCCCCTTCCCGGCGACTCCGCTCTACGCGCGACTGGAGGCGGAGGGCCGTCTGACAAGGCCCAAGCACTGGCTTGATTTTGCGGCATTTAGCATGGCGCATACGCCTCTCAAAATGACCGAGGCCGAGGTTCAGCGTGAGGTCAAAACAGCCTGGAGAGACTCGTACAGCCCGGCTGCTACCAGACGAGCGCTTAATTCGATCCGGCACGAGCCGGTTCCCTACCGGATCAGCCACCTGACCGCCCGGCTCTTTTTCCGGGGCATTTACTTTCCGCAGAAGAGCGCTTGGGGCTGGCTGAAGCTGATCGTTCAGAACAGGGCAGCTATCTTCCGTCTCATTCGAGATGCTTTTCAGAATTGGTCCGGCGATAAGGGCGGACCCAGTGCCCTCAGGCTTGACACGCCGCAACCCACGGCCAGCGACGATCCTTCCATTCTGTAAGAAAAGCATTTCCACATAAGAAATGGTCTGATAGAATCGCGACTACCCAGACCATGCTACGGCGAACATTTCTTTCCATGGCCCCGGCCGCGGCGGTTGTACCGCAGGCTGCGGGTGTGCCGGCCCAAGCGGGCCGCGCAAAGGTAATTGACGCACATTGCCATCTGGAGCATCGAGGAAATCCAGCATGGATCGAGCTCGACCGCGCGCTGATTAACACGGCCGACAAGCTCGGCATCGACCAAATGTGCTGTTCGATTGTGCCGAAGACGCGGCCGACAACGCTCGAAGGAGCCCGCCAGAACAACGAGTGGGTCCTCGATTCCATGCACCGGTACCCTGGAAGGATTCTTGGCTACTGCTTTGTCAATCCGGGTTACTACAGGGAATCTCTCGAAGATGTCAAGCGATGCGTTGAGGAACACGGTTTCGTAGGCATTAAGGTGTATAACGACTACCGCGCGACGGAGCCGGTGTTCTACCCGCTCGTGGAACTGACAATCAAGCTCCGCGTTCCGATCCTTTTTCACGCCGGCCACACCAACTGGCTACCCGCGCCGGGGCAACCTCGCATCAGTGATGGAGGACACATCGCGGAACTGGCGCGGCGGTATCCCGAATCCATGCTCATCTGCGGGCACATCGCCGGCGGAGGCGACTGGGAATGGACGGCCAAGAGCCTGCGGGGGGTGCCTAACGCCTACCTCGACACGAGCGGCAGCAACATCGACCAAGGAACAGTTGAGTTGGCAACACGCATCATGGGCGCGGACAGATTGTTGTTCGGCTGCGACATGTTGATAAGCGCCAGCGTTGGCCGCCTGCGTTCGGCAGAAATCAGCAACGAAGACAGACGGAAGATCCTGGGCGGTAACATGCAGCGAATCCTGAGCAGGAGGAACGGTTGATGATCGACGTCAATTGCTATCTCGGACACTTCGCCTTCAGGCAACTCCGCGACAACACCGCCGACGGACTCCTTCGCATCATGGATAAGAAGGGCATCGATCGGGCGGTCGTATCGAGCGCGGCATCGATTACCTACCGCAATACGCACTCGGGCAACGAGGAAGTCGCGGCGGAAATCAAGAATCACAGGGACCGGTTCATCCCGTTCGGCGTCCTGAATCCCGGCTATGCCGGCTGGAAGGATGACCTGAAGATCTGCCGCGAAGAGTTCGGCATGAAGGGCCTTCGGCTCTATCCGTATTGGCATCAGTACCGGCTGACCGATCGCTCCTGCGTGCAGATGGTTCACGCAGCCGCCGAACAAGGGATGGTGATTTCGATCCCGATGCGCGTCGAGGACAGGCGGCAGCGATCCTTGCTGGTCGATGTACCGGACGTCGAGCCCGATGAAATCGCGGGACTGATCAAGGCAGCCCCGAAGGCGCAGTTTATCGTCATGAGCGGTTCCGGGTTTAGCGGCTCGTCGCTCGGGCGAAAGGACAACGGGCTGCCGGCGAACTATTCGATCGAGATTTGCCTGCTTACGCAAGATCTGCAGAACGAGCTTGGGAAGCTGGTCCAGAACTTGGGTGAGGACCGTATCGTTTTCGGAACGGGGATGCCGTTCCACTACCCCGACCCGGCTTTCGTCAAACTCGAGCTGCTCGACGCACCCGAGAGCGTAAAGGCGAAGATCCGCCACGGAAACGCCGCGAGACTACTCGGATTGGCGTAAGGCGAGTCAGTACACCAGGCGAACCACAGTCGCCACGACGAAAGTAACCAGAAACGCGATGGAGAGGGGCATCAGCGCCCCCATCGCCGTCCATTTACCGCTGCGTGTCTCCTTCCACATCGTGAGGATAGTGGTGCCGCAAGGGTTGTGCAGCAGGGAGAAGAGCATCAGGTTCGTTGCGGTCAGCAGCGTCCAGCCATTCTCGCTAACCAGGATGCGGCGGAGATCCTCGAATGAGGCGACGTCTGTCATCCGGCCCGCGCCCACGTAAATCATCAGCAGCGTGGGTACGACAATCTCGTTGGCAGGAATCGCGATGATGTAAGCGAGGAGGATGGCGCCATCGAGGCCGATGGCGTGGCCGAAGGGGTTCAGGAAGTTCGACACATGACGCGCCAAGCTTGGACCGCCCACGTGGATGTTGGCAAGGATCCAGATCAAGGCGCCCGCGGGAGCCGCGGTCATCACCGCGCGCCAGAGCACGAAAAGCGTACGGTCGATCAGCGACGTGTAAAGGATACGCAGAATGCTGGGACGGCGGTAGGGCGGAAGCTCCAACGTAAAGGCCGACGCCTCCCCGCGCAAGACCGTCCTTGACAGCGCCCACGAGACGCCAAGCGTAAACGCGACCCCGATCAGCACGACACCCGTGACTGCCGCAGCCGCCACGAACGAGGCGAAAGCCGCCGGAAACTGCGCGGCCACGAAGACCGAGGCGAGCATGATCAGCGTCGGCCAGCGCCCGTTGCAGGGTACGAAATTGTTCGTCAGGATCGCGATAAGCCGCTCTCGCGGGCTATCGATGATGCGCGCGGCCACGACCCCGGCGGCGTTACAGCCGAATCCCATCGCCATCGTCAGCGACTGCTTCCCGTGCGCGCCCGCGCGGCGAAACAGCCAATCCATGTTGAAGGCGACCCGCGGCAGGTAACCCAAATCTTCCAGAATCGTGAACATCGGGAAGAAAATAGCCATCGGCGGCAGCATGACGCTGATTACCCACGCCAGCCCCCGGTACACTCCATTCCAGAGGAATCCGCCGAGCCACCACGGAGCACCCCATTGCTTGAACAGCGCGGAGCCGTATTCCTCAATGGCGAAAAGCGGGATGGAGATCAAGTTGGAAACGTAGTTCGCACCGATGACAGTGATCCAGAAGGTCACCCCAATCAGCAACATCATGAGCGGGATGCCGAAAATGGGCGAGGTCACGAAGCGGTCGACACGCTGATCGAAGTCAAAGTCGCGGTTCTCGCGAGACTTAACCGCACGCCGGGCAATGCGGTCCGCCTCTTCGTACATCGTCTCCACCATACGGTCGCGGAAATCGTTGCCCAGTCCGTCGCGGAGTTTGTCGGCCCGCGCCAGAGCCGTCTGTGCTGTGCCTGCCGCGGTGCTCATTGCTTTCCCTCGATCGACATCAGGCTACCGGATCTTTCGACACGCTGCCGCTGAGAGGTCATCAGCTCGGCCAGTTCGCCCGATACCAGCGCCTCCCGGATGCGGTGATCGCCATCGAGCAGCCGGTAGGCGATCCACGATGCGTTCGGGATGCCTGGGACGGCGTCCCGGATGAGTGGCGTCAGTTCGTCAATCGCGGTCTGCACGTCGGCAGGAAGCGGCGGGCGCAACGGATTGGTTTTGACCTTGCCTTCGATGACATCGGCCACCGTTTGGATCAGATCGTTAAGGCCCTCTTTGGTTCGCGCAACCGTCGGAACAGCCGGCACGCCCAAATCGCGAGCCAGACTACGTACATCAACCTCAAGCCCCTTGCGGCGCGCCTCGTCCATGAGGTTCACGCAAACAACAACCTTGTCGGTGATGTCGAGCACCTGCAGGATGAGGTTGAGGTTGCGCTCCAGGGAAGTAGCATCGGCGACAACGATCGTGCAATCAGGCTGCCCAAAGAGGAGAAAGTTGCGGCTAACCTCTTCATCCGGGGAGCCGGAAAGCAACGAGTACGTGCCGGGAAGGTCGACCAGCTTATAGCGGGTCCCGTTGAACACGAAACCACCCTCGGCACGAGAGACGGTCTTTCCCGGCCAGTTGCCGACGTGTTGCTTGAGGCCGGTTAACGCATTGAAAACGGATGACTTGCCAGTATTTGGGTTACCCGCAAGGGCTACCAGACGGTCGAACTCAGTCAGGGCCACGCCCATTCGATCGAGCTGCGCGCGCGCCGGGCAGGATTCACATTCGTGACCAGGAAGGTTCATACAGCACGTGCCTCCCGCGCGGGCCGACTGGCGCGAGCGACCCAGATTTTCGATGCCTGTTCTTTACGGAGCGCGATGGTCGTACCACGCACGCGATAGGCGAGCGG
>JBDKSR010000712.1:0-4355 GCA_039680545.1 Bryobacteraceae bacterium | reverse complement strand
TTCGCCTCACGTTTGCATCCCGATATTATCTGGCTCGGAAACTTCGAGCACGACGGCGAGAAGCAGGTTCACGGGAGACGAGTGGAGGTGCACGAATACTCCCTCTCTGCGGTTGGACCATCGAAGTCTTTCGCCACCGTAGCCGGCAGTCTTGCCGAAGCGGGCCGCACAGCATACGCCAAGCTTCAGATCGGCAACAGTTACGAACTCTCCTCTGTTCCTTATCTGCCGGTTCCTGCCACGGTATGCGACAAAGTGACTGCCATGCGCGGCCTGGGAGTCAAAGGTTCGATGATGAGTTGGATTATCGGAGGCTACCCTAGTATCCAGTTGAAAGTGGCCGGAGAGGCTTGCTTCGCCCCCACGCGAACCACGGATGAGACGCTCCGCCGCGTGGCTGCGCTCTCTTGGGGACCGGATCAAGCCACGCGCGTCGCAGATGCCTGGAACCGTTTCTCAAACGCCTTCCAGTTGTATCTTTGCACCATCAATGCCTTCTATTTCGGCCCCATCACCCGCTGCCCCGGCTATCACCTCCACCTCGAAAAGGAATCACAACGCGCTCAACCATACAACTGGGGGCTGACGCGGGAACGCGTGAGACAACCGTTCGAAGACCAGGTGTCCCGCTGGGTTCCGCCGTTCACGGCGGCCGAGATGATCGACTCGTTTCGGGAGATGGGCAAGCTCTGGGACGAAGGGCTTTCATTGCTAAAAGCGAGTTTGAACGGACAGCCGAATCTCCCGGAACTACGCCGGCAATATGCGGTTGCGGCTGCTATCCGTATTCAGCTTGACTCGATGGCCAACGTGATCGAGTTCTACACTCTCCGCGATCAACTGCGAGAGGCCGTCGCAGCGGATCAGGCGGTGCTTGTCGCCCGGCTTCGCGACGTGGTCGCCAATGACATCCAACTCGCTCGCGAGATGCTGCCCTACGTGCGTCTCGACTGCACGATAGGCTTCGAATCGGAGATATACGACTACAGCTACTCGCCCGCGTTGCTCGAAGAGAAGATCAGGCACGACAGCCAGACGCTCATGACACTCACGAAATGGGAGCAGAACGGAGTCGAGGCAGAGGTGCTGGCGCGAATCCTTCCCACACCGCCTCCTCTGCCGAGGGTTCAGACAAGCTGGCAGGATTGGTTGCGCTGGGGCGACTGACAGATGCAATGATTCGGACCTAGAACAGCCGTTCCTGCCGCTTCAGCGTTCCGAATGAGCCAATATTGGCGACCTGGAAGGACATACGGAACTGGTTTTCGTTCCGGGTGCCGACCTGGAAGCGCCGATACTGCACGCTGATGCCGCAGCAGTCCGTGTTGTATGTGACCTGCGTTGTGGCGTACTGCATCACGCCCTGCCGGGGGTCGTAAATCGCGCTGAAAGCTGCATTCCAACCCCGCCGGTTATCATTTCCGATCACAAGCAACCCCCGGAACTGGTTGGCGTGAGGACTCAGAATCACGTCGCTGTTGACGTGATTGTGTCCGAGGGAAATATAGATATCTGAGAATCGATAGTCCGCCGTGAGCGAGCCCCCAACGAGCCGTTGCCGCAGCGGGTCATAGTTGGCTGTCCACTCGATTCCAAGCGGCCAGCGGTTAATCCGCATTTCCGAGACGACCGGCGAGTAATTCCGTGGCTCGCTGAAGAAGGCGAACGGCGTCAGTTGAGCCGAGGTCAAGATCACGTTCCGCTGGCCCGCAATCACCGCCCCGCCGAAATCCGTATCAAAATAACGTCGCTGCGAGAGACGCCAACTCAGGATCTCGTTCACGTCGCCGCCGCGCTTGCTGTATACGCGATTCGTGATTGAGATTTCCGCTTCGGTCGTGTTCGTGATCAACTCGGTCTCGTCAAACCGGACGAATTTCTCAAAATCGTCGATACCACCCACATGACGGAAAGACGCCCGCGGCTCGATGACGTGCTTCACTTTGTCACCCAGCCACTTCGGCCCGTTGAAGGTTCTCTCGATCGATGGCGGGATCAGTTCAAGGGATGCCTCCCTGGAGAACCGGTCGACCCCCTGGCTCAGGATCGTGGTTCCTTCCAGATGCTGGCCGTAATGCGTCGCGCGCAAAGAGAAGCCCGGAATGAGGCTCAGCCCCTTCCAACGGAACGCCGTCGAAACGTGCGGCTGAAGATCGAACCGCTCCACGAACTGGCTGGTTTTGTATGACGTCTGGCTGCGCCCGAGCAAGCCCGCGGACGACTCGAATGACAGCCAAAGGGGAAGTTCCCTGTACCTCAACACCTCCCTGTCGCGCATCGAGAACTCGACTTGAGGAAGCTTTCGGATACTGATCTTTGTGTCCTCTTTGTACTTGCCGAGTTCGGAGTCGAAGTCACCGATCTTCTGGATGTTTTCTCCGCGCGCCATCACCGCATTGAACGCGAAGCCATTCCAGTGCTTCCCCACAAATCCGCTGGAGTGCACCTCGGAGACGATCGCTTCGTTGAAGGACTCGGTGAACGCCTGGCGGAAACGAAGTGAACTCAAGTAGTTCACTTCCGCCTGGCCAGTGAAGCCGTGCGGCAACGCCGTGCGGCCATCGAAGGTGATGATGTAGCCCCCTTCCTTGGGGCCGCGTTCGCCGTCGGATTGCAGCGGTCCTCTGTCGTTGACACCGTAAATGATCGCGTTGAAGTCCGAGTTACTGGTAGGCTTGCCTCGCACGTCGACGTGGTGGGCAAAGCCACGCTGCGTAAAATACTGCGTCCGGTACGCGGCGTCGTAGCTGCGGTTGATGGCCCAGTAGTAACCAACACCGATCATTTTCCCGCGCCGCGAACTATTTCCGATGTTGGGAGTCAGCAGACCACTTCGCCGGGGCTGCTCTTCGAGCGACTTGTAGAAGACCGGCGTGTAGAACAGGGGAAATCCGCGTACACGAAACACCGAGTTTCGCGCTATCGCGCGCTGACCCGGAATAATGTCGAATTTAGGCCCGCGCAGCGTCCACCAGGGCTTCGGAAGGCGGCAGTTCGTAACCATCCCGTCGTGCAGGATGTATTTCTCCTTCAGGCGTTCCGCCCACTTCCCCTGGAAGTGGAAAGGGCTGGAAGTGGTGAGCAGACCTGGGCGCCACTCAACGCGCGGCGGCGAAGTGCCGTGGACCTCGTAGAATTTGCCTGTCTGCTCCTTAACGTTGTACTCGACCCGCTCCGCCCACAGTTCCTCGCCCCGCTCGAAGTGCTTGAAATGGACGTTTCCGCGGGCTTCCGCCTCGCCCGTACTCTCGTCGTAATCGATTTCATCCGCCGTGACCAGCGATTCGGCGGTCTGGAGTTGCGCGGCGCCTTTCAGATGATATTTCGAGCCTTCCGCGACGTTGCTGACAGCCCGGATCAGCACCTCATTTGGGCCAGGAGCTTGCTCCCGCACCACTTGGCAGTAACAAATCGCGGAAAAAACGACGAAACTAATGCAGAATTTTAGCAAATAACACGAAAGATCGTGACAAAAACAACCGATTATGTTAATTAAATGAGAAGGGTACGTGCGGTGCGATGCGAGAGAAGGGGCCAACTCAAGACCGTAGCATGCGAAAATAGCGCCCCGCAAGCCGCCGCTTGCAGCCGGATTTTCCGATGAATTGTCGATACTGTGGAGCATCGAACCCGGAGGACGAGCATCGCTGTGGGCGTTGTGGCCGCCGTCTCCGCCCGAACGTCCCCGTGCCTAATCGTACCGCTACGGCGCCGGTATTGGACCCGGTAGTTGAGCAACCAGCGGAACGACCTGCGGAGCGTCACCAGCCGACCCTTCCCCCGCGCCAGCGATACCTGTTCGCCGAAGCGGCTCCCCGTGTAATTCCCTTCGATTCGATCGCGCCCTCAAGCCCGAGACCGGCTCCCCAGGTTTCGAGGGAAACGGAGACGGCGCCGGAACGCCAGCCACGGACGGCTGCCCCGAGACGCCGTGCACCAAGAGCGGTTTCGGATGCGCAACCAAGCCTCGACTTCCTGCCACCTGCTCCCCCGGCCCACGCGGCGCGCCGTCACGTGGCGGAGTCCGCGATCTATTGCGACGCACCTGTCGCAACACTGAGCCAGCGGTTTGTGGCCGCGGCGCTGGATGCCGCCATCGTGGCCGCCGGCTTTGCCGTGATGCTGTCGGTCTTTGCATATAAGACGGGCGGTATCGTGCTCACCGGCTACGCGCCTGTGATTTACGGCGCAATGTTCGGACTGCTTTTCCTTTTCTATAAGTACGTTTCTTTCCGCTTTGCCGAGGTGAGTCCCGGCGTGCGGTGGGCTGGCTTGCGCCTGCTCGACTTTGACGGACGTCAGCCTGCTGTAAGGTCCCGTTTGCACCGGCTCGCGGCCGGTTGCCTGAGTTTCCT
>JBDKSR010000711.1:0-8808 GCA_039680545.1 Bryobacteraceae bacterium | reverse complement strand
CTCCTGAGTATCTGGTGAAACTAGGCTTCATCAAGCAGGCGCCGGACTCCTCCAAGGACATCGGACTCTTGCTCACCCGTGCGCTCGACAAGATTGCGTTCCTCCCGTTCGGCTTGATGATTGACCAATGGCGATGGAAAGTCTTCTCCGGAGAGGTCCCACCTGAAAAATATAACCAGGCCTGGTGGGAACTGCGCCAGAAATATCAGGGAATCGCCGCGCCGGTCGCTCGCACTGAGGAGGACTTCGATCCGGGTGCGAAATACCACGTCCCGGCCAACGTCCCGTATACGCGATATTTCCTTGCCGACATCCTACAGTTCCAATTCCATCGGGCGCTGGCGCAGGCGGCAGGGTGCAAAGAGCCGCTTCATCGCTGCTCGATTTACGAAAACCAGGAAGCCGGGCGGCGTCTCATCTCGATGCTCGAAATGGGAGCCAGTCGGCCATGGCAGGACGCTCTGGAAAGCCTCACGGGCCAGCGGCAGATGGACGCAACGGCGATCCGCGACTACTTTGCGCCGCTTCAGAAGTGGCTCGACGAGCAGAACAAAGGAAAACCGGTTGGCTGGTAGCCTCCGGAGCCTCGCATTCGTTTGACTTTGGCCGCCGCGCCGGGTTATCGTCCTAAGTAGTAACCTCTGAGAACCGGCGCGGTAGCCAAGTGGTAAGGCAGAGGTCTGCAAAACCTTTATTCGGCGGTTCGATTCCGCCCCGCGCCTCCAACCTAAGCCATTCAAAATAAAGAACGCCCGGCTACTCCAATATGATGTGTCTGCCTGCACCTGCACCCGGTCCCGGGCCAAACGCGTCACGAAACATTTTCGTCGCGAGATCGCCGGAGCAGTGCGTCGCGACTGCCTCTCGAACGTTGAGTCGCTTCAGGCCAGCGATGACACCCTGAATCTGTCCGGCATCCATCTTGAGCAGATGATATCCGCCGATGAGGAGTCGCACCGAGTTTGCGTTTCTTTGTTTCTCGGCCGCTTCAACCAACGCGACGACACCTGGGTGGCTGCACCCGGTAATCACCACCAAGCCCTTTGGCGTCTCAACGGCCAACGCCTGTTCTACCGCGGGGCCGGGAAGCGCCCCCGTCGAATAGACACCGGGCACTACCTGGAATGGGCCTTGGTTCAGAACCGGTCTGTGAACCTTCATTTTGGGGTTTAACTGCGACAGTTGAGCGACGGCTCCCGTGTGGTCACCGTGCTCGTGCGAAATCACCAGGTGCTCGATCGATGCTGGGTCCACGCCCATTGCTTTTAGATTCTTCATGAAGACGCCGTCATTCGCACCTGTATCCAGCAGCACGCGGTGTCCACCGATGCTCACTAATGCGGCGAATCCCCAGTCCGCCTCAAGATCAGGCCGTATCGAAGTGTTGTCATACAGAATATCGATTTGGACGGGCCCTGCTGCTTGTGCTGCAACGAGCAGGAACGCCCATGAGAGGGCAAGAAGAAGTCGCATGATTAGTCCTCCAGATCAAACTAATACACTGCCCGGAATCCAGATGGCGTTGCTTGACCGTCATCGATTCTACATCTAACCGGTAGTCTTGATGCTGTTATTTCGCCCATCTATCTTGCTGGACGGCAACGATACATCCCATGTTAATTCCGTCTTACTTAGACACCGGGGGTGTATAAGTGTCACCTTTGGCTCTGTTATTTCCGGCGTGGAGCGCCCGATGCGAGTGAAAGCCGGTGAGATGTTTGTATAGTTCAATTGCGTTGAAAATGATCGGGCACAGCGCGGCCCAGTGGTCATGCGACGATGGACGGCTCCCGAGCGAGTGGGCGCCCACGGCAACATGGGGGAAATCGCGGCAGACCCTTGGACGAGCGTCATAGATCAGACAGCAATTGTGATCCAGGAAGGTGCAACCCTCCTTTGAGCTTCGTAAGGTTCGCAAGGCAGAGGCATCGGGATCGGGATCCGTGTAGAGGCGGACGACCTCGTCTTTTGAGATGCCTAGGTACTGTGCGATGTTTTCGATCTCTGTCTTATTGACGGAAACGATTGAGTAGCGGCAGCAATTCGCGCAGGCCGTGCAATCAATATGATCCTGCACCTCACTTGCCAGAATCTGAAATGGCTTGTCGTCGAAATGATGGGCGGAGAGATAGCGGCGGAAGTCGAGGTTCTCTCTTGCTTTCGCGGTTCCGAGCCGAAAGACTTCAGCCAAATCGGTAACCACGTCCAAAGAGTACTCCCAAGCCGCGGGTGAAACAACTACCCTTGGCGTGAGCTAGCGCAGGTCGAAAAGGTCCTTTGTCTGCATAACTGGGATCCTGATGTCAGAAACACCCGGCTCTCCCAATGACTGTATGACCAGTGCGCAATAGTTCGTCGTGCCTTCGGGCTGGAAGGTTGACTTATACACTGGACCTCCCGCGATAAATTCTGTAAAATCTGACCGGCATGGATGAAATCGATCAGTTGTTGGCCGAAATTCATGAGCTCATGACAGCAGCCGCGGATCCGAGTCATCGCGAGGGGGTGATGCGCTTTTTTACAGAACCCGACGGGCGAACGGTGGATGCCTATGGCGTTCGTCAACCGGCAATGAAACCCATTGAACAATTTGCGTACGCCCAGGTGAAACATTGGACCCCGGCCAAACGCAACCGTTTCTGTGCCGGGCTGTGGAAGAACGGCAAGCTTGAGTCCGGCGGACTCGTATGTTGGCTTTATCGGCGATTTGCCCGCCAGTGCGGGGCGGCTGAGTTCAAACTCTTCGAAGGCTGGATCGACCGATATGTGAAGAACTGGGCTAATTGCGACGGTGTTTCATCCTGGCTCGTGGCTGCGTCGCTTATGAACGATCCTGCGCTAATCCCTGGGCTCACAGGCTGGACACGGTCCAAGAACCGATGGAAACGCCGGGCGGCGGCTGTCAGCCTCCTGCAGGAAGCGAAGCAGGGACGCCATACAACAGAGATCCTTGCGATTGCGGAGGCACTGCGGTGCGACCAGGACCCGATGGTTCAGAAGGGTGTAGGGTGGCTGCTGAAGGAGACCTACCCAAAGCAGCCGCGGGCGGTGGTGGACTATCTCGAATCGCGGCGTGAAACGACACCAAGGCTTGTGCTCCGCTATGCGGCCGAGAAGATGACAGCGCAAGACAAGGCACGCGTGATGCGGAAGTAGCACCCTATCGCGCCACTGCGAACAAGATCGTTCTGTTGTTGATTGAGGACTCACGAAATGAGCGGCGATGCAGCGTCTGCTGGTGGGCGGCTTTGGGTTGGAACATCGGGGTGGGTATATCCGGACTGGCGCGGTGTTTTCTATCCCAGTTCGGTTAAGAGTGCCGACTACCTTCGCTTCTATTCCAGCCGTTTCCACACCACTGAGATCAATTACTCCTTCTACCACGTTCCCAAGCCGGAAACTTTCGCTAAATGGGCGTCTCAGGTTCCTGAGACATTCCGTTTCGCCGTGAAAGTGCACCGTTCGATCACTCATGAGCGGCGTTTACGGGACATTAGCGATCGTTGGTGCGATTTTCGAGGTGGGGCTAGGGAACTGGGGAAGAAACTGGGGGTGTTCCTGCTGCAGCTTCCACCATCGTTCAGATGCCAGCCGAAACTTCTCAGAGCCTTTCTGGAGAAATGCCGTGACATGGAGGAAGACTGCCCGGCGCGGATGGCGATCGAGTTCCGGCACGCGTCCTGGTTTGTTCCGGAGATCAGGGCTCTTCTCGAACAGCACAACGCGTCGATGGTGATTGCCAGTTCCTCCCGCTATCCTCAGGCGCCGCTTAATCCGACAGCGTCATTTGTGTACTTGCGGTTTCACGGGCCGAACGAACTCTTCGCCTCCAGCTATAACGACGAAGAGTTGAAATACTGGGCCGCGAGGATCCGGCACTGGCGGTCAGAAAACCTGGATGTCTACGCCTATTTCAACAACGATTTCGCTGCTGCTGCTATTGCGAATGCCACCCGGTTGCTGGAATTGGTCTGAACAGAGCGCCGGTTCGGATGCTGCAACGAAGCTCCCGCTACAGCTAATCCTCTTCGGAGAACTTGCTTCGGAGGGCATGCTCTGCTTCGGCTTCGGCCGCGAGCAAAGCGCATCCGATCGCTGAGATGTCCTTCTTCGGCCGCGAGAGCCGCACTTCGACGCGGCGGGCGGCCGTTTCCACGCACTGGGTTCTGACGGCGCTGCTGACTGCGTCCAGAATCTCCGGGCCGGCGACCCGCAGTAACTGACCACTCAAGACGACTAGCGAAGGATTAAGAACCTGAACGGCGTTTGCGATTGCGGTGCCGAGTGCGTTCCCTGCGCGGGTCATGGCTTCGGATGCCAATGGATCGCCCCTGCGCGCCGCGGTGGCGATCGCGCGTAGGTTAACTTCCGCGTCCGGCAACTCCCGGAGCGAGGAAGTTACGCCCCTGCCCAAAGCGCCGCGTACATATTGAACGATCGATACTGTGCCTGCAAACGCTTCCACGCAGCCGCGCTTCCCGCAACGGCACAGCGGGCCATTCGGATCGATCACCGTATGGCCAAGTTCGCTGCCTCCCTGGCTCGCGCCCCTGTAAAGCCGGCCGTCGGCAAAGAACCCCATCCCGATACCAGGATTACAGCCGATATAGATGGCGTCAGTATGATCCCAATCCTCCGGGGAGGTGTGCCTCTCCGCCAGGGCCGTCGCCCGCGAACGGTCATCCATTGTGACATTCAGCCCAAAGGCGGCCTGGAGCAGATCACGGACCGGAACGTTCTTCCAATTCGGTGCATTGGCCCAAGTCAGGCATATGCCGTTCTGGATGTCCAGATCGCCACCGTGGCCTACACCAAGATGCCGGATCTGTGAACGGGGAACTTCTGCGTCTTCGATCGCGGCGTCAGCAGCTTTAAGACTGGCTTTCACTACGGAGTCCACGCCCTCTTCCGCATCACAACGAATTGCGCCTCGCCCGAGCAGGGTGCCCGCGATGTCCGTCACCACTGCCAGGACGCCATCCACCTGGATGTCTATTCCGAGCAAAACAGCAAGCTGCGGGTTGATTCGGAGCGATTGGGGCTTGCGGCCGGGAGAGGTCACTTCAGCGGAAGCTTCGACCAGAAGCTTGCAGTCCAGCAACGACGAAACCGCACGGGACACCGTGGCAGGACTTATCCCGAACCTTTGGCCGATATCGCTTCTCAGGCACAATGGCCGGTCGAAGACATGCCAGAAAATCACTTCCTCTAAGCGACGGGCTCTTCGCATTGGATCGCCAAAAACCGCACGCCTATTTTACATCAGCAGCGGGATCAAACGCTGGAGCCGGGTGCGGGGCGGAAGTCGTTTGCGCACCGCGGATTTTGGAAAGATGTTCGACGCATGGCGGCGCGCCAAAGGCAGACGCATACAAAGTACTCACAGGATTCGCGAACCGCCAGAAGTTACTCGTACTGGGCGGCCTATTCGTGCCGGCTTTGCGTGTGTTGTTGCTTTCATTGCGTAATCAACAAGATGCGGAATTCTTGACAGTCTAAATGTAGTGCTTGAATATGGGCACGTGAGGCACCGTATTCTCACAGTTCAGATTGCAGTGCTCCTGCTCGTAACCGTCGGCGGTTGCGCCAAGCGGCCACTGCCATCCACGCGCGAGTGGAGGGCCAGAGGACGGAGTTGATCGCGATTCCATCGCCGTTTGAAATCAACTGAAAAGCAGGGTTGTGATTCTGTTCGCATCTGCTTGCGATAAGTGTGTGTAGCCGGACAAACGGCCACTTTAAGGGGAGATTCTGTATGGATAGAAGAACATTTATCCGAACTTCCGCGGGGATGCTTGCTTGCGGGTTGGGCGCGGCAGGCGCGAGTGACAAGGTGAATGTCGCGATCGTCGGCATGGGCTTGCGTGGCGACTTTCTGCTGAATGTGTTCGCGGCGGATCCCGCTTGCCGGATCGGCGCGATCTGCGATATCGACCAGAGTCGTGTCGAGAAGGGCGTGCAACAGGCAATTCGGCTTGGCGGCGCGAAACCGAAAGCCTACCAGGACCTTCGCAAGCTGCTCGATGACAAAGAGATTGACGCCGTCGCTGTAGCCACGTGCAACCACTGGCATGCATTGGCGACGATCTGGGCGTGCCAGGCAGGCAAAGACGTCTACGTTGAGAAGCCGTCAAGCCACAATATCTGGGAAGGACGCCGCATGGTTGAAGCGGCGCGGAAGTACAAACGGATCGTGCAGACCGGAATGCAGGGGCGCAGCATCACACATAAGCGCCGGGCAATCGAACTTCTGCACGACGGCATCATTGGAAAGCTCTATATGGCGAAGGGCCTGTGCTACAAGCGCCGGCTCTCGATCGGGAGAAAGCCGGACGGCCCTGTCCCGGCGGGCGTAAATTACGACATCTGGCGGGGGCCGGCGCCAATGCGTCCGTTCAACCCTAATCGTTTTCACTATAACTGGCACTGGTTCTGGGAGACCGGCAACGGCGACATTGGGAATCAGGGACCGCACCAGATGGACCTTGCACGGTGGGGGCTGGGCAAGAAAGGGCTCCCTCGCAGCGTCTTTTCGAGCGGTGCGAAGTTCATTTACGACGACCAGCAGGAGACGCCGAACACGCAGCTGGCAATGTTCGACTATGGGGATTGCCAGGTGACGTTTGAGGTGCGCGGGTTGCTCACGGGCGGCGAAGGCGGCTTGACATTCGACAAGGGTAACTTCATCGGCAACCTCTTCTATGGAAGCAAGGGTGTGATGGCGTTGGATGCCCAAGGCTTCCGGATCTATGAGGGCGAGGGTCGCGAACAAGTCCAGGAGATGAAACTGGTCGAGTCGGAGGCCGACTATCCCGCCACGCATATTTCGAACTTCCTGAGCGTTGTGAAGAGCCGGAAGATCGAGAGCCTGGCGGCCGATGTCGAAGAAGGGCATATCTCGGCGTCGATGTGTCACATGGCGAATATCAGCTACCGGCTCGGACGAAACCTCGCATTCGATCCGGCCACAGAAACCTTTAAAGGCGATGCTGCCGCAAACCTGATGCTCCGCAGGAATTATCGGCCGCCTTTTGTAGTCCCGGCAAAAGTCTAGTAGGGACCCACACGCAATGAGCGGGGTCTGTAGCTGAGATCCCGCTCGATTTGTTTCTTGGGCAAGTGTCCGTCACAGGGACAACTGAGCAGGCCTGAGGCCCCGGCCAACTCTGCCTCAACCTCAGAAATCTACTGGCCTATCCGCGAAGTTGAAGGTCATCAGCTACTTCCCCCTCAGCACCACTGCGGACTTCTCCCCTCTGTCCGGGGACTCCTAGAGGCGGTACGCATTCCGGGCACACCCCTCGCACATCCGAATTGAGGCGATCCTCGGGATGTGGCAGAGTATGGTTAAGAGCTGTGTTTTTAATTAATTAGCAGCTATATATACGCATTTCTTGGCTCGCGAAGACCGCATACGGTCCAGAAGTCACCCACTGCGGGAATCGCGGATGAACGGGCTCTTACTGCAATTGAGTGCTTGTATAGGTGCGCCCTTGTCGTGGCAGTCGGGATCGGAATCGCCCGAATCGGGGCACCTTTTGAAATCATAATTTGCAAATCTGAAATAACCCTCCTTGATAAATCTTCATGTGTCTTGATCGCACAGGGCACCAGGTTTATATATAGAGCAGTTGGTTTGATTAAGATTCGTTAATGAAGTGGGTGGGGGTGGCGTGTGGCGCAGGCGCGGGTGGTGAGGAACATTGGCGCAGGCGCACGTCAGTCGTGATCTCGACGCTCTGATCAGATTGCAATTCCAAGAAAGAAGGGGTACCGAACCATGAAT
Source organism: Bryobacteraceae bacterium (assembly GCA_039680545.1). Lineage (GTDB taxonomy): Bacteria > Acidobacteriota > Terriglobia > Bryobacterales > Bryobacteraceae > JAEHDI01. Next base: position 1,022 of record JBDKSR010000711.1, on the reverse strand, counting down.
TGTATTTCTAGTCGCAGGGTCCAACTCTTTAGCGTGCTGGCCCTTGTGATGGTTCTCCTGATTCCAGCGTCACTCAATGCACAAGATGCGCGCGGCAACATTGCGGGCCGCGTCGTTGATTCGAGTGGCGCGGTGGTCGCCGGCGCCGAAGTGCGCGCGACCAACACTGCAACGGGTGTCTCCGCGGTCGTCAAGTCGAACGAGGCCGGAAACTACGTGTTGGCCTACCTCATTCCTGGCAAGTACGACATTGAGGCGGAAATCTCCGGATTCAAGAAGTTCGTCCGAAAAGGCATTGAGGTTCGTATTGCTGACACGGTGCGAGTGGATATCGGACTGGAGATCGGTGACCAGAAAGAGGTTGTGCAAGTCACGGCGGAAACGCCTCTTCTGGAAACGGCGGACTCCTCCGTGGGGCAGGTTGTAGATGAGCGGCGAATCCAGGAACTGCCGCTATTTGGCGGTGCTCCCTACGACCTGGTCCTGATTGCGCCTGGAGTCATGAACTCGACGAACCTTCGACAGAGGTACGTGGGTACCCCTGCCGCCCAATCTTCCTTCTCGATTGATGGCTCTGGCGACAGAAAAAGTGAATTCACCATCGACGGCGTCTCAAACTCGATGGATAGAGGGATTGTGTTCGTTCCTCCGCAGTACTCGGTGAGTGAATTCAAGGTGCAGAGCATCTCGTACGATGCCAGCATCGGGCACACCTCCGGGGCGCTGGTAAATGTCAGTCTCAAGAGTGGTACGAACGAGCTTCACGGCGAGGCGCACTATTTTGGGCGCAACCGGGTCTTTGACACCCCGACGATTTTTCAGAACCGCACTGGTTCAGAAGTCCCGCCCTATCAGGACCACCGTTTCGGTTTGAGTGCCGGTGGGCCGGTATACTTTCCCAGCCTTTACAACGGCAAGAACAAGACCTTCTGGTTCTACCTGTGGGAAAAGAACAAGATCCAGTACGCGTACGATTACACGAACACCGTTCCGACGGCCGCGATGAAGCAAGGTGACCTGTC
>JBDKSR010000710.1:0-6976 GCA_039680545.1 Bryobacteraceae bacterium | reverse complement strand
CGTGACCTCGGTTGTGCCGAAGACCCTCACTTCCGCGCGGGAACGGTTCACGGCCGGGAGCCAAAACGGTCCGACACGGCTGTAGCGGTGGTGTACATCGATGCGCCGCGTCCAAAACGAAGGGTTCTGTGCGGGGCTCCCCTCGATTCGGGCGATCGCGTAGTCCTCCGCATCCACCCAGATGCGGCCGCGAATCAGGAACTTGTTCTTCGTTCGGGGGATGATGCCGAGCACGTAGCTCGGGCGCCCTTCCGCTTGGTCCATTCCAACCAGCCGGAACTCGTAGTTCTTCGGAATGATGCGGGACGATTCACGCTCGCCCTTCCGGCTCGTCTCCTGTTCGGCATCGATCATCTTCCGGATGACATGCCGCCGTACGAACCCGGAACCCTTTTCCTCCACGACTTCGAATGTCTTGGCTCCGTTCGCAGCGCACGCGACGCGAACCGTCATCTCGGCGCGTTTATTGAACCGTTTGTTCTCCAGGCGATACCGGCGCAGCCCCGTATATCCGGCGAGCTTCGCCAGCCGGACGTTGTCTGCTTCCATCATTCGCTCCACGATCTGCGTCCCTGAAAGCGGGGGTGGTGTACTCTCAATCGCCGCCAGCAGGACCAGACCGTGAAGTATCGTCATCAAAACTCCAGTACGAATTTCCCCCGCATGATCCGTCCAACGCCGTTCATAAACGCGCCGTATCTGACGCTCGAGAGATTGGACTGGAAATCGCGGGGGTTGAAATGGTTGAAGGCATTAAAGATCCGGGTTCCGACGTGAAGTTTGTACGTCTTGCCGCGGACCGGTATGTCGATTCGCTTGGTTATCTGTATGTCAAAGGAAGAGAACCATGGAAAGCGTCCGGCGCGATTGCGGCCGCCGATGAAGTAGTGCTCCTCGTCAATCACGGAATGCGGAAATCCGGCATGAATGTCGAATACGGGCGAGATCGTCACCAACCACGGCGCCTCGAATTGTCCCCACACGAGGACCCGGTCGGGTGCGTCGAATGTCTGCCGTGATCGCTCGTTCGGCCGGATGATCGGATTGGGAAGATTCCCGAAGAATTGATTGAAGTCGTTGAGGTCGCCGATCGCGCTCGATCTTACGTACGACCCGTTCAATACGTGCGATCGGAAGCGGTATTGCCCGGTCACCTGAAACTCGCGGTATCGGTTTCGGCCCGTGTTGGAAAGGAGCAGAACGCCTTCATCCGCCTCCTCGACCGGCTCCAGAAAATAGTCGTGAACCGTGTTGCGTTGGCTATAACCGGTCCGGAGCAGCAACTGCGGCAGCACTTCCCGTTGCACCTCCACGTTCCATGCGAAGCTGCGTGGATTGTCGAACGGCTGGTCGAGCCGGTGCGCGTAGTGAAGTGTTTGAAACACTGAACCATCGGCTCGAAATCGGGTGACCGTTCGCTCTGGCAGTTGTGGGAAAGAAGGGATGTTCAGATTGATCCGGTCGTAGAACAACCCGGCGCCTCCGCGGATCACCGTCTTGCTGTCCTTCGACGGCGAGATCGCAAAACCAAGCCTGGGGGCGAAGTGGTTGGCGTCGTTGATCGAATCGCGATCGAAGCGCAATCCCGCATCGACAGTCACCCGCGGATGGATCGCCCACTTATCGAAAACGAAGCCCGTGTACTCCTGTTGATTCACCGATACGAGGCCGCCCGTCGCGAAGCCGGTTCGTTCGGCAAGCGCTCCCGAAGCACGCAGCACATCGACGGAACGGAAGGTGTGTTTCCCGTCATAGGTGTTGCGGACTATGTCCAGACCGATCTTGGGCTGGTGCTGGCCCCAACGGTTGATCGCGCTCGGAGCATATGTCTCCTGCCACTCGATCCGGTCCGTGTCCCGGTCCTGTAGGCTGAAGAAGCCGCCCGTAGTTGTCTCGACGAACAGGCGATAAGGATCATAGCTGTTCGCTTTCACATTGGAGTCGAACTGTTTGAAACTGAGCCGGGATGTCAGAAGCGCTCCTGCCTTCGAGGCGTGGGTATGAGCAAAGGACAGGAATTCGCCACGCTGCCGCAGGTCCGGAGTCGCAGGTTGCGGCGTGAACGTGTTCAGACCGAGATAGTGGAGCTTCTGAGGATACAGCGAGAATGTGACCGAAATATTATCCCAATCGGAGAGGCTGGCATCGAGCTGCGTGTACGAGTCGAAACTCTCTATACCGGTGTCGCGTTCGAGCGGTGGTAAGGTCTCGACAGGGGTCCTCACATACCGGTATTCGAACGATTGAGTCAGAGCAGCGCGACGGCGCCTCAACGGACCGGTGATGGTCATTCTGGGGGTCGAAGACTCGATCCCGACGATGGAGCCGTCGCGCTTCCTCATTCGCGGCATGAAATTCTGCACGCGAAATCGGAACTTGTCGAAGTCGGATACGTGCGTGTCGATGGTGGCTACCGCGCCGGCCAACTTCCCGTACTCCGGGTCGTAAGGGTTGGCAACAACCTGCGCGCTGGAAATGACGTCAATCGGGAGATTGATCCCCGAACTCCCGGTCACGGGGTCGGTGACGTTAGCGCTGTTGAGCAGCATCCCGCCCTGGGAACTGCGGCCACCTTTCATGTTGATCAGGCCGTCGGGACCACGCACTACTCCAGGCAATAAAGGAAGCAAACTCTCGAAACGCTCATTGATATTGGGAGCATTTTTCAGGGCCGACTCGTTCAATACGGCGGGAGTGGAAGTCTGCGACAGGTCAAGTGTCTCCGTCTGGCCGGAGACGGTAATGGACTCCTTCAGTGATGCAACCCGCAGCGCTATTTCTATATCTGTAGTTTTTCCTGAAGTGACAGTAACTTCGACCGGATCGGCCGTCATGCCGCTGGACTCCGTCGAGAGCCGGTACCGCCCTGGGAGAAGCCCGTTGAAAGCGAAAGCGCCAACTTCATCCGAGGTCGTTGCCGAGCCCGGTGCGCCGGCAGGCACTGGCTCAATTCGAATGCGCGCCCCCGGCACGAACGATCGTCCCTGGTCGCTTTCGACCGTGAACACCGTGCCGCGAACTGTTCCCACCCCATCCGGAATGTTCTGTGCGCGCAATGTATGCGTGACAGACAAGGACAGGAGCAAACCCAGTACGAGGCAGACGCCAGCATGTGTGGCCCTCTCTTGACGCTTCAATCCGCAGGTCTGTATTGCAATTGGCCATCCTTTTCTCAACCGGGCTGTAATCCGTGTGTTAAGAAGGGAAAAGCCGCTGTCTGACCACGGATCGGCGTTCTTGCGGTGCCGACGATCGGCACTTGACTCGACAAATGACAACATAACGGCAGTATAGTTGGTACGTTTTGCCAATCGAAGCCACTTTAGGCCGGTCCTAGGTGTGGAAGCCGGAATGCCCTGTCAAGGCCGGAGACACACGGCATGTTTTCGGGCGAAGAATTGGAGATGTACCAGCACGACAGTCACTGCGCATTCCGATTCGTGCTTAGGGGAGCGCTTGCGGGGGCTTCCGTGAAGCAACTCGAGCAGGCATGGAAGACGGCAACGTCGACACTGAAAGGGAAGACGCTGATTGTGGATACGTCTAAGCTGACAGTCGTCGACGAGAAAGGACGTCAGCTGCTATCCCGTATGGCGGAGTCGGGTGCCCGGCTTGCTGCGAGAACCGGCAACTGACTCCCGGAGGATAATTCCGCCCAAAGATCGGCGTTGTTCTTGCAGCCCGGATCACCCGCCCGCACATCATTCAGGTACGCCAGAGACCGCGCACGGCACCCGCCACAGTAAGCTTTATCCGCACATTCGACACAGTGGTCGCGGCGATCGCGGCGGTCCGAAAGAACGCCAAACAAGTCGCATTCCCAGATCTCCGCAAAGGACTGCCGGCGAAAACTGCCGACCCTCAGCGAGGGCATGTAAACGCATGGGGTCACATCGCCGTTCGGCTGAATCGCGCAGTAGCAGCGGCCGGAACCGCATCCGCCCACATACCGGGAGAGCACCATTGTTTTCCTGCCCTTCCCGGAACCCGCATGTCCGGTAGCGAAAACACCGTCCGTAGGCGCGTATGCGACACACGAGCGCCCGAACTGAGGGGCGGTGGAGATGATGCCGATCCGTCCCTGCTGCAGATGGTCGACCAACTTCCGCATCAGCCATTCCCGCTGCGTCGGCGTCAGATCTTCTTCGATCATTTCCTTCCCACGGCCTACGGGGATAAAGTTGAAGTGCGAGAACGTACTACAGCCCAGGCTGATTGCGAACTCAATCGCTTTATCGACAGTTTCCACCGTTTGACGAGTGAAACACGTCGCGAAGCCTGTACGCATGCCTCCTGCGACCGAGTTGCGGATGCCCTGGATGGACCGCGACCATGCCCCTGGCAGACCCCGGAACTTGTCGTGTTCGTCCGGCCAAATGCTATCAATGCTCACTTCCAGGTACTTCACACCGGCTTCGAGCAACCGCTCAACATTCTGCGTGCTCAGAAGAGTCCCGTTGGTAGCTAAAGAAACATGGATTCTGCGCTCCCTGGCTCGCTCCAGAACCGACCACAAGTCCTTCGATACCAACGGCTCGCCGCCTGCGATTGCCAGGAAAGGCACCCCGGCGGCTCCGAGTTGGTCGATGACGTCAAGTTTCTCGTCGAGGGTCAGCTCGCAGGCATCCCGCTGTGGAGTTGCATTCTGGTAGCAGTGCTGGCACCGAAGGTTGCAGGCCTGGGTCAGATTCCAGACCACCATGAGCGGAGCGGCGAATCTTTGGGGTGCAGACAGACCGTAACGCGCGATGCTGCGGCCGGTTAGCGCGAGCGCACGAGTCGTGGGTTGATGATGGAACAGCTTTGCCGTCACGAACTCTCTGTCAAGCTTGGCACGCTTCAGCGCTAAGTCGATGAGCAAACTGGGAAAACCCCATTTCAGCCGTTCCGCTATCGACAAATTACTATTGTTATAGTTTTTAGAGATCCGCTCAAAAAGGGATACCCCGCCAGCGTCTTGGCGGCTCAACTTGCCAAGGGCACGCTGAACGAACGGCCTCGCGAGTATGTCTTCGAGAACGTGGTGTGTGGGTTTCGCCCTTCGAGGCGGCGTGATCCCGAGACTCAGCGCATAGCAGGTAGGTCTATCGACATCAGGATTTTTGCGGCCCCAATCTTCGGATTCCATAGCTTGTCTGCGTATTCCAATGCAACAGGCGTGCCGTTCTTGGAACCCGTCTCAGAGTGAAGGCCATACCCGCTCGATCTATTTCTCAGCGCAATCAGGGGTACACACACAACCCTTTTGTGATCAAATAATTTCGTCGCGGAGAAAACGGTGAGCGCAACCGGCAATAGATTATAGAATGCAGGTTCCTCTCGTGATAGAATTTGATTGTCTCAGAGAGCTTTTTTAATGGAGGCAAACGTGGAAAGCCGTGATCCACAGGCGGGCCTTGGTTCCGACTTGTTAGCAAGCGGAAAGCTGAGGGTGCCGAGTGCTCCCGAAACTGCAGCTAAAGTGATTCGAAATGCGATTATCGCCGGCGAACTCAAGGCCGGGGATCGGCTGCCGGAGCAGAAGTGGGCCGCGCGATTTGGGATCGGACAGCCGACGCTTCGCGAGGCTCTAAAAGAGCTGCAATATCAGGGATTTGTAGAGAAGGTCGGCCAGCGTGGGACGTTCGTGACCCGGCTGGAGGAGGGGGATTACCGCGCGATCCTCGAAGTCCGGCTGCCGCTCGAAGCGATGGCGTTCAAGAGAGCGGCCGTAAACCTCACGCCCGAAGCCGAACGATATCTGAGCCGCCTGATCCAATTGATGACGCAGGCGTGCGAGGACGAGGACGTCCCGGCATTCCACTCTCACGATGTCGACTTTCACCGTACCATCTGGGACCTGGCGGGCAACAAGTACCTCAAAGGAACGCTCGAAAGCCTGTGCTTCAGGTTGTTTGTGTTCGCAGTCGTTGGGCGCGACAAGGATTGGTTCCGGTCCTCGGTCCGGCAGCACCAGGCGATGCTGGAAGCGCTATGTTCCAGAGATCCTGAGCGGGCACAACAGGGATTTTTGGAATCGACGATCAATTATTGGAACAGCCGCTACAATCTCGGAATAGACGCCGAAAATCTGGCTCCCGTCACGCCACGGTAGACGGCGCCGCGCCGAGTTCGTCCTGCAATTCCTCGAGGGTCTTGCCCTTCGTCTCCGGGAAGAATCGAGACACCACAACAAACTGCACGAGCATCATGCACGCGAAGAACGCGAACGGAATCCACGGCGACGTCGAGGCGAGCATCGGGAACACGAGCGAGAGTCCGGCGCACGTGATCCAGTGCGTGAAACTGCCGAGGCTCTGACCCTTAGCCCGCACGCTATTCGGGAATACTTCGCTGATGTAAACCCAGATCACGGCGCCCGAAGAGACGGCGAAGCAGGCGATAAATGCCGCCAGGGGTATGACCAGAAACTGCTCGTACTCACCGATGTAGAGAAGCGCCGCGCACGCGCCCTGGCATACCACCATAGCCAAGCTGCCGAACAGGAGTAGGGTCCTGCGGCCGATCCTGTCGATCACGGTCATGGCCAGGAATGTTGCGGTCAGGTTCGTTGCGCCGATCACCATGGATTGCCAGTCGCCCGAGAGACCGGAGAAACCGGCGCGCTCAAAAATGTAGTTGGCGTAATACAGGATGGCGTTGATGCCCGAGACCTGATTGAACAACGCTACCAGGACGGCGAGCATGATCGGTTTCCGGTGTTCCCAGGAGAACAGTTTCTGCGAGGAACTTTCTGAGGATGCGACTGTCGCGGCGATAACTCGTAGTTCTTCCTCAACGTCCGGTTCGCCGAGCCGCTCCAGTGCGTTCCGCGCTTCGTCGATGCGGCGCTGCTTGACCAGCCAGCGGGGACTGCGCGGAATCGAGTACAGCAAAGGAAGGAAGATCGCCGCCGGAAGCGCCGAGATGCCTAACATCCAGCGCCACTCCGTTGCACCCAGGCTGAACGTCCTGATCCCCCAGTTGGACACATAGG
>JBDKSR010000709.1:0-3415 GCA_039680545.1 Bryobacteraceae bacterium | reverse complement strand
CTTCCGCGTTCTTGACCAGCACCCCGGCCATCGCTCCCCGCCCGGTTCCCACCATCACCGCCACAGGTGTCGCGAGACCCAGGGCGCAAGGACAGGCGACAATCAGCACCGCCACCGCGTTCACGATGGCGTGCGCCAGGCGTGGCTCCGGGCCGAATACGGACCAGACGAAAAAGGTAATCACGGCAACCAGCACCACCGCAGGTACGAAATACCCTGAGACGACGTCCGCCAGCCTCTGTATGGGTGCCCGTGAGCGTTGCGCCTCACCGACCATCCGGACAATCTGCGCGAGCAGCGTTTCTTTGCCCACACGTTCGGCGCGCATCACAAAGGTTCCTGCGCCGTTGATGGTGCCACCCGTGACGCGATCCCCTGTTCCTTTTTCCACGGGAATCGGCTCGCCGGTGACGAGCGACTCATCGACCGAGCTATATCCTTCGACGACCGTGCCATCCACCGGCACCTTTTCACCCGGACGGACCCGCAGTAAGTTACCCGGATGCACCATCTCGAGCGAAATCGTCTCATCAACGCCGTCAGTTCGCACAAGTTGCGCCGTCTTCGGAGCAAGCCCCAGAAGCGCCTTGATGGCTCCACCCGTCCTCGCCCTGGCCCTGAGTTCGAGCACCTGGCCGAGCAGCACGAGTGTCGTGATCACGGCTGCAGCCTCGAAGTACACCGCCGGATGCCCGCCGTGCCCATGAGACGATTCCGGCAGCACCGAGGGGAAGAGCGCCGCCACGATGCTGTATAGATACGCTGTCCCCGTACCCACGGCGATCAGCGTAAACATATTCAAGCTTCGGTTGAGGATCGACTGCCATCCTCTTTCAAAAAAAGGCTTTCCGCCCCATAGGACGACCGGCGTCGCGAACAGGAGTTGCGCCATGACGAGAATCCGGTCGCTGGCAGCGTGGCGCAGTGGCTGCCCTGGGATCATGTCCGACATCGCGATCAGGAACACTGGGATCGTGAACGCAAGGCTGACCCAGAACCGGCGCGTCATATCTTCCAGTTCGGGGTTCGGGATCTCCTCGCCGGTCGCGACGACAGGCTCCAGCGCCATGCCGCATTTCGGACATGTCCCCGGTCCGGCCTGCCGCACTTCGGGATGCATCGGGCACGTATAGATCCCGGCTTCCGTGCTCGCAGGCATTGAGCCGACAGCAACCGGTCCGCCGCCCAGGTAGCGCTCCGGATCGGCCTCGAACTTCCTCTGGCAGTGCGCCGCGCAGAAATAGTAAGTTTGCCCCTTGTATTGAAACTGTGCCGCGGCCGTCTGCGGATCGACATCCATCTGGCAGACGGGGTCCTTCACCGTATTCCCGCGCGCGGGAACCGGCGGACCGCCGATCTGCACGAAGCTTCGTGGTTTCTCCGTGCCCATATGTTTATTGGATCAGAAGCGTGGCCTAAAGGTGACTGCGGATTTATGGGGGCTCTGAAAGAGAACGGGGGCAGCGTGTGCCACTGCCCCCGTTCAAAGACTGACTCTGAAACACTTACCGGCGGTTCGCGCCGCCCTACGCCATCTTCGTGATGTCGAGCTTCGCGTCCCAAACCTCCTGGACCTTGAGCAGTTCGTCCCAAGTCCAGCAGCGGCCCGTATAGGCCGCCTGACGGCCGAGGATCGCGCTCAGAGCGGAGAATCCGCCTTGCTCGGCTTCGTTGATGTAGTTCCCCGATACGATGCTGTTGATGAAGTACCTTTCCTTCATCGTATCGGCGTCGTCCAGCGCTCCCTTGAAGGCGCCCGCCGCGGCAGCGGCAGCGTCCACAACTTGTCCGGCAGCTTTGCCGAGGGGGAAGCTCCACTTGTTCGGGCCGTTGATCTCGACCGGCGAGTCGTAGCTCATGATCGCGGCTCCGCCCGTGCCGAAATAGCGCATCTGCACGTCCCAGCCTCCCTCGACGAACTGTGTTGAGGTCAAGGTGATGTGGACGTCATTCGGGTACGTGTAATTGACGTTGTAATGGCTGCTGCAGTCGCCTGCGTCCTTGCGGCCCTTCTTGCCGGCAACGGCCGACGCCTTCACCGGGTGTCCTTGCAGAATCCAGTTGGTCACGTCGATCAGGTGAATGTTCTGTTCCACCAGGATGTCGCCGGAGAGTACGCGGTCGTGTATCCAGTTCCGCAGCCGTCTCGCTTCCGGGGTCGCCGCCGGCTTGTCGGCTCGAATCGCACCTGCGTAATAGTAAATCAGTCCGCAAACGATATCGCCGATGTCGCCCCGCTTGACCCGCTCCGCCAGTTGCACGTAAGGAGTTGCATGGCGCAACTGGAAGCCCACCGCCAAGCTGGCCTTTTTGCCGACCTTCGCGCCGATGTTCATCACGCGCTTGCATCCCGGCACGTCGACGCCTACCGGTTTCTCCAGGTATATGTGTTTGCCGGAGGCTGCCGCCACTTCGAGATGCGCCGGATGGAAATAGGGAGGCGTGGCGATGTGGATAACATCCACGTCCTTCATCGCAGCGATCTTCTCGAGCGACTTCGGCCCATAAATCAGCCCGGACGGGTTGATCGCGGCCTTCCCCTTCGCTTCGGCCACTTTGTTGATCGCGGCCTGGGCCTTTTCGGTCTGCTCCTGGAACAGGTCACCAAGCGCGACATACTGAGCCGCTGTTTCCTTAGTGAAATTACTCGCAACACCGGTGCCCCGTCCGCCGCATCCGAACAGCGCCATCCGCACCGCGGAGTTGCGCTGGCTTCCCCGGACCAGTTCAGGCTTTATGATCGCGAAGCTGCCGGCGGCCGCTCCGAGAAACGTTCTTCGGTCGATTCCGTTGGTTTCCATAGTTTGCTCTCTTTATCAAACGGCCCGGCATCGTAACCCACCCGCGGGCCCGGGCTTCAATCTACCCTCTCAGCCTCCACTTTCCCTCGCCTTATCATGGCTTTAATTTCGGTGGGACTGCTGCGCGCCTACTCCCAATCCAAGACAACCTTGCCGGATTCACCGCTCCGCATCGCATCGAATCCCTTCTGGAAATCGGTGTAGTGGAAGCGGTGCGTAATCACGGGCTTGATGTCCAGGCCGGACTCAAGCATCACGGTCATCATATACCACGTCTCATACATCTCGCGGCCATATATGCCCTTGATTGTGAGCATATTGAAAATAACGGTGTTCCAATCGATCGCGATTTCCTGGTTCGGAATACCGAGCATCGCGATCTTGCCGCCATGGCACATATTGTCGAGCATCTCCCGGAACGCCGAGGCATTACCCGACATCTCGAACCCGACGTCGAAGCCTTCCTTCATTCCGAGTTGCCGCTGGACGTCCTTGACCCGGGTGTTTCGCACGTCCACCGCCATCGTCACGCCGAGTTTTCGTGCCAGTTCGAGCCGCCACGGGTTCACGTCCGTGATCACGACGTACCGCGCGCCGGCGTGCTTGGCCACGGC
>JBDKSR010000708.1:0-2692 GCA_039680545.1 Bryobacteraceae bacterium | reverse complement strand
CCCTCTGTGAACACCTTGTAGCCCGGCAGATAGATCGTGGAAACCGGGGAATAGTGTGCCTGCGCCTGGAATATATCCTTCGGAATGTCGATCAAGACGGGGCCGGGACGTCCAGTGGAAGCGATGTAGAACGCTTCATGGACAACCTGCGGAAGGTCCGCGAGATTCTTTACCAAATAGTTGTGTTTGGTGCAGGAACGGGAGATTCCGAAGGTGTCCGCTTCCTGGAAGGCATCCGATCCGATCAGCTTCGAGGTTACCTGGCCGGTGATCGCAACAATCGGGATCGAATCCATCATCGCGTTCACCAGTCCGGTCACGAGGTTCGTAGCACCCGGGCCCGACGTGGCGGCACAAACACCGACGCGCCCCGTGGAACGCGCATATCCCTCAGCGGCGAATGCTGCGTTTTCCTCGTGGCGCACAAGCACGTGCCGTATGGGGTGGTCGTACATGGCGTCATACAGTGGCAACATCACACCACCGGGGTAGCCAAACACGCAATCGGCGCCCTCCCTAACCAGGCACTCCAGCAAGATCCTGGCGCCACTCACTAAAGTCGACATGATCGAGATTCTCCTAATCGAGAGCTATTACACGCCGGGCGCTGCCTCGAAGGCGAGGCGTCCGGCTCAAAATGAAATTTGGATGTCCTCACAAACGAAAAGGGCCACCGGCTGGATTCTTCCCCCGCCAGTGGCCCTTAACTCCTTTATTCTTAGGGCTTACCAGGCGGGGTCAGATACGGTGACCCCAATTACGATAATAATGCCGACTACAGGAAGTAAAGGCAGAATGCTGACAGACAAGGAGTTACCGTTGAGCGACACTGCCTTCGTTCTGTCCGCAGAATCCTTCACGTATTTGAGCTTATCGTACAAACTGATGAAATGCAAGATGGATTGTACATAAATGAAACTTATGGGCCTGAATTACTGGTTGCAGCGACGCGCAAACGTTTCCACGCCGGTAGGGTGACTCGTTTTTGTAAATTATTTGATCGTTTATTTTCAATGAGATGCGGTCCACAAAAATACAGGGGAACCGAGGTTCGAGTGCTACTCTCTGGGCAGAGAGGGGCCGCGCGCGTTGCGCTGTGGCGAGGAGGATAGAGCCTATTACGGTTCGCGGCTGGGACTCGCAGAGAAGTGGAGATGAGCACGTCGGTTAACCAAATGAACGAAAGCGAAGAGAAAAAACAACAGAAGACCGACAAGCCCGAAAAGGGGGCGAGGAATGCACCGGGCCCCCGCAAAAGAGCGCGTCTGGTTGGACGGATGTTAAAGGACTTTGAAAAGAAGCTCGAAGTCGAAGGCTGCAAGATGTCGATCGCGGACTTCATCCGCCTTCTGCAAATCGAGAAAGAACTCAAAGACGAAGCACCGAAGGAGATTCGCGTTACATGGGTGGAACCGGCAGAAAAGGAACCAGCATCAGGGGCATAAAGTACGCCCCGCTTCCTTCTCAGGCCAGATTCCACAAATCCAACGCCCGGTTCAAGGGCTTCTCGGGGCCGGTCGGTTCCGGAAAAAGCCAGGCACTCTGCCAAGAGGCCATCCGGCTCAGTTATCTGAATGCCGGACGGGCCGGGCTCCTGGGCGCCCCGACGTACCCAATGTTACGGGACGCCACGCAGAGCACGATGCTGGAAATCCTGGGAAGGAACGGCATCCCGCACGAGTATCACAAAGCCGAAAACGTGCTGGTGATGAAAGACACGGGGTCGAGGATCATTTTTCGTGCCGTGGACGATTACGAGCGGCTTCGCGGCACGAACCTGGCGTGGTTCGGCCTGGATGAGTTGACGTATACGGCCGAGGAGGCCTGGTTGCGCCTTGAGGGGAGACTTAGGGACCCGAAGGGGCAGCGGTTGTGCGGATTCGCGGTATGGACGCCGAAGGGATTCGACTGGGTTTACAGGCGATTCATCGAGAATCCGGTGAAGGGATACGAAGTTGTTCTCGCCAGGCCGTACGAGAACCGGCATTTACTCGAGAAGGTGCCCGATTATTACGAGCGGTTGCAGAACAGTTATGACGGCCGGTTTTTCGAGCAGGAGGCCCTAGGCAAGTATCTGAACGTGCAGGACGGACAGGTTTATCACACGTTCGACCGGAACAGAAACATCATGCCGGGGAGCGTACATCCGGGCTTGCCGTTGCGATGGGCCGTGGACTTCAACGTTGATCCGATGTCCTCGGTGATTGCACAGGTTGATGGCGGCGTAGTTCACGTCATCGATGAGATTGTGCTGCGGCGTTCCTGCACGCCGGAACTTGTGGAAGTCTTTCTGGACCGGTTCCCGTACCATACACGCGGTCTTTACGTGTACGGTGACGCGACGGGACAGAAACAGCAAACAACAGGGACCGCGGACTACACCATGATCCGTTCGGCGTTGCAACGGTCCGGGTACCGGTTTCAATTCCGCGTCCCGAAGGCAAATCCCGCGGTTCGGGACCGTGTCAATCTTGTGAATGCGCTGCTGCATTCGGCGAGGGGCGAGTCGCGGCTGTTGATCGATCCGAGGTGCAAGGAACTGATTCTTGACCTCGAACAAGTGTCTTACAAACCGGGTGGCGTCTTCATAGACAAAGACAAAGACCCGCAACGGACACACCTGTCCGACGCACTGGGATACATGATCTGGCAAGAGTGCCGGCCGGCAACACCGGCGGGCGAGCAATGCAGG
>JBDKSR010000707.1:0-18966 GCA_039680545.1 Bryobacteraceae bacterium | reverse complement strand
GCTCTATGCCGCGCGCATTCGCGCCGCCGATGAGATCGTGGCTGCCACTCACACACGGATCATCGACGACAACACCTTCGAACTGGTCCAGCAGAAGCTGAAGGAGAACACCCGCAACCCCGGCAGCGAGCATCGACACAGGCTGGAGGCATTGCTGCGCGGTCTGCTCTACTGCTCATGCTGCGGATCGGCGATGTCGCCGAGCTACTCGTCGAGCAAGAACCGGCGTTACCGGTATTACGTCTGCCTCCGCACCATTCAGAAGAAGGGCGATGGATGCACGACGCGCGCCGTGTCCGCGCCCATGGTTGAAGAGGCGGTAATCGAGAGCGTCCGGCGGTTCGCCATGACTCCCGAGGTGGTCGAGGCGACGGCGCGTGTCGCGCGGCAGCGGCTGACCGAAGAACTGGGCCGACACCGCGAGGAATTGAAGGCGGTCAACGTCCGCGTCCGGAACGCGAAATCGCAGCTCGTGCGCGCGAAGAACCTGGCTGCCGACCGGGAGGCATCGCTCCGCGAAATCGTCTCGTCGGGCGAGGCCAAAGCGGAGGCGCTTCGCAGCGCGGTGGAGCGAGGCGAGCGGCTGAGGTTTGACGATCGGATGGTACGCCAGCATCTGGTGACCTTCGACGACGTCTGGAAGACCATGACCATTGAACAACAGGCCGGTTTGCTGAGGCACCTCATCGAGCGGGTCGGCTACGATGCCCGCGGCGACAAGGTGAAGGTCACCTACAACTCGAACGGCATCAGGGAGTTCTGCAAAGGAGCGACGAAGTGAAAGACCTCTGCGACGACGAGATCCCGCTTAAGCGAACAAGCCGCCAGGGGGCTGGCCGGCCGAAGAAGGAGTCAGTGCCGGCGCCGCGCATTCCACGTGTCACGCGCTTGATGGCCCTGGCCATCAAGTTTCAGGACCTGGTGGACCGCGGCGAGGTCAGCGATTACGCTGAACTGGCCCGCCTCGGCTTCGTGACGCGGGCCCGGCTTACGCAGATCATGAACTTACTCCTATTGTCGCCGCAGATGCAGGAAGATCTCATTCAGTCGGGACATGTCTCGCGGAACGCAATCACGGAAAGTGCTCTGCGGCTCATAGCCAAGGAAGTCCATTGGCCCGATCAAGGTAGCGCTTCACTTCAGGCAATTCCTCCGGCAGCTAAATCGGCGGTTGATCGGCGCGCACCCTGGCCTAAAGACTATAAAGCCCCATCTTCAGGGCGGCATGCGTAATCGACGACCTCACCCTCACGCTCTCGTGTCCGTCTGCCGTGAAGTTACCTTCGGTGACACCTCCTGGGCTACACGAGGCCCGTTCCTCTGAGGTCGCTTCGGCCGGAAGCGATGGAACCGCAACAGACTACCCCGTGGGGTGGTTGCTTGGGTGGTGCGCAATCTGATAGAAACATAAACGGTTACTTTTGTTCGCAATACTGTAGCGAACCGTGAGGGTGCATGGGGCACATCCGGCTCGGCAATTTGCCGCGAACTCGGAAATGGCAGCAGGTCATTGAGCTCCTCGAATCTGACGCTGGTACCGATCAGATCGCGGCGGCGACCCTCGACGCATCAAAGAGGGGGCTCCTGGATGCGGCCCACGACCCGGCTCTCGTCTACTCATTTTGGCTCCTCACCCAGCTTCCACTCTGCGCCAGGAAGCCTGATTATTCCGCAGAACTTAAGAAACTAGGAATCTCGGTCGCTGGCGATCCAGGCCTGCTCGATCTCGTGGGAGCCTTCACGGATTCCGTTGATGCCCATGTCAGCCGGACGGGTGGCAGAACTGACCTTGGCGAGATGGCGCAGATGGGCGCGGCCGAAAGCCTGACCTCCACGCTGCGGCAGCAAACGACCAACCTATTCGGAACAACCCCTCAGGATGTGCAACGGGAATTGGCGCGTCTCGGCACAGCCAAGAACTTCTCGCTGCTGGCACGCGACTTCTTCGCAAGGCTCTCCGAGCGGTACCTGACGTATTTCCTGAGCCGGCAATTGTCGAGTCAGTACCGCAGCGTTGAGGAGAATAGGCAGTTCCGCGAGGCGCTATCACTTCACTGCAAGCAGGCATCCAAGATCGTCGAGCAGTTCGCTGGCGGCTGGTATTCGAAGGCCAATTACGAAGGAGGAATAACCCCAAGGAAAGCGGCGAATTTCGTTCAGGTCGCTCTCAAGAAGCTCCGCGCAGAGCTCGACAAGGGGGCCGACAGTGGCGGAAGGTGAGCGCATCATCCTGTGCGGCGGCGCGCCAGGACCTTCCCGTGTCAAGCGAGAGGACGTGCTGGACCTGACTCTCTATGGGAATGAGCCCAACGTCAACCTGGAAATATCGAACATCTCGCGGCGTTTGGCCTCGGATATCCCCGACGAATTGGCCGACCTGATTGAGATTGCCGCCTACATCTACAGTGCAGACCAAGCCGTAACTCGAGGCGGGGACGGCGTTGTTGCTGTCGGCGAGAACTGGCGCCGCAGGCTCCATTTCCACATCCCGACTAGGAAGCCAGAGATCTGGTCCTCTCCTTCCGTCTCGGACACCCTGAAAGGAACGCTCTCGTTCCTTTCCGATGACGAGTATAGCTTTCACTTCACGCAACAATCTGAGCCGGCGCCAGTCCAGAAGTACCTGAGGTTCGACGAGGCCGAGGAACAGACCGATGAACTGGACTCAGTACTGTTGTTCTCAGGTGGCCTTGATTCACTCGGCGGCGCGGTTGAGGAAGCCGTTTTCGAGAAGCGGCGTGTAGCCCTGGTCAGTCACCGTTCCAACTCGAAGATCCACAGCAAGCAAAAACAGCTGGTACGGGATTTAACCGCGGTATGCGCGCACGCACCATTCCATATTCCGGTCTGGGTTAACAAGGACAAGGCACTTGGCAAGGAGCACACGCAAAGGACGAGGTCCTTCCTCTTCGCCTGCCTAGCCTTCACCGTTGCCCGCGCCTATCACCTCCCGAAGATCCGGTTCTATGAGAATGGAGTCGTCAGCCTGAATCTGCCGATTAGCGAGCAGGTGGTCGGAGCGCGAGCCACGCGAACCACCCATCCCCAGGTTCTGAATGGGTTTGCCAATTTGTTCAGCGCTCTGGCGGGTATGGAGTTTTGCGTCGAGAATCCATTCCTCTGGCTCACCAAGGGGGAGGTGATCGATAGGATCGGCGACCGGGGCTGCGCGGAACTGATCAAGCACAGCGTCAGTTGCACACACACGCTTGACCAGACGAAACTGCATACGCACTGCGGGCGATGCTCGCAGTGTGTCAGCCGGCGATTTGCCGCGCTCGCGAGCAAGTATCGCGATCATGACCCGCCAGAAATGTACAAGGTGGACTTGCTCGAAGGCGAGCGGGAGGAAGGCGTAGACCTCACCCTTGTTGAGAGTTTCATCCGAACTGCCGCTGATATCAAGGCCATGAACGAGTTTCAACTCGTCGAGCGGTTTGGCGAAGTGAGCCGCGTCCTCAGGCATGTCCGGCCATTGTCAGCGGATCAGGTTGCTGAGCGGGTTGTTCGCCTCCACCGGAAGCACGCCGCGGAGGTTGGCGGCGTGATGGAGTCTGCCCTATCGTCCCATTCCTCGCAGATTCTGGAGGAAAAGCTCCCGCCAACCTGCGCCATCATTCTCGCGGTCCCAGGTAAGTACCGGCACACGGCGCAGGCACCAAAGAAGTCCGATGTTCAACCACCGACCACTCGACTGAGACGAGGTGCCCGACCCGCGGCGAGCAACGGACCCTACTCAAAGCGCGACGACAAGGTGTTCGTCATGGTAGGTAAAGACAACTTCAAAGCGCTCACCAATGAAGATATCGAGAATCGCTTCAGGCCCAAACTCCGCGAGATCTGGGGCAGAAAGAACGGCTTCAGCCCGAACGCCCTCCGATCGTGCCTCAATAGAATACGCAGGCACCATGGTCTGCCTCGATCCGAGGAGATTCGAAAAAACGCTGTCAATCAGTGAGTGCCTCCGCTGTCAATGACAGCGGCAGTGCATGTTGCAGCTCTCGCATTATCAATAGCTTGCGAGCAACTGATCGCATCATCACGGTCAGCGTAGAATCTCGTCAAGCCCCAATTCAACGCGATTGGTATCGATCGAACGCGCAGTGCGAGCATTGACAGCGCAACCACCCCTTTAAATCGGGGTGTGACGAGCGCAGACGATCCAAAACAAACAGCCCGGGCATCCAAGCTATCTCTCTCCGACCCGGAGAGACGTCTCGTCGAACTGATGCAGCGGCTTCACTTCGGCCGCATCGAGGGCCTCCAGGTTCGCTGCGGCCAACTGGTCTTCAATCCTCCCCCGCGAGTAGTTAAGAAGTTGAAGTTCGGCGGCGACAACGGACCACGCCCAGAGATGGCCCATCAGGACTTCCTACTGAGGAGACAGGTGGTTGAACTCTTGGAGGCCGTGGCATCCGTCGGCGACGGTGAGGTGCTCGCGATCGACGTGCGCCATGGCCTGCCATTCAGCGTCGAGATCGAACACTGCCTCCAGGGAAGCCGTCATGCTTGAGGCCACCTTCGAACAGGCATATCCGATTGCGCGGCGGGCTGTCCAGGTGCGCGCCACGGCAGCCGTTGTCTGCGGCATTATTCCGGTGGCCGACCGCGAGGATTTCGAGCAGGAGGGTCTGACCGCATGCTGGCGCGCCCTGCCCCACTTCAATCCGGCCCGGGCATCCCTGCGGACATTCGTCGAACACGTGATCGCAGCGCGACTCGCCTCCATCATTCGCTCGGCGCGGCGGGCGCCGGTTCTCCTGCCGATTGAGTCAGCCAGCACCTTGCGCATCGCTGGGGACGCATCTTGCCAGGAGCTACGCGCTGATGTCATGCGTCTCCTGGACAGGCTGGGCCCCGCCGAGCGCCACCTAGTTCAGCTTCTTCTGGACCACTCCCCTGCTGAGGCCAGCCGGATCCTCGGCGTCCCGCGATCCACTCTCCACGACCAAGTCGTCAGGCTTCGCCGGCGGTTTTCTTTGGCGGGACTAGGCGCCAGCGGGGGTGCACGGTGAGAAGTCATGCGATGGCCATCGCTGACGTGCCCTGCGATCTGATCCAGATCGGCGAGCGGCATCGGAAAGACCTCGGCGATTTGGAAGTTCTCGCCGCAAGCATCGCAACCGACGGCCAGCTACAGCCAATCGGAATTACCGAGGACTACCGTCTCGTCTTCGGGGAACGGCGATTCAAGGCGTGCCGGGACGTCCTTAAACGGAACACAATCCAAGCGCGCGTCGTCCGCGTCCGGAGCATCACTGCTGGCGAGTACGCCGAGAACGAAATCCGGAAAGACTTCACTTCCTCTGAGCGAGTCGCCATTGGCAAGACCCTGGAGGCCGAGATCGGCGACAGGCAAGGGTGTCGGACGGATATCGAACTTCGGAAAAATGTTGCCAAAGTCGAACCTGGCGTCCGGACCGAGGAAATCGCCGCAAAGAAAGCCGGCTTCGGCAACCGAACCACATACGAACAGGCCAAGAAAGTCGTCGACCAAGGCGTCCCCGAATTGGTGGATGCGATGGACTCCGGCGCGATATCCATCAGTGCCGCCGCTCTGATCGCTGGCGAACCCGGCGACCGCCAGAGCCAGATCGTGCAGATGCCGGGAGAAGTTCGCCGCCAGGTGGTGCGGGATCTTCGAGAAGCAGCAAAGCTCCCCACCCCTGGGGAGGCACGTCGGCTGGCACGGGAGACCGGGATGGCTGTTGCCGACAATACCGGCGTGTATCGGAGCGGCGCGCCACCGGAACAGGTGCGCGAAGCCAAGGCCGACGCCGTCGCGATCTATACCGTCACCCGCGGAATCGCCGCCATCGCGGAGACCTCATTCGACCCCGGCGAGCTGGCGGCGCGCCTCGAGTACTGGCACTGCCCCGGCATACGTGAGAAAGCCGCCAAGGCCCTCGCTTGGCTGGATCACTTTCAGAAAGGACTCCAAAGCAATGAGCAAATTCACTGATTCCGAACTCTCCCAAAAGATCGACGACGCCATCGTTGAACACCTTCAGAGCGGTGAGCCGACCGCAGATGAAGTTAGCCAGGAGGTGCTTAGCCAATACGATCACCTCATTCGCCAATACGGATACGACCTGGCAGTGTCGCAGATCCGCAGCATCGTCTCCGGCCGCATGAAGAAGATCCTCGCGACGCGAAAAGGCCATGCCCTGCAGCTGAGGCTCGGTATGAAGTTCGGCAACCTCGAACCCGAGAGCGCCATCACTTTCCGCGACCGTGCCGGGGCAATCCGATATGTGGCGACGGCAAGGGCAACCGCGGAGCACCATCAGCGCTACATCGAACTATTAGGCGAGCAGATCAAGGCGGATACTGAGCGGCTGGTGGCCGCGGAGATGTTCTTTTCCTGGTTGGAACCGGCGTTTCGCATGTATCCAGGTATCTCGACAGCCGAGGCGATCGCTGTTCTGGAGCCAGAGGGACAGGCAGCATGACGGATCCCAAGGGGCACCAGTTTCCTCGCCAATTCCGGACGACACCGTGGCGGCACCAAGCCGAGGCCGTCGCCTTCGTCCGGCAGCTGTACCAGCGCGGCAAGCGGGGCGCGATGATCGCCGCCGTCATGGGCACTGGCAAATCCGCCATGACCGTGTACCTGTGTGTCGAGGAGGGGTTCCAACTGATCCTCATCCTCTGCCCGCTGCGTGTGGTCCAGGTGTGGAAGCCGCAGTTCGAGATGCACTCGACGGTCCCTTTCCTCGTCGTCGCGCTCGATGACTCGTTCTCGAGTGTGAAGGCGAAGCGGGACGAGGCTCAACGAAAGATCAACCTCGCGAAGGTGCGTGGCGTGCCCGTGGTGGTCGTCATCAACTACGACTCCGCCTGGCGCACGCCGTTTGCTGAATGGGCGTTGAAACAGAAATGGGATCTGGTGGTGGCCGACGAGATTCACCGGTGCAAGGCGCCCGGTGGCAAGGCCAGCCGGTACCTCGCGCGCCTTGGAAAGGCAGCACGGTTCCGGCTGGGGTTGTCGGGCACCCCGATGCCCCATTCGCCCCTCGACGTGTACGGCTATTTCCGTTTCATCGACCCGAGCATCTTCGGCTGGTCGTACAACCGGTTCCGCCAGCACTTTGCCGTGATGGGCGGCTATCAGAATCGCCAGGTCGTCGACTACGACAACCTCGATGAGCTGAACCGGAAGTTCTACTCAGTCGGCTATGCGTGCGGGAAGGACGTCCTCGACCTACCACCGGAGATGCACGTGACCTTGACGTGCCAACTCGGAGCCGAGGCGCGCCGCGCCTACCGTTCGCTCAAACGGAATCTGATGGCGGAACTCGACACCGGCGAGGTCACGGCGGCCAACGCGCTCGTGAAACTGCTCCGGCTGCAACAGATCACCGGCGGCTACATTCGCACCGACGACGGCCAAGATGTGCAGATCGACTCCGCGAAGATGAACCTCCTGCGCGACGTGCTGGAAGACATCGACCCGCAGGAACCCGTGATCGTCTTCTGCAGGTTCCACAAAGACCTCGAAGCGGTGAACCGCGTTGCGGACGAGACTGGCCGGCGCTCGCTCGAACTGTCCGGCCGCATGGACGAACTGAAGCAGTGGCAGGCTGGCGAGGCGCCGGTGCTGGCGGTGCAGATCGACTCCGGTGGCGTCGGCGTCGATCTCACCCGTGCCCGGTACTCGATTTATTACTCGCTCGGCTTTTCCCTCGGTTCCTATGAACAGAGCCTGGCTCGCATTCACCGGCCCGGCCAGACACGGCCCGTCGAGTACATCCATCTCCTCGCGCAGGACACGGTGGACGAGCAGGTGATGGCGGCTCTGGCGCGCCGGTCCGACGTCGTGAACAGCGTTCTCCAACAGATGAAAGGACAAGCATGAATACCGATGAACTGAAACGCTTTGTCGCTCTCGAAGAGCAGCGACGACAACTCGAAGCCGAGGTTGACACGATCAAGGCCGAAGCCGCGGAACTCGAAGGGCGATTGCTGCCGCAATTCGAGCAGAGCGGCATGGAGCGGGTTGCCATCGACGGACGCACCGTGTACGTCGAGCGCAAGCTGTGGGCCAAGGCCAAGGACGGTGACAAGCCGGCGGTCTGCAAGGCCCTCAAGCGTTGCCGCCTCGGTGACTACGTGGAAGAGACATTCAACACCAACTCGCTCAGTGCTTATGTGCGGGAACTGGACCGGGAGGGCAAGCCGTTGTCGCCTGCGCTCGCCTCGGTCCTCGATGTCAGCGAAGTTTTCAAACTCAGAACCAGGAGAAGCTGAATGGCCACCAAAGAACTCGTCAAAAAGGAAACCGCGAAGAAGGAATCCGCGATTAGCCCCTTCGTGATCTTCCAAACGGAGATTGCTGAAATCCGCGAAGCGATGAACGTCAACGTCGGAGACGGCGGCCTTACCGCCGGCGATCTCGAACGTATCAAGATCCCGGCCGGCGGCGGGACCGCCTGGACCCTCCAGGGACTAGACGGTGAGGAGATGGTGAAGGAGTTGTCCGGGATCATCATCGCGTGGCGCGACACCCGGGCATACTGGAGCGTGCCGATGGAAGAGTCGGACGGCAACATGCCTCCCGACTGCTATTCCCTCGACGCGCGCACCGGGACCGGCGAGCCTGGCGGAAACTGCCACAAGTGCCCGAACGCGGAGTTTGGCAGCGATGCGAAAGGCGAGGGCCAGGCGTGCAAGCTGGTACGCCAGTTGTTCCTGATCCGCGAGGACAACCTGCTGCCGGAAATCGTGCACCTGCCGCCCAGTTCTCTGAAGCCCGCACGGCAGTACTTCCTGCGCCTGGCGTCAAAAGGCGTGCCCTGCTACAGCGTCATCACCAAGATCGCCCTGGAGAAGACCAAGAATCCGCAAGGCATCGTTTACGCGAAGGCGGCGCTCACCTCTGGCGGCCGCCTGACCCCCGAGCAGACCAAGCGGGCCAAGGACTATGCCGCGATGATCGACCCGTTCCTGAAGGCAGCGCCCGTCGTCCCGACGTCCAAGGACGCCGTCGAGACGGTCGAGGGTGAGGTCGTGTAGGAGGATGGAGGCCGACCGGCAGGCAATCCGGCAGTTCCTCGAGCGCGTCCACGGTCCCGAGCCGGCGGGCTGGCTGATCCTGTGGACGCGCCAGGACAAAGCGACCCGAGCGTTCAACTTGGGCGAGGAGGGCGCGCTCGACCAGGCGGTCGACTATTGCGCCGCGAAGGCCTCCACCTTTGACGTGTACGCCGCCGTCGGCCTCCAGCACGAGAGGCCCGCCAGCACCAGTCGGGGAGCGGAGCCGGGCGTGTCATCGCTGCCGGGCTTCTGGGCAGATGTCGATGTCGCGGGTGCCGCACACAAGGCCGAAGCATTGCCGCCCACTGAGCAGGATGCTCGCAGCCTCATCAATACGGCGGGACTGGAACCGAGCCTCGTTGTGCGCAGCGGGTTCGGTCTCCAGCCCTACTGGCTTTTCCGCGAACACTATCAGATCGAGAGCGAGGATGAGCGGCGGCGACTGAAGTCGCTCTCGACGCGATTCCAGTTGAACCTGAGGCTACGCGCGAACGTGCGCGGCTGGACCATGGATTCGACCGCGGATCTGTGTCGGGTGTTGCGCGTGCCGGGCACGTTCAATCACAAAATCGATGGCGACGTCCGGATGGTCACCGCCGAGTACTTCGATCGCGCCTACAACGTCGGGGACTTCGAAGATCTCCTCGGCGGCGTCGAGGATCCGGGCGAAGCGCCTCGGGAAACGCCGCCACCATTGGATCTGCCCCCAGCCAGGCTGCCTCCGATCCTCGACGGCTGCGTCTGGATGCGCCACTGCCGCAGTGACGCCGCCACCCTCGCCGAGCCCGAGTGGTACCGGATGTTGACGGTGGTCGCCAGGTGCGAGGATGCAGAGCGCTGGGCGCACGACCTGAGCAAAGCCTACTCGAAGTATTCCCAACGGGAAACGCAGCGAAAACTGAAACAGGCGTCCAGCAACAAGGTGGCGCCGGTGACCTGTGCCTACGTGCAGTCGGACCTCAATGGCGGTCGCTTCTGCGGCGAGTGCCTGTTCCGGGGCAACGTGAACTCGCCCATCGCCATCGGCAGGATCGAAGGAGTCGAGGCCGATGCCGGGCTCGAACCAGAACCCGAACCTGCGCTCAGCGATGATCCGCCGTCACCCGAACCGCCAAAGCCCGCCGAGGCCGCGGCGACAAAGATCGAAAAGTACACCGACCTGGGAAATGCGCGAAGATTTGTCGCCCGGTATCGCGGGGCAGCACTCTACTGCGAGACTTGGGGGCGCTGGTTTCACTGGGACGCAATGCGATGGGCCGAGGATGAACGGCTCGAGGTCATTGCTCGCGCCGGCGACCTGATCCGCAGCCTCTATGCGGTAGCCAAGAAGATCAAGGACGAGGACGAGCGGAAGGCCTTCCTCAGCCACCTGATCAAGTCGGAATCGCACCGGTCTATCCACGCGATGGTCACGCTGGCGAAGTCGGATCCAGCCGTGGCGCGGCATCCCGATGATTTCGACAGCGACCAATGGCTGTGCGCCATCAAGAACGGCACCCTCGATCTGCGGACCGGAAAACTGCGGCCCCACGACCCGAAGGACATGATCACCAAGCTCGCGCCCGTCGACTACGACCCCTCGGCGCGATGCCCGAACTGGCTGGCCTTTCTGGACATGATCATGCTCGGCCGCAATAGCCTGGTCGATTTCCTGAAGCGCGCTCTGGGTTCGAGTCTGACTGGAATCACGAGCGACAAGGCGATGTTCATCCTCTACGGGCCCGGTGGCGATAACGGCAAATCCACTATGGTCGAAGTCATGGAAACGCTCCTGGGCAACTACGCCAGGCGAACGCCGGTGGAGACGTTCATCAAGAAGCGGGAGGGCAGCATTCCGAACGACATTGCCCGGCTCCGCGGCGCGCGATTCGTTTGGGCCGCCGAGAACGATCGGGGCGTGCGGCTCGCCGAATCGCTCATCAAGGAAATGACGGGCGGCGACCGGATGGCTGCGCGCTTCTTGCACGGCGAGTTTTTCGAGTTCATGCCGACGTTCAAGATCTGGTTCGCGACGAATCACAAGCCCACCATTCGTGGCGACGCGGCCATCTGGCGTCGGCTGAAGCTCGTGCCCTTCGACTACACCATCCCCAAGGATCGTCAGAAGAAGCGCCACGAGGTCATGGCGATGTTCCAGTCGGAACTGCCGGGCATCTTGAACTGGGCCATCGAAGGGTGCTTGGAATGGCAGCGCGACGGGCTGGGGGTGCCGGATGAAGTCATCAACGCGACGCGGGAGTACGAGTCGGAACAGGACACCTTCTCGATGTTCCTGGAAGAGAAATGCGTGCGCGTCACAAATGCGCGGGTTCTCTCGCTGGCGCTCTACCGGGAGTACAAGACCTGGGCCGAGGAGCATGGTGAGACGCCGGCAAGCCACAAGACCTTCGCATCTCTGATGAGCGAACGGGGCTTCGCCAAGTCGAAAACCAAGGTCGGCGCTCTCTATTCCGGCGTCGGACTGCGCACCGATGACCACTACGACAGCCCGAAGGCGTCGCAATCCGTGCCGGGGCAATCGCGGTTCGATCAAGACGACGAGGGCGAGGAAGTTTGATGCAACCCGTCACCCGTCGTCTTGCAAGCCCTTTAGATTCAGTAAGCGGTGGTGACGGGTGACGGATGGTGACGGATTCTCCCATTTTGCACGCATGACCCGCACGCGCGCACACACACCTAAGAGCTAAATGCAAAAACCCGTCACCATCCGTCACCCATCACCAATCCGTCACCCGGAGGTTCGCTGTGGATATTGAGGCTGTTCTGGACCGGCTCATGGAAGCGAGCGTCAGCGTGTGGCTCGACGCCGAAGGCAAATTGCGCATCGAAAAGGGTGCGCCGGAGGAGATCAAGCAGCTCGTGCGCGAGCACAAGCAAGGGTTGACGGATGTGCGCAAGGCGCAGGACTTCATGAACACCGCGGGCATCCGCATCATCCGCCTACCGCTTGGCCACCTCGCCCTCGCCTACCCTCCGCGCACCGACATGGACGAACTCCAGTGGGCGGCACAGACGCTCCGCATGGGTTCAATGCCGATGGTCATCAACGACGAGGGTCTGGAGTGGATCAGCCCCGAGGAGTGGCGTCGCCGACAGGTTGCCAGGATCTTTGAGGAACATCGGCGCGAGCGGCTGAAGAAGGCCGCTGAAGGAGCAGAGCGGCAGCCACTGAGGAGGCGGCGAGCATGACGACCGAACGGGCGATCGTGAAGGCGATCCTGACGTACCTGAACGGCCAGCCTGGCTGCCTGGCACGGAAACGCTGGGGCGGCGGTATGGGCGTGGCGGGCGATCCCGACATCGACGCGTGCATTCGGGGCCGCAGCGTTCAACTCGAGGTGAAACGGCCAGGCGAGAAACCGACAGCATTGCAGGTCAAGCGACTTGACGAATGGAAGCAGGCCGGCGCGATAGTCGGCGTCGTGCACAGCGTTGATGACGTTCGCGCATTGCTCGACGAAAAACGGATCTCCGGCCGGACAAACGTGGGATAGGCGGCGTATATAGTAAGCGAGCAACGAGAGACGGGACTCTCGTAAAACTCCCTCCCTTCCTTGTCGTACCCGAAGTGTCTCCAAATGAAGCAAGAGAAGCGGATCCCCTACTATGCCCCCGATGGAAGGTCGCTAGGCTTTCGTACGTCGGAAGCAGCGAAGCGGCTTCTCGCCGGCGGCTACGTGAAACCGTCGTATGGTCGCAAGGGGCATCTGAAGGCAATCTGGCTGCTTCGGGAAGACGGCAGCAGCCCAGTGCAGGCGCACGCCAATGCCGGCACTCGCTACAGCTTCATCGAGACGCTTGAGCACGGGCGCTGTTGGAAGTTGCGGCGGCTCACGTACCGCGACGAGGACGGAGTGAAGTTCTCGGCGGAATGCCTGGCTTGATGAAGACGCGGAAACCAAAGCTTGGTGGACGGTACATCGCCTGGGCTCGCGGTGCGTTTCAGAAGCGGCCACCGAAGTTGGAGTTGAAGAAGCCTCGCCAAGAGTTGCGGGAGATCCAGTGTCCTGCCCCGAGTGCCTGAGCCATGACGTTGAGATTCGTGAGTACGACTTCGGGATCTGCCAGCAGACCGGTTACCGCGACGCCGGCGAACGGTTCCGATGCCGCCAGTGCAGAGCCGATGGCGATGCGACTGACCTCGTGCCATGCAATTCGATCTCCGTTGGGTCCTCGGAACCGCCTCTGGGCGGCGGGTGGCCCGATTGCACGCTGAGGCTAGCGATTGGCGCGAAAAAGCGGTTGACAGAGGTTGACACGGTTGACACCCACCTTGGCGCAGCGGATTGAGCTCTGGGCACTGGACCGGCTCGTGCCCTACGCCCGCAATCCGAGGACCCACTCCCCGGAGCAGGTGGCTCAAATTGCGGCGTCCATCACTGAGTTCGGGTTCAACAATCCGATCCTGGTCGATTCCGCGGCCGGCGTGATTGCGGGCCACGGGCGCCTGCAGGCCGCCCGGAAGTTGGGTCTGGCGGAAGTGCCGGTCATTGTCCTCGACCATCTCGACGAGAATGCCCGGCGCGCCTTCCTTATTGCGGACAATCGCCTGGGCGAACTCGCGGGCTGGGATAACGAGATGCTCGCCCTGGAACTGAAGGGTCTGGCGGACGCGGGGTTCGATGCGACCCTCGCCGGGTTCGACTCCAAGGAGATCGACGACTACCTCGCGTCGCTCGAATCGCGGGACGAACCGGAAGCCGCCGAGACCAGCGGCGATGAAGCTATCCCGGAACCGCCGGTTGACCCGGTCACCAAGCCCGGCGATCTGTGGCTGATTGGGCAGCACCGGCTCATCTGCGGCGATTGCCGCGATCTGGAGACGGCGGCACGGCTGTTTGAAGGACGGAAAGCAAACGTAGTCATCACCTCGCCGCCATACGCGACGCAGCGCCAGTACGATCCTGCGAGTGGATTCGAACCCGTGCCACCCGAGAAGTTCGTCGCCTGGTTCAGAGACGTGGCGGCGGCGATCGAGTCGGTGCTCGCTGCGGAAGGATCGTACTTCCTCAACATCAAGGCCCATGCCGACGACGGCGAACGCCACCTCTACGTGATGGACCTGGTGCTTGCCCACAAGCGGCTCTGGGCGTGGCGGCTGGTCGACGAGTTCTGCTGGCGCAAGACAGATGACGGCGTGCCGGGCGGTTGGAACAACCGCTTCAAGAATGCATGGGAACCGATCTATCACTTCTCGCGCGATCGCAAGATCAAGTTCCGGCCGCGCGAGGTGGGGCACTGGTCGGACGATTGCTTCGACTACTCGCCCGACAACCCGAAGTCGACCTCCGGAAGCGGACTGCTCGGGACGGGACCGCGCGGGGCGGCGGCCGACCAAGGCAAGAACCATGCGGCGTGGCAAACGACGCGCCGCAACGCCAACGACATGGAAGGACGGCACGGCGGTCTCGCGCGCCCATCGAACGTGATCGAAGCAAAGACGGAGTCGAGCCAAGGCTCGCACTCGGCCCCGTTCCCTCGTGCCATCCCCGAGTTCTTCATCAAGGCCTATTCCGATCCGGGTGACGTGATCTTCGATCCGTTCTCGGGTAGCGGGACGACGCTCGTCACCGCAGGGATGTTGGATCGCGCCGGTTACGGCGTCGAGATCAGCCCGGCTTACTGCGACGTGATCCTGCGTCGCATGCAGGAAACGCTCAAGACCCAGCCCGTGCATGCCAAGACGGGTCAACCATTTCAACCCAACACGTGAAGGAGACAATAACCATGCCCGAAGTTGCCACGCCGAACCAGGCCGAACGCGAGTTCGAGACCGGGACGGACGAAGCTTTCAAGAACGCCAACGCCACCGGCACCGCCACCCACAACGAGAACCAGCGGGTGACGTACGCCAACATCAAGCGGACGTACGACGTCTACCAGGACCTGGACATTCAGGCCGCGCGCCAGGCTCAGATCGAGCAGACACGGCTGAACCAGATCGCGTCCCAGGCCCTGCAGAACGCCGTGGAGACCGCCAACATGGTCAGCAAGCGCAGCATCGAACTCAACAACCTGGCGCACGACTCGTTCTGGAATCCGGTGGCCAGCGGCGCCGGTATGAACCTGACCGCGGGCGCCGTTCCCGCCAACCGTGCCACGGACGTGAGCGCGGCCGGCGTGGGCGTCGACGCTCAGGCCGTGGCCGCCGCCGTCGCCAAGCAAGTGGACGCGACCATCACGCCGGTGCTCGCCTCGCTCCAGCAGATCGTCCAGGCCCTGACCACCGCAACCACGGCGATCGCCAACACCGTCAACCAGGCGCAGCCGAAGACCGCTGCGTAGTCCTTCCTCCGAACCGGGGTGGCCGGGTAATCCCGCCACGCGCCACCCCGGATTTTTCGATGGAGATCACCCGATGAAGAAACTCACTGTCATCCTCAAGTTGTTCCCGGTCATCCTCGGCGCCGTCAAAGCGGTCGAGGAGGCCATCCCTCTGCCCGGGCAAGGGCGCAAAAAGCTCGATCTGGTCCTCGACGTGTTGAAGCAGGCCTACGACGCGTCAAACGAGCTTTCGCAATCGTTCTCGTGGGATACGCTCATCGCAGTTGTCGTACCGATGATCGCGAAGATCGTCGACCTGCACAACGAGCTCGGCCTGTTCCAGAAGACTCAACCAGGCAAAGCATGACGGACCTCCAGCTGGTGCGCTGGCCGGTGGAGCGGTTGATCCCCTACGCCCGGAATGCGCGCACGCACAGTGCGGAGCAGGTCGCCCAGATCGCGGCGTCGATCGCCGAGTTTGGGTGGACCTCGCCCATCCTCGCCGGCAGCGATGGAATCATCATCGCCGGCCACGCCCGCCTGCAGGCCGCCCGAAAGCTGGGGATGACGGATGTCCCCGTGATCATCCTCGATCATCTGAACGAGGCGCAGCGCCGTGCCCTGGTTATTGCCGACAACCGCCTCGCGCTCAACGCGGGATGGGACGAAGAGATGCTGCGGGTCGAACTGGACGCGCTGCGGGAAGACGATTTCAATCTCGAACTGCTGGGCTTCGCCGACGACGAGATGGAAGCGTTGCTCGCCGAACCTGTGGAGCCGGTCACGGGCAACACCGACGATGACGCGGTTCCGGAAACGCCGGAGACAGCCGTCACCGTTCCCGGCGACGTATGGCTGTTGGGGAGTCACCGGCTGCTGTGCGGAGATGCCACACAGATTGAAGCCGTTGAAAAAGTTCTTGCCGGCGGCCTGTCCGACATGGTCTTCACCGATCCACCCTACAACGTCAATTACGGCGCGACCATGAAGGACAAGCTCCGCGGCAAGAAGCGGGCCATCAAGAACGACAATCTCGGCGATGGCTTTGAACAGTTCCTGCGGGACGCCTGCACCAATCTCCTGGCAGTGACGAAGGGCGCGGTCTACATCTGCATGTCGTCGTCGGAGTTGCACACGCTGCAGAAGACGTTCCGCGAGGCCGGTGGCCACTGGTCCACCTTCGTCATCTGGGCCAAGAATACGTTCACGATGGGGCGGTCAGACTACCAGCGCCAGTATGAACCGATCTTGTACGGCTGGAAGGAAGGCACCGAGCACTTCTGGTGCGGCGCCCGTGATCAGGGTGACGTCTGGTTTGTGAAGAAGCCTGTCGTCAACGATCTGCACCCGACGATGAAGCCCGTGGAACTGATCGAGCGTGCCATCCGGAACAGCAGCAAGAGCAGGGACACCGTCCTCGATCCGTTCGGCGGCTCGGGGTCCACCTTGATTGCATGCGAGAAGACGGGCCGCCAGGCGCGCCTCATCGAGTTGGATCCAAAGTACTGCGACGTGGTGGTCCGGCGATTCCAGGAGTTCAGCGGCAAGCAGGCGACGCTCGAAAGCGATGGCCGGAAGTACGCCGAGCTCGCAGCCGAGCGGCTTGGGGTCGCAGCGTGAATCGAGCGTTGCCGCCGCGAGGTCGCGGCTGTGGAGGCCGAGATCCTGGCGGGCAATCCGGACCTGCAGGGGCTGTGCCTGGCGTTGTCGGATTGGTCCGCCGAGTTGCTCATCCTTGAAAGGCTTCCGTGGAAAACAACGTTTTTCAAATCCTGATCCCGGCGTCGGGCCTCATCTCCGGACTGATCGGCGCGTACGTGGGGCTGCAGAATCGGGCGCTGCTGGCGGAGGTCCGAAAGGAACTGGCTGAGCTGGAGAATCGGATCATCACCCGGATCAATGGCACCTACGTTCGCGCGGCAGAATGCCAGCTCCGGGAGGACTTGGTACAAGAGCGGCTCAACATGGTGGTTGATGAGATCCGGAAGAAGTCATGCTGACGAGGTTGGCTGAATCCGCACCAGGGCGCCCGTTGAACTTCAGGGTCAGGTCATAGAACCGCTGGATGCCCTGGCCAAGGTATTCGTCATGTTCACAGATCTTCTGAATAACGGACTCCCAGTCGATGCAGTGGATTTGAATCGTTTTCAGCAGGGGTATGACCCAAGCTGCGTGCCACTCATCAAGCCGGACGCGGGAATCGGCCTCGTAGGCGCCGACACGTGAAGCAATCCGCTCTGCCATTGATTCCTTGGATAGTTGTTGTGCGAAGATTCCGGATTGAATTTGGGCACGTGGCGCGAGGAGGCAGAAGGCAAGCGAAGTCCATTGATCTACGGATCGACCTGACCTCCGGAGCGCGTCAGCGATGCAGGCAACATTCCGTGCGGCTTGGTCGAAATCTGGGGCGCGCTTTGTCCCTCTGGAAAGCCCGCTGAAGATCTTGGCCTCCAGGACGACAAGCTGCGAGCCGTTCGCATCGAGCGTCATACCGGCCTTGCTGTCTGGCGAGAACCTGAAGTGACCGACGATTCCATCGGCATGCGTCCAACTCTCCGCCAACTGATCGCCTCGGTAGCGGGGCAGAAATGCCGAGCACAACAG
This sequence comes from Bryobacteraceae bacterium, assembly GCA_039680545.1. Classification (GTDB taxonomy): domain Bacteria; phylum Acidobacteriota; class Terriglobia; order Bryobacterales; family Bryobacteraceae; genus JAEHDI01. The sequence continues at coordinate 1,062 of JBDKSR010000707.1, read as the reverse complement.
GGCTTCCGAAAACCACGTTGCCCCTTCGAGGAATTGGAAAGGTAAGCAGGGTACCCCTTTTTCGGCGACGCTCAGGACGAGACGAAGCAGCCAGCCTTCGTTGTAGAGCAGAGTTGGCGGAATCTTGGACTTGGGGGACGAGGCTGATTCGAGTAACGCAAAGACCTGCCGAAGGGCCGTGCTCAAGGGATCGGAATGATTCATAAGTACCAAGACAATTGTCTTCCTCTTACGATCGGCAGGTCTCGGCTCTTTCATGAACTGAGATGCCGCCGGCCAGTGAGGCCGGCGGGCGAGAGGCGAGGATGCTGGTACTAGGCGTTGAGGCGGTAGGCGCGGGCGCCTTCGGGCGTCTTGAGCGATTCGACGGTGAGGCCCATCTTCTTGCCGAGGCCGCCGGAGATGAAGCCGCGGACGCTGTGCGCCTGCCAGCCGGTGGCGGTCATGATGTCGGCGAGCGTGGCGCCTTCCGGGCGGCGGAGCATTTCGAGCACGATGGCCTTCTTGCTGCCTTCACGCGTCTTGGGCGTCCCATCCTTGGCAGTGGCCTCCTTGGTCGCCTTGGCCTTCTTCGGCGCGACGGCGGCGGCGTGTTGCGCGGGGGCAGGCGTCAAGGCCTGGATGGCCTTCCAGATCCGGCCCGTCGCCGTCTTGCGGTCCGTGAACTTCTTGACCGGCTTCAGGTTGTCGAAGGGGACCACGCCGGCGAAGGCGTTCCAGACGTCGGCGAAGCGGCCTATCGGCCACTGGGCCGTCAGTTTGGTCAGTTCTTTCTCGCTCGAGAAGGAGCCTTCGGTAGATCCGATGCGGTGATTCAGCGCATCTTCGAGGGCGGCAAACGCCGTGATGTTGTTGTCGGTGTCGATTACGAAAGTGGTCATGGTGGTTCTCCTGTCTATCGGTTCATGCCGGCGAGCTTGCCGTCGGCGGTTAGGTGCAGGTTCTTGAGATAGCCGCTGGCCAGGCGGGCCCAGCCAAACGGCGTCGAGATTTCGTGGCGCGCGGCGATGCGGCTCAGCTTGATGCGGTGCGTGCCGTTGTCGAACTCCTTCTTCAGGTGGC
>JBDKSR010000706.1:0-16906 GCA_039680545.1 Bryobacteraceae bacterium | reverse complement strand
TCGTGCTTCACCGGCTGGCGCACAAACTGTGGGTCTGGGGCGTCCCTCTTGTGCCTCGCCTGATTTCGCAGATAAGCCGGTTCATGACGGGGATTGAAATCCACCCGGGCGCCAAGATCGGACGGCGGTTCTTCATCGACCACGGAATGGGAGTCGTGATCGGGGAGACGACCGAAATCGGCGACGACGTTCTCCTGTACCAGGGAGTCACACTCGGAGGAACAGGCAAGGAGAAAGGCAAGCGGCATCCGACGATCGGCAGCAACGTGGTTGTCGGGACAGGCGCAAAGGTTCTGGGCAACATCACGATCGGGGACCATGTGAAGATCGGCGCGGGGTCGGTTGTCATACACGCCGTTCCGGACTACTCGACGGTGGTGGGTGTGCCCGGCCACGTGGTGAAACGCTACGTCGAGGTTCCCGAATCCGAAGACGTGCTTCAACACGGCATGTTGCCCGACCCCGAGGAGCAAGCGATCACCGAACTCACGCGGCGCGTGGAGGAATTGGAAGAGGCCGTACGCTCACTCAGGGGCGGTAGGGGTGGCAAGGCCGGTGAAGCATCCGCAGTGTAAGCGGCCGCCGGCGCGGGTACATGGGGTTATGGTATTCCTACTGCTCGCTTGCCCAGGGTACCGAAGCACAAAGAAATCGCCGAAAAGCGGTTCAAATTCGTGCATAACGCTTTAGAATTGTCTTGCGGGTCTCAGATCCGGGGCACTCATGAACAGGCAAGGTTCGGCACGCTGGGAAGGTGCATATCGTGAGGGCAAGGGCACCCTCACGTCCGAGAGCGGCACGCTGCTCAAGACGCCGTTCTCGTACGCCAGCAGATACGATAACGCATCCGGCACAAATCCCGAGGAGTTGCTCGCCACCGCGCACGCCGCGTGCTACACGATGGCGCTGGCGGCGCAGCTTGGGGCTTCCGGCGTCAAGCCGGATAGCATATACACTACAGCAACCGTCACAGCCGAGAAAGATGTAGGCGATTACAAGATAACTGGCATACATCTTGATGTGACAGCCAGGATTCCGGGAGTGGAGTGGCTGATTTTCAACCGCGCCGTCGAGAACGCAAGAGGCAGCTACGCTCTTTCGACGTCAACGAAGTTCAAAATCACCGTCGAAGCGAAACTCAGTGCAATGTGAGTACCCGAGTCGCTTCCACCGCACGTCTCAGTGATTGTCCCTTTGCATGAGGAGTCAGATATGTCTCATCTTTCAAAACAGAATCTGAACCTGGCCGCTCGCTCGCTTCTGCTCGTCGCATTCCTCGCGGCAGTCCCGCATGCGACCGCGCAAACCCACGGATATGCTTTCCTGGGCGCAGCCACGCCGGCAGACGGTGCATTCCGCTACGGAATTGGCGGGAACTGGGCATTCGCTTCCCATGCGACCCTCGGCGCCGAAGTGGGCGGCATGAAGGTAGACGGCTTCAACGGAACGGTCGCGTCGGGGAACGCCGGATACCATTTTCATGGGCGTGTTGATGAGGGTCTGGACCCGTTTGTGACCGGGGGTTTCACAATGGTACGTATGGGCGGCGAGACATCAGCGTTCGCAAACCTCGGCGGGGGCCTGCAGTACTGGTTCCACCCACGCGCCGCGTTTCGAGTCGAATTCCGAGGCTACCTTGGAGGCCAGGATGTCAGCAGCTTCTCCGAAATCCGATTCGGATTCGCGTTCCGCTAGTCAGTACGTCCGCTACGCACGTAAGTTACAACGCAACACGTCAGTAAGTTCGTGTCCTGACAAATACATAGCGACGTTAGTATGAATAAACATTAACAAAAAAAAGGACGAGAACGCCAGTATAATTCTGTTGTTGGCATTTCTATCGCTCTGCGAACGATTTCGTCACGAAATACGCATGGCAGCCTTCGCCAGACAGCCGGCTCACGCCGTTTTTCTCCTGTTGCCCGTTGTTCTTTTATTGGTTGCCTCACCCGCGTACACACAGACCCATGGATACGGTTTCGCGGGTATCGGAATCGGTGACGACATGCCCGGCAATGGCGCATTGCGGTACGGTCTTGGTGGTAACTGGGCTGTCATCCCTAACCTGACACTCGGGGGCGAGCTTGGCGGGTACCACAAGGATAGCCGAGGGGGAATCATCGCATCGGGAAATGTGGGTATCCACTTCCGTGGGACCGCGCCCACCGGACTCGATCCCTTCGTGACAGGAGGCATCACCGGCGCTCGAATCGGTGACGAAAGATCAGGACGCTATGCAAACCTCGGCGGTGGCCTGAACTATTGGTTTCGGCCGCGCGTCGGTTTTCGGGTGGAATTCCGGGGCTATCTGGCGGGATCAGGCGTGGAGAGCTTCTCCGAAATCCGATTCGGACTCGCGTTCCATTAACGCAATTGCATAATTGGATGAGCTGATTATGAACCTTTTTCTTCAATATCAGGTGCGTTGGTTTCTCTCTCTGCTGTTCCTTGTAGTAGTGGTCCCACATGCCTATACCCAGACCCATGGATATGCCTTTGCCGGTTCGACTGTCGGTATTGATGCACCCGACAGCAATGCATTCCGTTACGGAATCGGCGGCAACTGGGGTTTCCTTCGACATCTGACACTTGGGGGCGAAGCCGGTGGACTCCACGAGGACGGTAACGAAGGAATGCTCGCGTCGGGAAACGTTGGTTTTCATTTTCGTGGCAACGTGGAGACCGGGTTTGATCCATTCGTGACCGCAGGCTTGACAGGGATATACGTTGGCGGCGAGACGTCAGGATACACGAATATAGGCGGCGGTCTGAACTACTGGTTCCGTCCGCGCATCGGTTTTCGTGTCGAATTCAGAGGCTATCCGGGAGGCGAGGACCGGAACGGATTCTCCGAATTCCGATTTGGAATTGCGTTTCGCTAGAACGCGCTCCGCTGCGTAGCGAGTCTATTTCGGCGAGACGATCAGCCGCTTCGTTTCGCCCGCCTTGAGATTCACTGCGAATCCTTCTTTCAGTTCGCTGCCGAGCCGCAAGGTCTCTTTGCCGGTTGCCTCGTCGCGCACGACGTAGACTGTGTTTTCGTCCACGGTGTACCATTCTGGCCATTCGTTGACACGCGCGTAATTCTTCGCCAGGTTCAGGTCGCGGCGGTGGCGCGCATAGTCGAACGCAACGCTCCCGGACCACGGCTTTTGCGCGTGCACGCTGACGTAAAGCCGGTTGCCATCGCGTACAGCGCCCAACTCCACTCTGCGCGTCCAGTCTTTCAATCGGCAACCTTGCGTCTTCATCATCGCGTACATCAGCAGAGTGCGATTCCAGTTCCCGTCGCCATACCAGCGCTCGATGGTTCCATCCGGCTGCTGGTACGCAATGAGGGTCTTCATCTCGGATTCGATCCAGTCGAGGGCTTGCGGCGCCGGTTCGCGCGCCACAAGGTACAAGGCACTTTCGATGGAATCCGCATACCCATCCATGCTGCCGCGCTCCCAGTCGTAGTTCCGGTATTTCGGAAGGTTTGTAAGGACGTGCCGGACCGCGTCGCGGTACTTCGTGTCACCGGTCACCTGATAAAACGCATAGACGGCCGCATAGACATACCCCCAGTTGTCGGAGAGTTTGTCGTTGCGCGGCTTGAGATCGGCATTCGTGATTTCGTTGTAGAACATGCCGTCGGGATTGGCCGAAGCCAGCACGTGGTCGAGCATCTTCCGGATGGTTGGAAGCCACGTGCGCGCCCGTTCGCGCCCCATATCGGTTTCGAGCGCGTGAAGCAATACGAGACCCACGATGATCTCGTTTCCATGGTCCCGCAAACGCGTGTACCCGGTATCCGACTTTTTCTCGAAGTCCCAGCGGTAACCCGGCAAGTAATTGTTCGCCGGAAGGATCTCGTAGATGTATTCGTCGCCGATCTGTTCGGCCCACGCGAGGAAGCGCGGATCGGCGGTCATCGGGATCAAACGGACAAGCGTCTGCAACACGTCTCCGTTCAATTCCGCACCCGTGTCGGCCAGCTTGCCGTAACGGGTTGTGACCGGAGCACGCGCGGCGAAGTCCGCCGTCATATCAACCATGCGGTAGAACCACGGCGTCCGGCCCAACATCTCCGTGAGCGGCACGAGGCCGTCTTTTGCGTACTCCCCCGCCCCAAACAAGCTGGGCGGACCTAGTTTACGCGTCTTGAAGTCGAGGTTCCCGGGAATCCCGGCTTCCGCGTTCGTATACCGTATCTCATTACGCAGCATGTCCATCATCCGGCCACGGTAGAGTTGGGGCTCGGTGAAGTACGCCGTCAGAACAAGGAACGGATAGTTGTCGGCCGCGGAGTTGTGCGGCGTGTAGAGCGATTCCGTGTTGGGTTTGCCGCGAATCAATCCCGGCAGACGATCGGGCAGCAGCAACGTTTCACGGTCGGCATGAGCAAGCCACCCATGCACCATGTGACGCGTGCGCGAAAATATCTCGTCAACGCGGACGCCGTTCGCGCGAGCTGTCTTCCAGTAATCGTTCTCCGCTCCAGCCGATGTGTTTGCGGCAATGGCCAGCAACAAGATGCAAAGCGACTTCGGTCCCATGGTTCCTCCGGCGCATGTGCGTAGAATAGGAGTGAATCCGATGCAACAGTATATATGGACCAAATTCGTCGCGCTCGCCCTTGTTTCGGCGGGCTGTGCACTCCAAGCCGCAGTTCCCGAGCTTGTTGACGTCAGAGCGATTTGGAGCCGCGCGCCGCACAATGCGTTCACCGATTTGGTGCGCTTCAACGAACATTTCTATTGCGTCTTCCGCGAAGCCAGCCGTCACGTCTCAAACGACGGAACAATCCGCGTCATCTCGTCAACAGACGGTGACGTATGGCTCCCGACCGCTCAGTTCTCGGTACCTGGCGCGGATCTTCGCGACCCGAAACTCAGCATCACCGCGAAGGGTGAACTGATGCTGCTCGCAGCCGCCGCCTATCCCGCCCCCGCCGAGATTACGCACCGCAGTATGAGCTGGCTCTCGCGCGACGGCAAGGAATGGACCGGGCCGAATCAGATGGACGAGCCGAACCTGTGGCTCTGGCGCGTCACGTGGTACATGGGCCGCGGATTCGGGCTTGCCTATCACACCGTGCCCGATCCGTTCGTGCGCATGTACGTCACAAGGAACGGCAGACAGTTCGAATCCCTCGGCGACAACCTCTATTCCGCAGGATTCCCGAACGAAAGTACGCTCTTGTTTCTGCCGAATGACACGGCCATCTGCTTACTGCGGCGCGACGATAAGGAGCCGACAGCGCAGTTGGGCACCTCCCAAGCGCCCTTTCGCGGGTGGCACTGGCGCGACCTCGGCGTGCGCGTCGGTGGACCGGCGCTACTTCAGCTTCCCGATGGCCGGATCATCATGGGCGGTCGTCTCTACGATGGACAGCAGCGAACGTCACTCTGCTGGCTGGATCCCGACGCGGGCAAGTTAACCGAGTTCCTGAAGCTGCCCTCGGGCGGTGATTCGAGTTACCCAGGCATGGTCTACTACAAAGGCTTCCTGTGGGTCAGCTATTACTCCTCCCACGAGGGCAAGACCCGGATTTACTTTGCCAAGATTCGCATGCCCCGTGAGGACGCCGACAAACCCAAGCCCAAGCCGTTGTGGTAGGCCGCGTATCAAGCGCGCTTCGTCCCGAACGCGTATCGGAAGCCATTGCCGGCGATGCGTTCGAGATCCTTATCGGAGAATCCGAACTCCCGGGCCGCGATTTCATATTCGCGAACAAGAGTTGTTTCAAACATTGCGGGATCGTCGCTGTTCAACGTGATGGGGACGCCCGCATCATATAGACGACGTATCGGATGATCCTTCAGCGAAGCCACGGCGCCGGTCCGCACATTGCTTGAAATGGAAACTTCCAGGGGAATGTCGTTGTCACGCAGGTGCTTAACCAGGACCGGGTCCTCCACCGAGCATATGCCGTGCCCGATTCGCTCCGCGCCCGCTTCGAGGGCGGCCCACACCGAATCCGGTCCCGCAGTCTCTCCGGCGTGAGCAGTCAGGCGCAACCCGCCCTCGCGCGCCAGCGCAAACGCGTCGCGAAACAATCCGGCCGGTCCCCTGGCTTCGTCACCGCCAATTCCAAAGCCGATCACACCGTCATCGACCCGCGCGGCCGCTGCTTTCGCAACGCTCGTGACGTGTTCCACGCCGAACTGCCGCACGGCGTCGAACAGCCAGCAGACGGCCGTCTTTCTGCCTTTCGCTTCGCGCCGGATAGCGTCAAAGATCGGAGCCAGTTCGAGGTTTCTCCACAGGACCACCCCGGCAGAGAAAATGATCTCGGCGTACTGCACGTTCTCGGTCTCCAAACGGTCCAGAAGCCGCCGTGTGACCAGCGCGTAATCCGATGGCGTTCGCAGATGACCCGTAACCCACTCGAAGCTCTTTAGAAAACCAAGGAAGTCCACATAGTGGTAACGCCTGGCGATCTCTTCCGGGCTCAATTCCGGCGCGAGTTCCCGAAGCGTCTCAGGTTCGATCGATCCTTCGAGGTGCACGTGGAGCTCCGCCTTGGGTAGAGCATGATAGAAGTCGCCCATCCCTGCCATAATAGCCTTCGATGATCGAATCTGAACGGGAAGCTCTGGTCGGGGGTTATCACGGCGACCCCTTCCGTATACTCGGTCCGCACGCCGTGGACGGCACAGAGGGCTCCGCACGATGGGAGGTGCGCGCTTTCCTCCCCCAGGCGTCTGAAGCGGCAGTTCTTGCCGGGGGCTCGGTCTGGCCGATGGAGGAACCTCACCACGACGGCTACTTTGTCGCGACGCTCGATGGTGAACCGCTCTCCTACCGCTTCCGGCTTAAGCTCTGGGACGGCCGGACCGTCGAGATAGAGGATGCGTACCGCTTCCCTCCGCTGATCAGCGACTACGATCTCTACCTGCATTCGGAGGGTACACTCCACGAAGCGTACGAAACGCTGGGCGCGCACATCGTCGAAGTCGAGGGAGTCTCCGGTGTACGGTTTGCTGTATGGGCGCCCAATGCGGAGGTCGTCTCCGTGGCCGGCGACTTCAACGAGTGGGATACGCGCCGTCACCCGATGAGACGCCGCGAGGCCGGCGTCTGGGAAATCTTCCTTCCCGGAATTGGACCGGGGGCGACGTACAAGTATTATGTGCGATCCAAGTATTACGGCCACCGCCAAATGAAGGCCGACCCTTACGCGTTCCAGTTCGAAGTGCCGCCCAAGTCCGCGTCCGTTGTCACGGACCTCGACAGCTACCAATGGGGAGACTCCGAATGGATGGAGGCTCGTGCGCAAAGCGATCCGCTGAAGCAGCCCGTCTCGATCTATGAATTGCATCTCGAATCGTGGTTGAGAGGACCGCACAACGAGACGCTGACGTACCGCGAGATCGCCGGCAAACTTGTCGATTACGTCAACCGGATGGGGTACACGCACATCGAACTCCTGCCGGTCATGGAACATCCCTTCTCCGGTTCCTGGGGATATCAGGTAATCGGCTTCTTCGCTCCGACAGCGCGTTTCGGCTCTGCCGCGGACTTCATGTATTTCGTGGACCGCTGTCACCAAGCCGGTATCGGCGTCATCGCGGACTGGGTCCCGGCGCACTTTCCCAAGGACGCTCACGGGCTCGCCTGGTTCGACGGCACCGCGCTTTACGAACATGCCGATCCGCGGAAGGGAGAACAGAAGGAGTGGGGCACCCTCGTCTTCAATTACGGCCGGAATGAGGTGAGAACATTCCTCACCGCGAACGCCCTGTTTTGGTTGAAGCGCTATCACCTCGACGGGCTGCGCGTGGACGCCGTCGCGTCGATGCTTTACCTCGACTATTCCCGAAAACCCGGAGAGTGGATCCCGAACGAGTACGGAGGCAACGAGAACCTGGAGGCCGTCAGCTTTCTGCGCAAGTTCAATGAACTGGCGCACGAGGTCCCAGGGGTCGTCACGATAGCAGAGGAGTCCACGGCCTTCTCCGGTGTCTCGCGGCCCGTCTACTTGGGCGGGTTGGGCTTCACCATGAAGTGGAACATGGGCTGGATGCACGACATGTTGTCGTACTTCGGGCGGGACCCCATCTACCGGCGGCACCATCAGCAGAACATCACGTTCAGCATGCTGTATGCCTTCACCGAAAACTTCGTATTGCCGGTTTCACACGACGAGGTTGTCCACGGGAAGCGGTCGCTGATCGGCAAGATGCCGGGTGACGAATGGCAGCGCTTCGCCAACGTGCGCGCGTTTCTGTCGTATATGTACGCGCACCCAGGCAAGAAACTCCTTTTCATGGGTGGGGAAATCGGGCAGTACGAGGAGTGGAACCACAACACCTCCGTGCGCTGGGATTTGCTCGACTTCGACTACCACCGGAAGCTCCAGACGCTGGTCCGGGAATTGAACCGTTTCTATCGCTCACAGCCCGCGTTGTACGAAGTCGATTTCCAGTGGCAGGGCTTCGAATGGGTCGATATTCACGACGTCGATCATTCCACGATTGCCTTTATCCGCCGCGCCAGCAACCCGGAGGACTTCCTCCTGTTTTGCTGCAACTTTACGCCTGTGCCTCACGATGGCTATCTCCTGGGAGTACCGGCCGCGGGCTTCTACGAGGAAGTGTTCAACTCTGACGCAACGATGTTCGGGGGCGGCAACAAAGGCAACGCAGGCGGTGTGGTCTCGCGTCCCATTCCGTCACATGGCCGGCAGCAGAGCATCCAGGTGACGCTGCCCCCGCTTGCCGTTGTCGCGTTCAAGCGGAAGATGAAGTGAGCATTCCGTATGAAAACTCGGCACTTAACGTGCGGTGTACCGCCAGTTATTCCATAGTACTCTACGTACGCTCATCTTCAATGTCCTATTGATTTCCTGTATTAAGGTCACTTAATCTTGAACCGGCGCCTCCTCCCCCGGAGCACTCATCCAATAGGGGCGCCGGGAGCGCTGGCGTACACACATCAGAGGAGGATTTGATGCACAAGTTGGGGTTGTTTTCACTCGTATTGGTTCTCGCACTGTGCGTGGTTCCAGTTTTTGGCCAGGGGAACGGTATCCCCAAAGACCTGGATAAGTTGTACAGCATCCAGATCATCGCCTACGACAAGGACAATTGCCCGCAGCAGGATTCTCTCGACACCAGCCGCCACCAGATTGCGGTTGCGGCCGACGTCGGCACGAATCATCCCGACAGGCAGCTCATGAGCGAGCTTGTCCGGGACAATGACATCCTTCTCGCACCTGGGCCGTTTCGCGTGCTGGACGGCAATGCGTGCAAGGACGGCGTCGCCTCGTTCCAGTTGCCCGATCCGGCGGCTGAGGGCGGCGGCTCCACCAGCATTTCAGACCCGACCTTTGCCTACGCTGTTTGGATTCGGCTGGTAGGCAAGCCGCTTACGGGGATTGATGTCGCGACGTGCGCGACCGACGCCATGGGAACTGTTGATACCGCTGACGACATCGTGCGTTGTTCGGTTGAGAACGTCGAGCTGACCCGGACCAAAAAGAGCGCTCCCAAGTTCGTAAACAGGAGCAAGGAGTTGCTCAGTATCTGCGTGGACACGAGCGAGCCGGCGGATGGAGTTTGTGACGCTCGCTACCCACTGTTTGCCACGGCCCTCCAGGGCTACTGGTGGGATTGGGGCACCGATGGCAAGGCTCACGCGCAGTTAGTATTCACCGAAGCTCCGGAAGAATAGCCGTGCGGAGCAGATGTTTTTCCGGCTGGGGCGGAAGACTGCCCCAGCCATTCTTTTTTGGGGATGATGGGTGCATGCGCTTAGGATCTAAACGCCTGGCATGGGCTTTGATGCTCGCCTTCACGTGGGCCGACGGTGCCGCAGCTCAAACCGCTGATGAGCGGCTTCGGGCTGTCCGGAAGCAGATCCAACAAGCGGAAGTGTTCGACTTCGGTATAGTCCGGCAGACGGATCTTGTCGAGCACACCTTTCAGGTTCGCAATCCAGGGGACGAAACGCTCGTAGTGAAGAATGTCCAGCTTACGCCCCCGCTCACAATCACCAAGATGAGCCGGCAGATCCGGCCGGGCGAGACCGGCTCCGTCACTGTCCAACTCGGACAGCCCAGGCCGGCAGGAGACTTTGAGGGGCTCATCGTCGTCCAGTTCACCAGAGAGGATGCTCCGGAGGTCTTTTTCCGGGTACAGGGTAGAGTAGTCCGCCCCATCGACTTCGACCCGTTTCCCGCGTTCTACATCACGACGTTCAGAGGTGAGTCCAAACAGCAATCCATCGAAATCACCAATAACCAGAGCGAACCTCTGAAGTTCCTCAAGGTCGAGGATCACAGCCCCCGTATCGCTGTGGACCTAGCCACGATCGAGCCGGGCCGGCGGTATCGGCTGACCGTCACGGTGAAACCGGATGCGGTGGCTGGGAAGATGACCGGGTCGATCCGGCTGTTGACGTCAGATGAACGTCAGCCCGTGATCCGGATTCCCGTAAACACACAGGTGCGGGAACGTGTGTACACATTTCCGGACGCCATTGCCTTGGGCCTGATCGATACCGTGTCCCTGAAGAGGAAGCCGGAGCAGGCGGCCTATTTGACCCAGTCGGTGACGGTTTACCAGAGAAATGGAACCGGCTTTGAGATCGCAGCGGAAACGGACCTGCCTTTCTTGCGGATTTCTAAACGGCAAGCTCATCTGAAGGACCGATTCGAGGTTCTGATTGAGGTCATCCCGGAGAAACTCAAGGCAGGTTCATTTGACGGGTCAATCCGCATCACCACGAATGACCGGGAGTTTCCGCTGTTAGCGGTTCCATTAACCTGCGCCGTGAAGGACGACTGGTAATAGTCATATGCCGGCGGCCCTCTTCGTTTCCGGGAAGTCCGAGTGGATCAATTCTGAAAAGGGAGGAGCGGCCTCAAAGGGCGGTCACTCCCCCCAAGAAGGAGAAGGTCAGAATTCGAAATCGTGCACTAAGCGTACCGACTCCGCGAGTACAGACCCCACTCCGAATGCAGCCGCGCCAACTGCGGTGCCGCTTCCATCAATGATGCTGGCACCCGAGGCAACGGCGGCCTTAATCACGAGCGTGTAAGTGCCCTGGCCAACCTCCGGGAAAATGAAATTGAACGTGTGAGCGCTCGTGGTTTTCAAAACCAGGTCGATGATAGACGTGAACGAGCAGGTCCCCGTCAAGTCGCCAACCATGACCGTGCATTCACTGAGCGATTGGGTAAGCGTCTGAACACGGCTGTCCAGGATGATTCCCCACTTGGAGGGAGACCCCGAGCTGACGCAGCCCAAGATATTCGTGCCGCACATCGACAGCGGCGCGGCAACAATCTCAGCCCCGCCAGCGTCGGGAACAAGGACTGCCCTGAGATACACGCCGCCCATGGCCTCCGCGGTGGAACTGTCGCCAGTCACCGTCTTGGTTCTGGTGCGCGTGTAGAGCCCGGTCACGAGCGAAGGGGACACGAACAGCGACTGGCTGTTCGACAGCTTCACCTTCTGGCTCATGATGTCGATCCATGCACCATTCGTAGCAACGGATGCGCCGGTGTACAGGTCGTAGCAATGGTCCGGTATCACGGCGGTTGCGTCGTCCACGGTGGCAGTGCTCATGGTGCATTTCACCAGCGTGTTCACATCTGCCGTCGCCTTGGAAGAGGGCAGCCCCTCGGCAGAAGCTGACACCGCAACCAAGATCAACGCTGTAAGAACAATCATCAATTTTCTCATCTGTCAAGCTCTCCTCTGATATACGGTTTTCGGCTTTCCCTCGAGCGCGCCCCATCTCTGAAGTGTTGGACCGGGGGGGTGAGTCGTGGCTAGAAGGTTAAGGGATATTAAGATCTTGGTCAATACTATTGGGGGCGCCTAAGTTCTAGGACCGTCTGGATTTCTCACGGTACGGCTAGGACCCGGAAGAGCTATCTACTTACAAATTAGCGTCGGTTTCCAGGCTACGCCAGAGGTACCAGCTCGCGAGAGTACGATAGGGACGCCAGCTTTCGGCCAACTCGCCGACTTCAACGGGAGTGGGCACAGCCTCCATGCCGTACGCCTTCCGCACGGCGGCACGGATGCCAAGATCGCCGATCGGCATGACATCCGGGCGGCGTAGCGCGAAGATCAGGAACATGTGAACGGTCCACACGCCGATGCCCTTAATACCCGTTAACACTTTCAGGACCTCTGCGTCATCCATGCGTTGCAGTGCGCGGAAATTCACCTCTCCGGATTGACTGCTTTGAGCCAAACCTCGCAGGTACTCAATCTTCTGGCGTGACAGTCCGACGCCACGAAGTGTCTCCGTGTCGACGGCCAGAAACGCTTTCGGGGTGAGCTTCCGGCCATTCGCAGTAGCTTTCAGCCGTTCAAAGATCACGGATGCGACCTTGCCACTTAACTGCTGGTAAACAATAGACTTAGCCAGCGTCTCGAACGCCGGGTCGAGAAAGCGGATCCGGCATGGTCCAATCCCTTCGATCAGGCGTGCCATCACGGCATCGGCCTGCTTCAGGTGGCGGATCGCCTTACGCATTGGTAACACAATGAGCGGTTGATGCATCCAACAGATTGTCATTGTAACCTTCATGAAGCCACTAAAACTAATTGCAGCAACCGCGACCGCACTGCTCGCCGCCACCGCACAGGAACCTCAAACCGCGCCTACTATCAAAGTCGAAGTCGACGTAGTTAACATCCTATGTTCGGTACGGGACAAGCGCGGCGCCCTCGTCCCCGGACTCTCAAGAGAGGATTTTGTCGTCAAAGAAGACGGAAAACAGCAGGAAATCCGCTATTTTAGCCGCGAAACCGACCTTCCATTGACCCTGGGCCTGCTCGTGGACGTCAGCCGGAGCCAGGAGAAGCTGATTGGAATTGAGCGCAATACAGCGAGTCAGTTTTTCAAAGAAGTGTTACGCAAAAGGGACATGGCTTTCTTGATTAGCTTCGGCTCCGAGGCTGAGTTGCTGCAGGATTACACGAATTCCATCTCCCTGCTGAGAGACGGTCTGGATCAATTGCGCCCGCGCGGCGCGGTCGGAGGCGTCATGGACGGACCCGTTCCCACTATCTACCAGACCCGCGGCACTGTGCTTTACGACGCCGTGTACCTCGCGTCGAACGATAAGCTCAAAGGCGAGGTGGGACGGAAGGCAATCGTATTGATTACGGACGGCGTTGACATGGGAAGCCGCGTTAAGCTCGAAGCCGCCATTGAAGCCGCACAGAAAGCGGACGCGATCATTTACAGCATCTACTATTACGATCCATCGGCCTATAACACTGGCGGCAGCCTCACCTTTGGCGGAGGAAATGACTCGATTCTACGCAGGATGTCGGAGGAGACAGGCGGACGGCTCTTCAAAGTGAGCAAAAAGAACACCCTCGAAGATATCTTCAAGGAAATCCAGGAAGAGATGCGAAGCCAGTACGCAATTGGCTACACACCCTCGAGTTCCGTCAAAGACGGAGCCTACCGCCGCCTGGAAGTGACGTCGACTCAGAAAGATTTGAAGGTACAGGCACGCAAGGGCTACTACTCCGCTACGCCGGGCTCTTAGTGAGCCACTCCTCGCGGCGGCTGAAGTAGTCGCTCAGCGCTTCCTTCAGGGGCGGCATCGGAGCGAGACCGGCCGCCTCCATCTTCGCATTGGAAAGAACAGAGAACTTCGGCCGTCGCGCCGCAGTTCTGTATTCGCGCTCGTTTGTAGCGCGCAGTCTCGGAGAGAGGCCCCCCGCCTCGAAGATTAGTTTCGCGAACTCAAACCACGAGATAGCCACGCCCCCGCCGATGTGGAACATCCCGGTGAGACCTTTGTCCACAAGATCGGCAGTACGCGCCGCAAGGGCCGGGGCGTAGGTCGGCGCCGCTAAATGATCTTCGACAACGCGTATTTCCTGCCCGGTGGAAGCCAGCCGCAACATCAGTTCCACGAAGTTGCCACGCGCTGTGTGCAAACCGCCGGGACCGTAAACACCGGTCGTTCGAATGATCAACGGATGGTCGATGTATGCCTGGGCGAAGAACTCACCGGCCAGTTTCGAGACGCCATAGGCATTAAGCGGCCGGGGCGTATCCTGCTCCCGATAGGGTTCGGTCGCCGTTCCGTCGAACACGTAATCGGTCGAGTAGTGCACCAACCGTGCATCGATTTGCCGGCACGCGAGGGCAATGTTCTTCACCGCAATCGCGTTCACCAGGAATGCCGCCAGGGGTTCTTTCTCTCCGACGTCCACCTGGTTATACGCCGCCGCATTGATCACAACACAGGGATCGAATTGGGCGACACAGTCCTCGACCAGCGCCGCGTCGACGATGTCCACCTCGGCCTTGTCGTATCCGGCAACACGATATCCCCGCTGGGCGAACTCCCCCATCAGTTCGACACCGAGCTGTCCGGCATTTCCGAAGATCAGTACTTTCCTTGCCATCCAAGGGCTAGGATAGCCTGAACGGAGAACGGATGGAATAGTCTTGGGGCCGCACGCCATCAGGCCGTGCCATCAGACACGTGTTGCGTTCGCAGCTTCCTCGTTGAGATGACGCATGAGGCGGCAGAGTTCTTCGGACACGGTTAACGCTTGTTCCAGTTGAATCCCCGCCGCGTACGCTTTCCCTTCGGGATAGCAATAAGCTACTTCACCGAGCAGGAGCGTGCCTTCGACGTCGGCGCGAATCGCCGCGTTAGCTGGAACAGGCGCATCCAGCATGAATCGCATGCCTCTGCCGGATACGTTGACTATTCGTCCACTTATGGTTGACGGTTCGGGACCGAGAACGGTGATCGTCACGGGTCCATCCGTCGGGAATCGCGGTTCTGACCTAAGGTCCATCGCTAATGAAATCGGACGCGCAGCCCGGAATCATTAGGCCGTGGTTGTCTGTTTTGGGGTACGGGCCGTTGCACGGTCGCCAGCGAGCGCGGTTTGCTCCCGGGCAGCTTGCTCAAGGACCGATTCGATGAACCCCAGCGCCACCCGGGACAGAGCTTTGTCCTTGCGATAGATCAGGCCCACCTGGCGAATCATGGGCTCGGGCCCGAGCGAGATCGCCACCAGTTTGCGCGCGGCAACCTCCTCGCGGCAATGGGAGGCAGCCATAAACGAGATGCCGAGGCCCGCGATGACGAACCTCTTCATCATTTCCGTTGAGTCTAACTCCATGGAAACATGGACAATATCCTCAACAGACTCCATCCATACGTTCAGGCGGGCCCGCGTATTTCCGTGCTTTGGCAGGATCAAGGGCTGGTCCACGAGGTCCTGGCACGTTATGACGTCCTTGCCTGCCAGCGGGTTATCCGGCCGGACAATGAGCTTAATCTCGTCCGAATGAACCTTCACAACCTGAAGCTTCCGATCCTTGATGGGGAGCTGTGTGAATCCGAAATCCGCCTGATTCTCCAAAACAGCCTGTACCACCCGTTTCCCATAGGAACGGTCAACGAGTAACTGGACATTCGGAAAGCGTTTTGTGTGCTCCAGAAAGACATCCGGCAGCACGTAAATGCAGGTAGCCTCGTTCGCGCCGATGACTAGGGCGCCTCGCGGCACGCGCTCCAGTTCGTTGATCGCGTCTTGCGCGCGGCGGCGAAGGTCCAGAATCTGCTCGGCGTACTCGCAGAGGATGCGGCCGGCGGGCGTCAGTGCGATGCGGGTACCGAGGCGGTCGAACACCGTGGTGTTCAGTTCAAGTTCGAGCTGACGGATCTGCGCGCTGATAGCCGGCTGCGTTCGAAAACACGTTTCGGCAGCTTTTGAGAAGCTCTTCAGCCTCACAATCTCGAGAAATGTATGAAGTTGGTCGAGATCCATCTCACGATCCGTTTAACGGATGCCCCTCCCATCGATTGTATCAGCCGCGTCATAATGAAACCTACGTGAGGACGATTGCAGACATGAAGGCAAAGACTATTGCGCTCGTGGCAGTGGTCCCATTGATCCTAATGACAGCATGCGGCAAGCCGCAAAAAGAGGAGGTTCCGAAAGTGGTAAAAGCACCGGAGCAGTTCCGGGTAAAGTTCGAAACGACCAAAGGCGACTTTGTCGTGGACGTGACTCGGGCATGGGCCCCTCGGGGCGTCGACCGTTTATACGAACTACTAACGCAGCATTATTTCGACGGCTGCAAGTTCTTCCGCGTGGTGCCCCGATTCGTCGTGCAATTTGGATTGAATGGAGACCCGGCGATCTCGCAGCACTGGAGCGAGATGACGATTCCCGACGACCCGGTCAAGGTCCACAACACAAAAGGGACACTCAGCTACGCCAAGGCCGGCCCAGCTACCCGGACAACACAGATCTTCATCAACCTGCAGGACAACCCGGGCCTTGATGGGATGGGCTTCTCGCCTTTCGGAAAGATCTCATCCGGAATGGAAGTCGTGGAGAGCTTCTTCAAAGGCTACGGCGATGGGCCGCCGCAGGGTGTCGGACCGGAACAAGCCCGGATTCGGTCTGAAGGCAATCCATACCTGGAGCGCTACTTCCCGCGTCTCGATGGGATCAAGACGGCAACGATTGTGCCCGTTGAAGGCGCCGCGCAGTAAGCGGTCCCTGGGCCATCTTCGACCTCTGTAGACGATTTCGTGAGGGTACACCCATGAACAGACGCGAATTCCTCCAGTCGGGAATGGCGTTCACAGGCATGACGGCGGCCGGCGCCCCTGGAGTTGCACCGGCCGTTCCGCTCGTTTCGTTTCGTATTGGGGTCGATCTTTGGCAGACGGAGGCTCGTTTCAACGAGTTGCTTCGATTCTTCGCCACGTACCCGGGCACGGTGGACGAGCTGGCATTCTTTACATCCGAGACTCACCCGCCGCTTCCCTTGGAGGAGATGGAGCGTCGCGCCCAGCGCCTCGCCGTCATCATGCCCAGGGTGCGTGAGGCCGGTATGAAGGCCGGCATCAACATCCTCGCAACCATCGGTCACCACGAGGAGAATCTTCGTAACTCTCTGA
>JBDKSR010000705.1:0-3891 GCA_039680545.1 Bryobacteraceae bacterium | reverse complement strand
AGACGTTCGTCCCGCGCGCGCGCTTTCCCGTGATCGACGTGCATTCCCATACATTCATGAGCAACATACGCAGGCCGGAAGACGTGGATGCCTGGGTGAAGACGATGGACGCAGCCGGCATCGAGACGACGGTCGTTTTCACGGACGCCGTTGGAGCCGAGTTCGACAAGCAGGCCGGGCTGTACCTGAAGCGGCATCCCACGCGCTTTCAGTTGTGGTGCGGGTTGGACACGACCGGAATCGACAAGCCCGATTACCCGGCGCGCGCCGCCGCAGAGTTGGAGCGGTGCTATAGAAAGGGCGCACGGGGTATCGGTGAGCTTTCCGACAAGGGTTGGGGATTCGGCGGCTCGGAAAAGAATGCACTGCCCAGGAACAAGCGTCTCCATCTCGACGACCTGCGCCTGGAACTGGTATGGCGGAAATGCGTGGAGTTGAAGCTCCCGATCAATATCCACGTGGCCGACCACCCGTCCTGCTGGCAGCCGCTCGGACCAAACCAGGAGCGTACGGCAGACTTCCAAGCGTTCAACATGATCGGGAAGGACGTGCCACAGTACAGCGAACTTCTCGAGAAACGGGACAACCTGCTTTCGCAGCATCCTAAGAACGTCTTCATTTTCTGCCACTTAAGCAATCAGGGGAACGATACGGCCGCGCTCGCCAAGCTATTGGACCGTTTCCCAAACCTGTACCTCGACATCTCCGCCCGCGATTACGAAATTGGCCGCCAACCCAGAACCGCTGCCCGTTTCATCGAGAAGTACAAGGATCGGATTCTGTTCGGCACAGACATGGGGCGCGAGAAGGCCATGTACCAGAACTGGTGGCGGCTGCTCGAAACCGGAGACGAATTCATGCAAGGCCGAGTTTGGTGGCGCCAGTACGGCCTGGAGTTGCCCGCCCCGGTGCTGAAAGCGCTCTATCGTGAAAACGCACTGAGGCTCCTGAACTGGAAGAAGGTCGGGTAATCCGGCTCAGGTCGTTTCGAAACACCCGGTATTTGCCCTTTGATCGG
Organism: Bryobacteraceae bacterium; assembly: GCA_039680545.1. GTDB lineage: Bacteria > Acidobacteriota > Terriglobia > Bryobacterales > Bryobacteraceae > JAEHDI01. Next base: position 2,873 of record JBDKSR010000705.1, on the reverse strand, counting down.
CCGGCAGCCTAAATGGTTTCCTGGAACACCCGTGTGCTGAGTTCAGGACGCGAGTGAATTGCGGACTCCGGCCAGGGCCGGTGGGGCCTCCGCCACGAGGCCGGCGCTTTCACGTCCCCGACCTGAAGACAGATAGCGCCGGATCGTGGCGAGGAGTAAGGCCGGCTGGACCGGCTTCGGCACGTAATCATTCATCCCCGCTTCAATGCAGCGTTCCCGATCCGTCGCCATGGCGTGCGCACTCAGGCCGACAACGGGAAGATTCCGGAGGCGCGGATCCTGGCGAATCAGTTTGGTGGTTTCCAGGCCATCCAGCACGGGCATCTGTATATCCATCAGCACGAGGTCGAAGACCTCGCATTCCAACATATCGAGGGCCTCTCGCCCGTGATTGGCGACTGTTGTCTCAAAGCCGCGCTTGGAGAGCAATACCGAGACAACCTTCTGGTTCACAATGTTGTCTTCCACGATCAGGATGCGGCCCTTGTGCTCTTCCGCCGAAGCAGCCGCATACTCTGAGTCAGATGCCTCTCCCGCCATATCGGGTGCGGCAACCGGCATGTCGAGGACGACGTGGAACACGCTGCCCATTCCCTGCTGACTCTCTACCCAAATACGGCCATCGTACATATCGACGATCTTCTTGGTGATTGAAAGTCCAAGCCCCGTGCCTCCGTACTTCCGAGTAATACTTCCATCGGCCTGCGTGAACTCTTCGAAAATGGTCTGGGCCCGGTCCTCCGCGATGCCGATTCCCGTATCCGCAACGGTGAAGTGAAGTTCGACCCGATCGTGAGAATCCGTTTGACTGGCGGTCAGCGACAGCTTGACGGACCCGTGTTCGGTAAACTTGACGGCGTTGCCCAGTAGATTGATGAGGACCTGGCGGAGCCGTAGTGAATCACCAAGCAGATTTCGTGGAACGCTAGGCGAGACTTCGGAGAGAAGTAGCAGGCCCTTTTCCCGAGCCCGGGGCATGGTGGATTTCGTACAGTCGGCGATCAGCGTTCGAGGCGCAAAACGTATTTTCTCAAGGTCCATTTTGCCGGCCTCAATCTTGGAAAGATCCAGGATGTCGTTGACCAGCGTGAGAAGAGATAGCGAGCACTCCTTGGCCGTAGTCAGTTCCTCGCGCTGACCGGCGCTGAGGGGGCTGCTGAGCACGATTTCAAGCATCCCGAGGATGCCGTTCATGGGAGTCCGCAGTTCGTGCGACATGTTGGCGAGAAAGTCGCTCTTGGCGCGGCTCGCGGCATTCGCACGGTTCATCGCCATCTCAAGCGCCTCAGTACGCTCGCGTATCTTGTCTTCGAGTTGCTCCTGATACTCCCGCACTTTTTGGTTGGACTCCGCCAGAGCCGTGATCATTTCGTTGAAGCTCTCGCCGAGCCTCTCGATTTCGTCCCCCGTCGGAGAGATCCGGATCGTCTCCAGCTTGCCCTTCTTCACCGCCGCCATCCCCTCTTGAAGCACTATCAGCGGGCGGACAAATACCTGGCTCGTGACACGGGCGAGCAGCACGGCAAGCACAAGCAACACCGCGCTAAGGAACATGTGCTCGGGAACGGAGAAGTATTCCTGCGCCCAGTGATAACTCAACTGCGCGGACGTGACCCAGAGCACTAGTGACGCCGTAAAAACGGAGAACTTCGTCGCCAGCGAACGGAATCTCGAGCGCGACAGGCGGAATGGCATAGTGACTCATTTTTATCTTCCACTGGCCCGATCCGTATCTCCATCAGTTCAACAACTTAGCCGCGCACTCTTCGCGCCGTAGCCGGGTGGCGGGGTACCGCTTGGACTACGCCTGCCAATGTTGCAGAATGGTGAACATCGCCACTCCGCGGTCGTACCGCGAAGAACTGGCACAGAAAGGTTTGGAATGAAGAAGATTGTCGCTACCGAACTCGCGCCTAAAGCCATTGGGCCGTACTCTCAGGCCGTCGTCGCCGGAGGAATGGTATACGCGAGCGGGCAGATCCCGATCAATCCTGCGACCGGGCAAATTGTTGAAGGGGGGACGGCGGTTCAGACCGAGCGGATTCTCGAAAACTTGAAGGCCGTGCTCGAAGCCAGCGATTCATCATTGGCGCAAGTGGTCAAGACAACGGTTTTCCTTAAAGATATGAACGACTTCGCGGCCATGAACGAGGTGTACGGGCGGTATTTCGCCGACCAGGCGCCCGCACGAAGCACGATCGAGGTGGCTCGTCTGCCGCGCGACGTACGGGTAGAAATCGATGTGATCGCCGCCGTGGCCTAAGCGAAATCACCTATCAGTGCGCCGAGTATTGAGGCTGCGGTGGGTTTAGGACGACTTCAATCGTCTTCTCGTCTTCGGCAACTTCGACAGTCTTTCCGAACGTCTGAAAGCCCTTGGCGATAACCTGAATAAGGATCTTCCCCTGCGGGAGAAGCGGGATCGAAGCCAAGCCTTCCTGGTTTGTCCGGGTCTCCCAGCGGAGCCTTGCCCGCTTGCCGAGTTTCAGCGTGGAGCGCTCGCCAGCCCACGCCACGATCACGCTCGCGCGCTCGACCGGGGTGTCGTTAATGGTCTTGACCTCGATCCGCAGCTTGGTCATCGGGGGGTCCGCCGGAGTCGCCACCACAGCTACCGCCAGCAGCATGAACAGCACGAACCATACACGCATATCCCAATTATCACAAAAGACCAAGTAGATGGTGAGTTCAGACCAGATCCGGCAGGACGAACTGCTTGGGCGCGCCGAGTCCGATTGTCAGCGCCTCAGCCGCAAGATACCCGCTTCGTACTGCGCCCTCCATGGTGGCGGGCCAGCCGGAGCGGGTCCAGTCTCCAGCCAGGAATAGATTGGGAATCGCGGTCTTCGCGGGCGGACGGTGAGATTCGATTC
>JBDKSR010000704.1:0-13336 GCA_039680545.1 Bryobacteraceae bacterium | reverse complement strand
GCGCAATCCCATCAGCGGCGCGGTCGTCACGTGTTCGAGTTCTTCGCAACCCGGCACATACTTCCGGTAGAAAGCGATGAACTCTTGTGCCAGGCGGCGTCCGGCCATCATGCCGTCCGTCATGCTCTTCTCGCGCAGCGCATCCAGATTGAAAATGTGCCCGGCATTCAGCAGCCCGATATGCTGGCCGATCTGCTGCATCCCTGGCATGTGCTGATCATACTCACGGAAGAAACCATCCTTCCCTGCCCGCTGGAGCGCTTCCTGCTGATTTCCCATGCGGCTCCAGTCAATGCCGGAGCAAAGCGAGATCAGCGTCGGCGGCATGATCCCGCGCGTATCCCGGCCCGCTTCGCGGCACACCGCTCCACAAAGCTTAGCCAGTACACCGTTTCCAGTTCCGTCGATGTATGTGCGCGAGCGAATGTAGTGATAGCCCTCAATGTTGTGTGCCACGATCCCGCGCACTTCGCCCGAGCGCGCGTCCGCGTCCACGTCGATCAAGTTCGTGAAAAAGCGGACATTTACACCTGAGTTCGCGGCCAGTTCATCAAGAAGCAGCTTCAACCCCTCGGCGTTGAACGGAATCCATCCACCGAATCTTTTCCGCCACGCCTCGGGATCGATACCGGGTTTCAGGAAGCCCCGTGTGTAAAGCGTCTCGATGAGTTCCCTCATCAGCCCGCCCGTAAGGCACCGCTCGCCGTCGGCTACCGGGCAAAATGACATCATCATGCCCGAGGTCGCCATACCGCCCAGGCAACCGGTCGACTCGATCACCATCACTTTGGCCCCGAGTCTTGCAGCCGAGATCGCCGCCGCCGCACCGGCAGGACCGCCGCCTGCCACTACGACGTCGTAGCCCTCTTCGATGGGAACGTCTCGCACCAATCGATAGGCGTGGGCCCGCGGTTGCGGGCCCAACGCAGCTATCAGCGCAGGCGATCCCAAAACAGATCGTCTGGTAATCATAGGTCAAAAGGCCAACCGTAGGCCTAACTGAATACTACGCCCATCCATCGCGCTTGTGATACGCCCGAAACTGGCGCTGGTGTTCACGCCGCTCCGGTTGGGAGCGAACGTGACTCCAGGATTGTTCGGGTTCTCGTGATTGATGACGTTGAACGCCTCAGCCCGGAACTCCATGGTCGCGGCTTCCTTGATCCGGAACGTCTTGAATGCCGACATATCCATCCAAAACATTCCCGGTCCGCGTGTATCCGGCAACGTACGTCCCACATTCCCGACCGTAAAGTCAGCCGGATTCTGGAAGGCGCTCGTGTCGAACCACTTCAGCACACCGCGCTCCTCGCCATGCAGCGTTGGGTTCTTGGTCACGTTCGGCCAATTCAAGGCGTAGTTGTTGGCTCCACGCACACTCAATGGGCTTCCGGTCTGTATCGTCGTGACCGTGTTAACCTGCCAGCCACCGATGATGCCGTTCATCACCGGGTGAACGCTTGACGCGAAGCGCTTGCCTTTGCCGAAGGGCAACTCGAACACACCGCTGACCACCATCCGTTGGGAGATGTCATATTGGTCGATCGCCCGGTCGCCCCGCCGATCTAACCGCCCCACACGAAAGTCTCCCGTCTCGCCCGAACTTCCGGCGCTCGAGTAACTCTCGTCGATGAGTTTGCCGTCCGTGTAGGACACCAGCACGCTGATGCCCTTTGCGTAACGTTTTTCGGCAGTCAACTGCAATGAATGGTAGGTGCTCGAATTGCCATGGTTGGCCATGGTCGTTACCGAGGTGTAGTCCGGATAAGGCAGCAACAGTTGCGAGTAGGGAACGGTCGAGCCGGAAAGGCTGCCGGACTTGATCTGGCCATAGTATGGGTTCGTTACGTTATTCTGTAGTGCCAACCCATATTGCAGGTAATATTTCGGGTCGAGCTGGTTCATATTGTAGTTCGAGCCCGGAATGTGAACACCGCGGTTTCCCGCATAGCTGACGCTCATCACCCACTGCCCGGGAATCTCGCGCTGCAACGTCAGGTTGACCTGCTGCAAGTACATCGACGGTGCGTGCAGGTTCTGCGCGCGAACAGCCTGTCCACGGAATGCCGAAGGTCCGCCCGCGGCACCTTTCGGCTGGACCAGCGATGTCGGACCTTCGTTGAACTGGAACGCCGCAAAGTTGCTACCTTTAGTCGGACTGAAACTCGTCGTTGCCTCCCAACCCAATGAGTTAGAGCTGTCGGCTTGCATGTCATAGGACTCGCTGAGCATGTGAATCAGCCCGTAGCCGCCTCGAATTACCGTCTTACCGTCGCCCGTCAGAGCGTATGCAAAGCCGAAGCGCGGCCCGACGTCAAAATTGTTGCGATCGACGAAGTGGCGTGCTCCGGTGACACCCGCATACTGAAGAACGCCGAGCATACCTGTTTCCGCGTTGGTCGCGTACGGATCGAAGTTCGAGTGCCGGTTCCAGCGCTCGATGGGGCCGGAACGCAGGTCATAGCGTAGGCCAAGGTTGAGCGTGAGCCGGGGTGTGATCTTGTAGTCATCCTGGATGTAACTGGCATGAGACCAGCTATGGAACGACATGTAATTACGAACAGTGAGACTCCCGCCTGTCACGTCGCCTAAGAGATATGTGGCCATGCCGACTCCGGTACCTGCCGACGCCTGCGGATTACCGGTCAAGGCGGCAGCGAAATTGAACTGGCCCGAAGGCAGAGATTTGTTGATCCAGTTCTCGCGAACCCAACGCTGATCGACACCGAACTTGATCTGATGCTTGCCCCTGATCCAGGTCACGCTGTCCGCGATCTGCACGTTGTTCTGAGCGCGCAGGCCGAATGCGAATGAAGTCGGCCCAATCTGTAGCACGCCGCCAATCGTCACCGCCGGGAACATGTCCTGCGGAATGATACTGGGGTAACCGAGTTTTTCGGGCCAGTTGCCTCCGTAGCCGAGTGATTGGAACGGCAGGTTCTGACGCGTCACACTCCCCTTAAACTCATTGATGATCGAAGGGGAGACAATGTGCGTTTCGGTCAAAATCCAGTTGTGGTTGTCGCGCTGGTCATAACGCGCAAATGTGTCCGGATCGGCTGGTCCGAGTCCGTAACCTGTCCCTGACCGTGTGTTACGGGTTCCCGAATAGCGGAAGAACGCGCTGTCGCTATCGGTGAAGCGATGGTCCACCCGTATGTTCGTGACGCCTTGGTTCGAAGGCTGTACGGCTTGTGAGTAAAAGTTGTTTTCGTTGGTGTACGTGCTGATCGGCGTCGCGTTGGGCAGCGGAATGTACTCCATCACCCTCAGGCTCAGCGGATCCATCCGCGCTGTGGGCACTTTGTTGTCCGCGAACGGCTGGCGGATATAACCGGAGCCGTTGGGGTTCTCGACTGTAGTATCGGGGTCGTAGATGGGTATCAGTGCCCCTGCCGAAGTCCGCGTCTGCGAGAAGTCACCTGAACGCTGCAGGGCAGTAGGCACGCTAGCTCGCCGGATCTGGGAATTCCGGTATCGCCACTGTTCGTAACCGGCGAAGAAGAAGGTCCTGTTCTTCCCGTTGTAAACCTTCGGGACATAGACGGGCCCGCCAAACGTACCGCCGTACTGGTTGTAACGCAAGACCGCCTTAATCCGGCCGGTCGACGAACTCACCTGCGTCGCGAAAGCGTTCCGTGCGTCCATCGCATCGTTACGCAAGAACTCATACAGCGATCCGTGCGGGGCGTTCGTGCCCGACTTGGTCACCACATTCACGATTCCGCCGGAGGTTTGTCCGAACTCCGCCTTCAGCGCATTCGTCTCGACCTTGAACTCCTCGACCGAGTCCACCATCGGCACCACGCCGATCTCGTTATGCACCGGAACGGTGTTCGCTCCTCCATCCAGGTATATTTGGTTGCCGTACACCGGCCCGCCGTTGAAGGACATCTGAGAGAATCCCTGGTTCGTGATCTCGCCGAACCCGTTAGCGCTGCGGTCTTGGGGCAGCACTCCTCCGACCAGTTTGATCAGGTTGAACACGTGCCGGCCGTTCAGCGGAAGTTCCTCGATACGGCGTCTCTCTACTACTGTTCCAAGACTGGATTGCTCGGACTGCACCTGCGACACTTCTCCAATCACATCGATTTGTTCGGACACTTGTCCAGGCTGCATCTCGAAGTCAAGCCGTAAGACCTGCTCCGTCTCAAGTTTGATGCCGGAGCGACTGATCGACCGGAATCCATCCTTCCGGACCAACATCTCGTAACGGCCAGGCGGTAAGAGCGCGATGGTATAGTAGCCGACGTCGTTGGTAACGGTTTCCCACTTCAGACCGGTGTCCATATTTCTGGCGCTTAGGTCCGTACCGACGATCACCGCACCGCTCGAGTCAGTCACACGCCCCGTGATCTGTGCTCGTTGAGCCAACAGCAATGCTGGACTAAGCAATAGCAAGAGCGTAGGCAGAATCGATATGAATCGACCCCTGTTTGTCATTAGCAAAAGACCTCCTAAGGGTAAGTACCAGCGACAAGGGGTTTGGGCGACAACACGATCAAAAAAAGTCGAGACCGCTGTAACTTGTTACCGCTCTGGCTTGTACCCTCGTGAGTCAGCTTGGTCCGATTCCCAGTAGGAACGGCTGACTTCCACATCAAAACTCACGAATTCCTTCTCTAAACGGCGAAATGACCGCAGCAGGTCCAACGCAATTCCCTCGACCTCGGCACCACGTGTTTCGGCCGGCAATTCATGGCCGCTTGAGAACAAGGCCAGCAGCAACTCATCAATATGCCTGGCCGCCTCAAAAGTTCGCAGTGCAAAATGCTCCGAAACCGGTTCCGCAACTTCTTCCTTCATCTCCGGTACTTCAACTACTTCACCGGCCGGTAGCTGAGCAAGCCTCAGGAGTACCGGTTCCACCAGTTTTTGAGCATCCGACATTCGAACTCTAAGTGCCGTCAGATGATCGCGAAGCATGACCTCCAGCAGCCACTGTTGAGAGCGGTCCATCTGGCGGCATTTCTCGGCGGGATACCGTTCGATCAAACGCCGTAGGGCCCACGCCTCACCCAAGGCCGCGTCAGCACCGGACACCGCATCGTTCGTGAATCTGGTGACATGGTGCGCCACAGACCCATCGTCTGCCGGTAGTCGCTCGCGGAAGTAAGATTTCAGTTGCTCCTCAACGGGAAGCCTCCCGGCAGTCACTTTAGTCAGTGAACCAGATACGTCCGAAGCTTCTGTTTCGTGTCCGCTCACCTCGGACATGGCCTTGATATCCACTGAAAGCACCGCTGGATGGCCCAACTCGCCGAGCGTCGTCAGCAACTCGCGTCTTCGCTCCACGTTCTTGACCAGCCCCTGCACCAGGATGCGCCCCGATGGGTCCCGAATGATCTCCACAGGTTCACCCAAACAGGCCCGGATCCGGTGAAGTGCGTACCGGACCTGAATATCGAGTCCGTCGAGGTCCTCGGCCGGAGACAATACCGGCGGATCGGGATGCCTCGCAATCTCGGGCGCTTCGGGACTGGCCGGCAGTGTTGTTCGTCCAAACCATTCCCTTGACATCGAGACCTCCGATGTCACCGACGAATAGGGCACGAATTGCTGGGTCTCCATGGCCAGCCGGAATTCAACACTCTTTTCTGCCGTTTCAAAACGGACGCATTGGAGCCGCGGTTTCCAGGTGGTTGCGTCTACCTCCATCACGATCTTGATGTGCCCCCCCGCGACGGCTCGCACGGCTAAAAATCGCAACAGCGGAACACCGTCTGCCGATCGCATCCGCTTCACCGTCAAGACCACCCCGCCCCGGCCCGCGAAAGCGGCAAAATCAGAACTGAGGGAAACAGGCCGCCCCTGCCAATGCTCCAACCATCTCATGAAGGCTGCTTCCAAAGTGGTTGGGTCAAGCCCGTAAGCGAACAAGTCTGCTGTGCTCTGCACCGCCGGCATATGCTGTGAGCGTGCCGGAGTCGACTGGATCGAAGCCACGGAATAGACCTGTGTTCGATCATCGGGTCCTCTCCAGACAGCATGCCGGACTGCACCCTCGTCATTAAGCCATCGCAGCGCAAAAGGTCCTTGTGACGTCTGTGTCCAGATCTCCAATCGGCCTGTCGCCAGCGACGTCCTCCGGGGAGCCAGTTCGGTGATCTCAACCCGCATGGTCTGATGGACCGCGAGTGGCGTATTCACGGTGGCCTGTTCCCGCTCTGTCACCTGCGCCAAAACCTCTTTCGGCTCCCGCATTCTGCCGGACTGCGCGAAGTAAATCCAAAAGCCAAGTACGACCAGGGCGAAAGCAGTACCCGCCGTTACCAGGCTTCGGGGATGAAACGGATTTCTCGACGGGAGGAAGGTCAGCCTGTGTGAATGTTCTCGTTCCAGCTCATCCTGGCCAAACAGGAGTCTCGCCCGCGCCTCGGCCATGTGCTCCGGGCCGAGATACGGCATTTCGTCCAATACCCTGGCAAGGGCAAGAGCCTGTCCATCGAGTTCCTCCAGGCGGGCACGACACTGCCAGCATTTATTGAGGTGGCGCACCACGATCCACCTCCCCAGAGGAGAGAGTTCGCCGTCGGCGTGCGCCAGCAGCGTTTCGTCACTGCAATGTCGTTGAAGCGTTTCTCTCCACATACTTCGACTCGCTTGTCCCATCCAGCCATTTCCGGGCGGCCGCCTGGAGCTTGCGCAGTGCCCGCGCCAGCAAGGTGTTCACGGAATTGCGGCTGATCCCCAGTACACGGGCAATCTCACAGTACTTGAGAGATTCCATGCGCAGCAAAACCACTTCCTGTTCACGCGAAGTCAGTACGGAAAGCAACTGCTTAACTTCGCCCGGTCCCGGTTCGAACAGATGTTCCTGGTCCGGCTGTCCCGCCATCGCCAAAGCATCCAAATCCTCGATAGGCTCGCGAAGACCCTCCTTAGCCCTCTGGCGGAAATTCCGTTGAACCTTTCGCTGAAGTACCGAAATCGCCCAAGCCTTCGGATGATCGACAGAACCAACCCAGCGCAGAGTACTGTAAAGATCGAGCAGGGTGTCTTGCACCAGTTCTTCCGCTACGGCAAAACTCCCGACTTTGCGGATCGCGTAGCGGACAAGGCTCGCGTACGAACTTTCAAACAGCGAACCGACTACGACCGCCGCCTCGTCCCGCGTCATAGAGCTGTTCCTGGCAGCCACCTCTCCTTGTTAAGTGCACTGCCGGGCACATTTGGGCGACAAGCCGCATGAAAAATCTGGGCTCCTGGCAGTACTGCCCGACTGCAACCCGGGTCTCGAAGCTACAAGTGGAGTAAAGAGTCCAAAGTTGGTTCAGATCAGGACCGGGACAAAGTCAGACTCCATTGACTTTCGAACAATATAGCTCACTTTCGGGACGAAGAGTCATGTCTGCGGAAAGAGTGGGACGGATTGCACCGCATTGTGCGTTAAGTCAAAGATTCTGCGGCAGTTTGTCACTATGAGACTTCTGATGTTCCGCTTTTTCGAGAAAGCTAAGCTTTGGCGGGCGTGACCCAAATACACCAACAGGCATGGGCCCGCGCTTGCGGGCCCAGCGTAGCTATCAGCGCAGACGATCCCAAAACAGATCGTCTGGTAATCATTGTCAGAAGGCCAGCCGTAGGCCGAGTTGGATGCTACGTCCATCCATGGCACTCGTAATGCGGCCGAAACTGGCGCTGGTATTCACGCCGCTCCGGTCGGGAGCGAACGTGACTCCAGGATTGTTCGGGTTTTCGTGGTTGATAACGTTGAACGCCTCGGCACGGAACTCAACAGTTGCGGCTTCCTTGATGCGGAACGTCTTGAACGCCGACATATCCATCCAGAACATTCCCGGTCCGCGTGTATCCGGCAGCGTGCGCCCGATGTTGCCCACGACAAAGTCCGGCGGGTTCTGGAAAGCGCTTGTGTCGAACCACTTCAGCACACCGCGCTCCTCGCCATGCAACGTTGGGTTCGTGGTCACGTTCGGCCAGTTCAACGCGTAGTTGTTAGCCCCGCGTACGGTCAACACATTTCCGGTCTGCATGGTAGTGACCGTATTCATCTGCCAACCGCCGATGATCCCGTCCACCACCGGATGGACGTTTCCGCCGAATCGCTTGCCTCTCCCAAACGGCAACTCGAACACGCCGCTGATCACCATCCGCTGGGAGATGTCATTCTGGTCGATCGCGCGGTCGCTCCGCCGCTCAAGGCGCCCGATACGGAAGTCGCCGGTCTCACCGGAACTCCCGGCACTCGAGTATCCTTCATCGATGAGCTTGCCGTTTGTGTACGACACCAACACGCTGAGGCCCTTCGCGTACCGCTTTTCGGCGGTCAACTGGAGCGAATGATAGGTGCTTGAGTTGCCGTGGTTGGCCATGGTCATCACCGAGGTGTAATCCGGATAGGGCAGCAGCAACTGCGAGAACGGAACGGTCGAGCCGGAAAGGCTGCCCGACTTGATCTGGCCGTAGTACGGGTTCGTTACGTTATTCTGCAGCGTCAGCCCGTATTGCAAGTAATATTTCGGGTCGAGCTGGTTCAGGTTGTAGTTCGAACCAGGGATGTGGACGCCGCGATCCCCCGCATAGCTGGCGCTCAAAACCCACTGCCCGGGGATCTCGCGCTGCAGCGTCAGGTTAAATTGCTGCAAGTACATCGGCGGCGCATGAAGGTTCTGCGCGCGTACAGCTTGGCCGCGGTACGCCGAGGGTCCGCCGCTCGCGCCCTTCGGCTGGATCAGTTCCGTGGGGCCGCCACTGAACTTGAACGACGCGAAGTTGCTCCCTTTGGTCGGACTGAAACTCGTCGTTGCCTCCCAGCCCAGTGAATTCGAGCTGTCGGCCTGCATGTCCCAAGACTCGGTGAGCATGTGGACGATTCCGTACCCCCCGCGGATAACCGTTTTGCCGTCGCCGGTCAGAGCGTACGCAAAGCCCAAGCGCGGGCCGAAGTCAAGGTTATTCCGATCGACGAAGTGGCGTGGCCCCGTAACATCGGCGTAGCGAAGCACCCCGAGCATGCTGGTTTCCGAGTTGGTCGCGTACGGATCGAAGTTCGAATGCTTGTTCCAGCGCTCGACGGGCCCCGAACGCAGGTCGTAGCGCAAGCCGAAGTTCAGCGTCAGTCGTGGCGTGATCTTGTAGTCGTCCTGGATGTAACTGGCGTGAGACCAGCTATGGAACGACATGTGGCTGCGGACAGTGAGACTCCCGCCTGTCACATCGCCCAGAAGATACGTCGCCATGCCGACTCCCGTGCCGGCCTGAGCCTGCGGATTGCCCGTCAAGGACGCAGCGAAATTGAACTGGCCCGACGGTAGCGACTTGTTGATCCAGTTCTCGCGAACCCAACGCTGATCGACACCGAACTTGATCTGATGCTTGCCCCTGATCCAGGTCACGCTGTCCGCGACCTGCACGTTGTTCTGAGCGCGTAGCCCGAATGCGAACGAAGTCGGCCCGATTTGCAGCATGCCGCCGATGGTCACCGCCGGGAAAATATCCTGCGGGATGATGCTGGGGTAACCGAGCTTCTCTGGCCAGTTGCCTCCGTAGCCGAGTGACTGGAACGGCAGGTTCTGGCGTGTCACATTGCCTTTGAACTCATTGATGACTGAGGGAGAGATGATGTGCGTCTCGGTAAGAATCCAGTTGTGGTTGTCGCGTTGGTCGTAGCGCGCGAATATGTCAGGATCGGCCGGTCCGAGCCCGTAACCTGTTCCCCACCGCGTGTTGCGGGTTCCCGTATAGCGGAAGAACGCGCTGTCGCTATCCGTGAAGCGATGGTCCACCCGTATGTTGGTGACGCCCTGGTTGGAAGGCTGCACGGCTTGCGAATAGAAGTTCTGCTCGTTCGTGTATGTGTTGATCGGCGTTGCATTGGGCAGCGGCATGTACGGGAGCACTCTCAGGCTCAGCGCGTCCATCCGGGCTGTGGGCACCTTGTTCTCCGCAAACGGTTGGCGGATGAAGCCCGAGCCGCTCGGGTTGGCAACCGTCGTGTCCGGGTCGTAAATCGGGATCAGCGCCCCTGCCGAAGTCCGTGTCTGCGAGAAGTCACCCGCACGTTGCAAGGCTGTAGGCACGTTGGCCCGCCGGATCTGGGAGTTCCGGTAGCGCCACTGCTCATAGCCGGCGAAGAAGAAGGTCTTGTTCTTCCCGTTGTAGACCTTCGGGATGTAGACCGGCCCGCCAAACGTACCACCGTACTGGTTGTAGCGTAAGATCGCCTTGATCCGGCCGGTCGACGAACTCACCTGCGTCGCGAAGGCGTTCCGTGCATCCAAGGCGTCGTTGCGTAGGAACTCATAGAGCGATCCATGCGGGGCGTTCGTGCCCGACTTGGTCACGATGTTCACGATTCCGCCGGAGGTTTGCCCGAATTCGGCCTTCAGCGCGTTCGTCTCGACCTTGAACTCCTCGACTGAGTCCACCATTGGCACCACGCCGATTTCGTTGTGAACCGGAACGGTGTTAGCGCCTCCATCCAGGTACATCTGGTTGCCATAGACCGGGCCGCCATTGAAGGAGATCTGTGAGAAACCCTGGTTGGTGATCTCGCCAAATCCGCTGGCGCTACGGTCGACGGGCTGCACGCCTCCTACCAGTTTGATCAGGTTGAACACGTGCCGGCCGTTCAGCGGAAGTTCCTCGATTCGCTGCCGTTCAACGACGGTCCCCAGCGAGGACTCTTCCGTGCGCACGCGCGACACCTCTCCTTGGACCACCACCGTCTCTGTCAGTTGCCCAATCTCCAGTGACATGTCCAGCCGCAGCCGCTGGGAAACCTCCAACCGGATGTCCGTCCGGCGAAATGTCTTGAACCCGGAGGCGGTAGCCGTGACTTCAAACATGCCAACCGGCAGATTGGCGATTACGTATGTTCCATCCTCGGAACTGCGTCCCTTGAACGTGAGGTTGGTGGCTACCTGCGTTGCTACCACCTCCACGCCGGGAACGCGTGCCCCTAAAGCGTCCGTGATGGTTCCCGTGATTGTGCCCTGTGGAGACTGTGCCCAAAGCAACATCCCAACAAGGCATAGGATTGTGGCGATGACGTATGCCCCATAGCGTTTCATAGCTTTCTCCTCGACCCCTCTGGGCGTTCGCGGCACGTCAGCCGTTGGCGCCCATACTGAATGCTAACCAGGACTCCGATTCAGGCAGCACGGCACAGCGTGGCAGCCACTCGCACAATTCCGTCCATCCGCCCAAAAGCCCCCTGCGCCGTTCAGCCGGATTAACGCATCTTAACTTGATGGCCTGAGTCTACCTCCGTTCTAGGCCGGGAACAAGAGCTTTTTCTTCGGTTTCCAGACGCCGGCGGCAACCGTACAGACCAGATTCCAAGTGATCCACCGCGGCTACCGGATGTTCCTCGCAGCGGCCCGTACCCACCTGCATAGCTTTCCAGGAAGACTCAGTTAAGCCATGGCAACTAAAAGGCTTATACAACATATCCACCCGCTGGCGGATCGTCCCGGCACAGCGCCTCGGCCCCGTCAAGCAGTCGGCTGAGCGGTGTACCGGACCCAACCCCGTGTCGTCAGGTCGTTACTCCTCGCGCCCACGGTAGTTGGCTCTTGACGCCGGGCCGTTATGCCGTCTAACCCTCCGCGCATACCAGCAATCTCTAACTCCGCCGGTCACGCAGCCCTGCCGTGCGCTACACTCCGTGAAACACACGGCCTCTGGCTTACTAGGACGTACTAGCCCGCATTTCTCACACAGTTGCGTCGCGAGGCGGGTGAGGATGCCGTGGATACGCGGCGCGCGAAGCTCAGCGCGCAGAGGCGTACTTGAACAGTACGTCGAGCACGCTGAGCGAGCGCAACGAAGTAGACGCGGCCTTATCGCCCGCCGCAGCAGAAAGTGTGTGAGAAATGCGGGCTAAGGTCTACAAATCATGCTGGGCGTGTTATTCTGATGCCTGCCGTGAATTTGGCACCCTGGCGGTGATCGATTGACGCCTCTGTTTCTGGCTCGTGTGGGACAGGGCGGACGCCAGAGTGGCATGGACCGCAGTCTGGTTCCGGTGTAGTGGCACAGTTTTCAGCCGCCGCGATTGGCGTCTATTGAAGCTCTCGACGTGAAACGGCGGCAGAGCATGAGTGCATTGTGAGTATCACCTGAGTTCGGTGTCGAAACGAACTGACAAAGAAGCACAAATCAACGAGCACCGGCACAACCCCAGGCTTCTGGCCGGCTTCGATGTCGCCATCACCTGGAAGGTAGACGGTAAGCCTTGTTCCGTCACGGGCAAATGCCTCGACATCTCCTCGGGAGGCGCAAGGATACAAGCGTCAACGGTGCCGCCTGTCTCCACCTTGGTTTACCTCAAGTTCCTCAGTGATTTGAACCTGGAAGCCAATGGGATCGTGCGCTACGCCAACGAACAAGGCTCCATCGGCATCGAATTCACCCAGATGACATTCTGCGGCTCCGTGATACGGCATAAACCCAGGCCGCTCTTCGTCAAAATTACGATTCCGGTGGTAATCGTCGCGGCCCTGGGGCTGGTCGTTTACTTCGCTCCGCATTTCGGGAAATTCGTGCACAAATGGAGACCTTCGCCGCAGGCCGCTGCGCGCACGATCTCGCAGACCACCCCCTTCTTCACCCTCGGCTCCACGAAAACCACCGTTCAGGCGGTGCAGGGCACGCCGACGTCAATGACGGATTCCGTCTGGCGGTACAAACTCTCCAGGATTTACTTCCGGAGTGACCGTGTGGTGGGTTGGTCGATCTCACCGGAAACGCCGCTCAAGGTTGGCGCACCCAAGCCCGAGTCAACGGAAACCAAAGCTGGGCACTATGAAACGGGCTCAACAGCCATGACCGTGTTGGCGGTTGAGGGGAGCCCCACGGAACTGACAGAGAATGTCTGGCGCTACGGAGAGTCGGAAGTGTATTTCCGTAAGGGCAAGGTGATCGGCTGGAAAAGCTCGCCGTCGCGGCCCCTGAAGTTCAAAGCCTCTCGATAGCGCATAGCTCGGCGCTCCGTCGAAGAGTGTCGGGCCTAATCTTCCCTACTCCGGAAACCAACCTTTCAGGAAACTGGCCTCGCTGCCTTCATAGACCGCCTCCGCCAGGTGCTCGACACCCTTCTGGTTACCCCACGAGTAACTGATCCACAACCGGCCTTTGAACTCACAAAAATCGATGTCGGAATTGTTACAATCGACCGCCGTCGCGACGCGCTTGCGTTGCTCGGCCGTGAGCTTCGGGTTGGCGATCTTCCGGTCCTCCTCCGACGCCCTCAGCACCGGATTCAGCGGACTCGGCGTCCAGTGAATCAGGTCGCGCGAGCGCACCACGCGCATCTCGTAGCCTTCATACGCTTCAAGATAGAAGTTGTAATACCAGCCGTCGAGGTACCGCA
>JBDKSR010000703.1:0-3721 GCA_039680545.1 Bryobacteraceae bacterium | reverse complement strand
GCTTACTCGATATCGGGTCGTTGACCGTGACTCCGTCAATCGTGAAGTTGTTGGCCGTGCCCCGCCCTCCGTTGACCAGGTCGCCCTGCACTCCGGCGGTCACCGCCGTGATGTTAAAGAACGAGCGACCCATGGCGCTCATCGGCAATTCCTGGAAGTCGGTGCTGCTCTTCGTGTTGGACAACGTGACGACTTCCGTCTCGATCTGAGAAACGGCGCTGCCCGTGACTTCCACAGTCGTTGCCAGGTCGCCGACCCGCAGAATCGCGTCCACACGACGTATCTGGTTGGCGACCAGGACGACGTCCGAAAAAGTCATCGATTCGAAACCTTGGCTACTGACCTTGACACGATAACGGCCGGGCGCGAGACCGGAAACACGATAGTCACCGCTCTCATTCGTCGTGACCGACCGCTCGATGTTTGTGCCCAGATTAGTGATGGATACCGAAGCGCCAACGATGGCTGCACCGCTGGGGTCTTGGACGGCTCCAAGGATGCTGCTTTGCGTGACCTGCGCCTCGCCGTTTCCGGCCAGGAAGAACATCGCGCAGGTAATGAGCAGAAGACTAACGAGAGCTGATCTCACGAAGACTACCTCCCTTTGGCATTAAAGTCAGTATCTAAACTAATTCAATTCTAGAAGCTTGTCAAGCCTAAAATACGACAAAAAACAGAGTAGAACTGTGCCTGACGAGCCATCCGGCATGCTGGCACCGTGAGGTAGTCATATTTTTATTACTGTTCGTAGCAATATCCTGGATCCTGCGTACGTCTGCTGGACACGGGCACCGCGGGCGGCCAGGCTTCACTGGATCCTGCCGCAAAGATGCCTCAACATCTATCCGGCTGAGCGGCCCTGCCTTGAACTTGGCGCTCCCGAAGCCAGCCAAAGCGAGATTTGAGCTTCCACTTCGCATTTGATTTTGTTACTGTGCATAAGTATGACATCTGACGTGTCGAACCGCCCGGAAGCCAGTGCGGCCTCGCCTCCGGCCGCCTCGCTCAAGCGCATCTTCGGCCTTGGCCACCTCGTCTTGTTTGGGATTACCTTCGTCTGCCCGACTGCGCCCTTCCCCATGTTCGGTATCGTCAGCAGCGTCTCTCGGGGTCACATGGCGGCGGCTTACATGATCGCCATGGTCGTCATGCTGCTCACTGCGTTCAGTTACGGCCGCATGGCCAGCGCCTTTCCTGCCGCTGGTTCTGCGTACACTTACGCGGGCAAGGCGATTCACCCCATGGTGGGCTTCTTCGCCGGCTGGGCCGTTCTTCTCGACTACATGCTGATGCCCTTGATGAGCGTGATTTATCTGTCGCTCACTGCCGGACGCGTACTGCCGCAAGTTCCTGAGGGCATCTGGTTGGTCGTGTTCGCGGTTGGAATCACAGTCATCAACCTGTTTGGGCTGAAAGTAACGAACCGCGCGAATTTCATTATGACGGCCATCATGGTCTTCGTAGTAGGTTTTTTCGTCGTTGCGGCAGCCGCCGCGCTGCGCTCGGGAACCGGCGCAGCTACGTTGTGGAGTCTCAAACCGTTCTGTGATCCCGCGCACTTCTCCTGGACCGCAGTGATGAGTGCGACTTCCATCGCGGCCTTCAGTTTCCTGGGGTTTGACGGTATCAGCACGCTGGCTGAAGACTCCCGCAACCCGGCGCGCGACATCGGCAGGGCCACCGTTCTGGTCTGCTTTGTATGCGGCGCCCTGTTCATTTTGCAGGCTTACCTGGGACAGCTCATCTGGCCGGATTACACCAGCTACCCGAAGACCGATACAGCCTTCTTGGACGTCTCGCGCCTCGCCGGAGGTGAGCAACTGTTCTTCCTCGTCTCGTTTGTCCTCGTTGTGGCCGGCCTGGCCAGCGCCGTGACGGGCCAGGCCAGCGCCTCACGCATTCTGCTGGGGATGGGCCGCGACCGCATCCTCCCGCGGCGGATCTTCGCTTACATACACCCCAAGTATTCGACGCCGACTTACGGGATCCTGGCAATGGGCGTGGTGAGCCTGTTGGGTGGTTTCTTCTTCTCGTTCCGGTTGGCGGCGGAGGCAATCAATTTTGGGGCGCTGCTCGGCTTCATGGGCGTGAATCTCAGCGTCATCCGGCATTACTACATCCGCGGAAACCGGCGCTCTCGCCGCGATTTGATGCCATACCTTGTCATGCCGCTCGGAGGTTTTCTCTCCTGCCTGTACGTTTTCATTAACCTGTCGAACACCGCCAAATGGATTGGGGTGATCTGGTGCACATTAGGGTTGCTTCACGCGGCTTGGCATACCAAGGGATTCCGGCGTGCCCTGCCTTCGGTATTGACGGTTGCGCCGGAAGATTGACAGTTAATTCTATTACTGAAATAATGGCCTCAAATGCCTGCCATCACATTCACCACTGGGGGTGCACTTAAGAAGTCGGCGCTGCGTCAGGCCAATGAGCGTCTGGTTCTGAACGCCATACGGCAGAACGAGTCGATATCCCGCGCCGACATTGTTCGTGTCACCGGTCTCTCTCCCAGCTCGGTTACGTTCATCGTAAAGCGTCTCAAGCGGGAAAAGCTCGTAGGCGAAGAGAAGTTGGAAGGGCCTTCGCAAGTCGGGCGGCAGCCCACCTCACTGCGCCTGCAGGCGGACGCCAGACTGGCAATGGGAGTTGAAATCACCCTCTCGGGTGCGCGCATCGTCCTGGTGGGACTGGACGACGTGGTGTTGGCAAAGCGTGCCGTGGCGTGGCACTCCAATCACGCCATCTATCTTGACCGTGTGCACTCGGCCATTCGCGCCTTGGCTGAACCGCTGCGCGAGGGACAGTTGCTCGGTGTGGGTGTTTCGCTTCCGGGCAATATTGACCGCATCACCGGGCGCGTGATCGCAGCCGAGAACCTGAACTGGATCGACGTGGAGGCCGGCGCCCTGCTTCGTCGCGACCTCGACCTGCCCTTCTTGTTCGAGAACATGGCCAAGCTCTCGGCCCTCGCTGAGATGTGGCTCTCCGACCGGGATCCCCAGCCATTGCGTAACTTCATCGCCATTGTCCCTAGGGCAGGATTGGGAACCGGTGTGGTCATCAACGGACAGATCCTGCAGGGAGCGTCCTCAGCGGCCTCCGAATGCGGCCATATTGTGCTCTATCCGGAGGGCCGCCGCTGCCAGTGCGGAAACAAGGGTTGCTGGGAACAATACGTCTCCGACTTGGCGCTTTCCCGGGAGTATGCCGAACAGAGCGGCCGTCCGGAGGGTGAGATCGAGGCGCGCCAGGTAGTGGAATTGGCGCGTGGCGGAGATCAGGTGGCCTGCAAAGTACTGAACGATGTCGCGCGCGATGTTGGTCTCGGGCTCGTGAATCTTACCATGGCGTTCAACCCCGAAGCGTTCATCGTCGGAGACTATCTCGGGGACGCATGGGACTTGATTGAGGACGCCGTGTGGAGCGTGTTGCGCGCCCGCGTGCCGTCCTACTTCCTGAACGGTCTGCGGATTGCGCCTTCCCGCCACGGAACGGATTCACCGCTAGCCGGAGCGACGGCCCTGGTGTTGAGCAACTTCTTCAGCCGATTCGAACACGGTAGTCAAGCTCGCCCGTCGAACGCAGTGCAATTCCAGGCTTCAGTCTGACTTGTCTGCCGCGTCTGCGAGTTCGGGGACGCACCAGCGTGCAACAAAACGAAAGAGGACGCGTGCGGCTTTGAACACCGACTCGATATCCACGTACTCATCCGGTTGGT
>JBDKSR010000702.1:0-9829 GCA_039680545.1 Bryobacteraceae bacterium | reverse complement strand
GAGATCGAGAAGGCGAGCGACACGCTCTGGAACCTGCTGCTCGGAATCCTCGATAAGGCCACGCTGACGCTCGGCGACAACCGGCGCGTGGACTTCTCGCAGGCGATGATCTTCATGACGAGCAACCTCGGCGCGAACCAGATCAGCTCCATTCTAGGACCGCGTTTGGGCTTCGTCCCGACCGATGCGGCTCGCGAACAGGCTGAAGGAAAACTGGACGACCGGACCGCCGAGCAGGTGGCGAAGGCCGGCATCGAGGCGGCGCGGCGGAAGTTCACGCCGGAGTTCATGAACCGCCTGGACAAGATCGTGGTCTTCAAGCCGCTGGGAGAGCCGGAGTTGCGGCAGATTTTGGATATCGAACTGCGCCGGCTCCAGAAACGGATTTTCGAGTCGGCCGGACCGAACTACTTCATCTTCAACGCGTCGCAGAGCGCGAAGCAGCAACTATTGCAGAGCGGCACGGACGTCCGTTATGGCGCGCGGCACCTGCGGCGGGCGATTGACCGTCTGCTCGTGCAGCCCATTTCGAACCTGATCGCGACCAACCAGGTGCAAACGGGCGACCTGATCCACATCGATTTCGACGAACCCGAGAGACGTTTCACGTTCCTGCGGGAAGCCGAGGGTATCACCGCCGCGGCGATGGCCGAAATGACGGGTGTGGCGATCGCGCCTCCGCAGATCGCCATCGGCAGAGCGACGGAAGAAGCGATTCCCGCAACCCGCGTCCGCACGTCGGGACAAAGTTAATTTTCCACTTACGCTAACGCTCCGGCTCGGGCGAGCCGGGGCGACGATCATGCAGACGTAGCGTACAAGCGGCGGCGAAAGCCGCCGCTTTCTTTATTTGTGACGTTGTGAACTCGAAACGATCGGTAAGAGGACTGGGCGTGCGAGTACGTGATGGGGCGGCAGGGATTACGGAAGAAAAGCCGACTTATCTGTATTAATCCCGGGGGCTTCCCCGAATGCCCGTCGCACGTGCGCCCGCTTGTGCCACGAGCGCGGTGGCAAGTAGTTCTTGCTCGGGTACCGCAGCGTTCAGACCACGGAGCAATATTCGGGATGCAATCAGAGGCTTCGCAATGCCGTCAACGATTCGATTGGGATCGAGCCGGAGCCGATTCACGCCTGATGCTAGCGGACTCTCGGTCCTAAGATTGGTCAGCCACCAGACGCGTCCGGAAATCGGAGCTGGGAGTATACTATGGTCCTACACAGCAGCCAGGTGAACTAGCCATGCCTCAAGTTCCGACGCAGTACGGAGACCATCGCTTCCACAGTAGGCTTGCCGCACGGTGGGCGGTTTTCCTCGACATCCTGGGAATCCCTTTCGAATATCGCCAAGTCACATACAAACTGGAAGGAATGAATGACCGGCTCTGGTGTCCAGATTTCTACCTCCCAACAGTTCAGCGATATGGCGGGTACCGCAAGGAAGAAGAGCATGGCTCTTTTCTGATGGCGCTTGAGACGAAGCCGAATGATTCCGATCTCGAATGCGCGGCTCAGATTTGGCCTGATCAAGAGGTTTACCTCTTCTCTGGCGCAGTGAACGAAAACGGCATCTCCTGCTACCGGATGGAGGAGATGACAGTCTACTCGGTGCTATTTGCGCAGTGTCCGTTCTGCGGTTACGCCTTTGTTGGGTCAGTTCGGGACGAAGGCAAGAGGACGTGGAATAATCACTCGTGCCCTGTGGCCGAATGCGAGTTCGCCGCGAAGTTCGACATCGACTCGGCGTTCATGGATTTTGTCCCCGACAATTTGATCCCGCCGCCCACCGATAGCCCGATGCTACAGATCGCGAAATGCGCGGCCAACAGCGTGCGGTTCGAGTCCGCAACCTCGCTCAGTGAAGTGGACGGAATGCGCCGGTCCGTGCAACTCCTACGCGAGAACAAGCAGTTCGCGAGCCCGGCTCTCATGGAAGTGATCACGCGGCACGCAACGAGCTTGTCCCTCGACAAGAGGTGCCCTCGGTATGTGGAGCCCTGGTACGTCACACATGAGAAGCATCAGGCGTCCGGAAGTCAGGAGCCATGCCCGTGTTCTGACTGCCGAAGGCAGAAATCCGAAGTCACGATTACGGATCTGGAAAAGATGAAGGCTCCCGAAAGGCGGATGTAGCCTTTGTTCCGGATTTTGTACCTGGAAACCTCAGGAGGTGGGTGGGGCAATGCTTGCGTTCGAATTGGTGCCGAGGTGCGGTGCAAGTCCGTCTCTCTCCCATACTCCCGGAATCGGATTAGTAACGAGAAACACCTTTACAGTCAGGGACATCTTCGTCCGTATCGTCCGCGTCTCAAAGATTCAGGAAACGCCACGGGAAGAGTAAGCGGTATTAGTTTTCGCAAGCCAAGGCGTGGGCATAATCCGAGGACCGTTTCAACCGTCAAGAAACGAAGCAGTCCCACAGCACTGCATTGTCCGCACTTGCGGCTGCTCGCCCGGCTGGGATAACGTGTGAAGCGGCTGCAGAAGGTTGCATCTATACGGACATGAATACCAATCGACGGGTTTTTCTTGGGCTGGCGGCGGTGCCGGCGGCGAACGCGATACAGACGGCGCTGGCCAAGCAGGGTGAACTGCGCTTTCATAACGTAGCGTGTCCGGGCGGTTATCCGGGGCATCTGCAAGGCGTGTGCACCAACGAACGGGATGCCATCTATTGGCCGTTCACCGAGGTCCTGGTCAAAACCGACGCCGAAGGGAAGATCCTCAAGACGCTGCAAGTCCGCAGCCATCACGGCGATCTCTGCTATCACGACGGCAAGATCTATGTCGCCGTCAATTTCGGCCTTTTCAACGACGCTCAGAAGCGCGCCGATTCCTGGGTTTATGTCTATGACGCCGGGGACCTGTCGCTCTTCTCAAAGCACGCGGTTCCGGAACTCGTTTATGGAGCGGGCGGCATGGCCTATCGCAAAGGGCGGTTCTTCGTCGTCGGCGGGCTGCCGGAAGGCTTCGAAGAGAACTACGTCTACGAGTACGACCGAAAGTTCCGTTTCATCAAGAGGCACGTCGTGAAGAGCGGTTACACTTACCTCGGCATTCAGACCGCGGCCTACAGCGACGGCTACTGGTGGTTCGGATGCTACGGCGAGCCGAAGATTCTGTTGAAGGTCTCCGAGGATTTCAGCACGGTCCGGCGGTTCGAGTTCGATTGTTCCCTGGGGATCGTGCCCGTCGCGAAGAACACGTTCCTGATCGCGAAGGGACGCGGCTCGCGAAAGCAGGGACACTCGGCTGAACTGTTGCTCGCCGACGCGGACGAACAGAAGGGTCTCGTCGTACGCCCCGCATAGGCGGCTGAAGTCTGCGCAAGTCCCGTCAAAATCCCGCGTTTTGAAGCTTCCGGTCCCGCAATCGGTTTATGCTGGTCTGGTTAACTGAGATTCGTCCGAATGCGGGATGCCGAAGTGCGCAAATTAAAACTTCACTTGTCTTCCAGGCTCGTCCTTACTGCTCTCGCCTGTTTCGTGCTGGGCTTCGGCGCGGCGAACGCCGCTCAGCCGGACCTCGAAGCGGAGTTCCATCGTCCTCCTGATTCGGCGCGGCCGTGGGTGTATTGGTTTTGGCTCGACGGAAACGTGACGCGCGAGGGCATCACCGCTGACCTCGAAGCCATGCAGCGCGTGGGCATCGGCGGCGTGGTTCTGATGGAGGTGGACGCGTTCATCCCCAAAGGGCCGGTACGTTTTCTCACCCCGCAGTGGCGCGAGATGTTCCGGCACGCGCTCAAGGAAGCGGCACGGCTCAACATCGAACTCAGCGTCAACAATGACGGCGGATGGATGGGCAGCGGCGGTCCGTGGGTGCGGCCGGAACACGCCATGCAGATGACCGTGTGGAGCGAGACGCACGTGACGGGCCCACGCCGGTTCTCCGCAATCCTGCCGCAACCGAAGGTAAACGAAGGCTACTATCGCGATATCGCGGTGCTGGCGTTCCCGACTCCACGCGCGGAGGCGGTGCGCATGGCGGCGGCGAACCCGAAAGTTACATGGGGAGATCAACACCGTCCGATCGAGGCCGCGAAACTCATGGACGGCAATCCAGGCACGGTCGAGGAACTGCCCGCGCTGGAACCCGGGCGGACGCACACGATCCATATCGACTTTCCCAAGCCGTTTGCCGCAAGCGCCCTCGTTGTGGCGCCGGACCGGGCGCTGACCACGGCGAAGGGCCTGGTCGAAGTTTCCGAGGACGGCCGCACGTTCCGCACGATACGCGAGTTCGTCGCGCGATGTCCGATTGCGACGGTCACATTCGACACGGTCACCGCGCGTCACTTCCGCATCAGCCTCACGCCGGAAGGCCGCACGGCCGCGACACTGCCGCTCGGCGAGTTGGAACTGACGGGGGGCGGACGCGTCGAGGGCATCGAGAGCAAGGCCGCGTACATTAACGATCCGTACCAGAGAGCCAACACAAGCCTGCCCGGCGGAAGCGCGATCGCGAAGGCGCGGGTGATCGACCTTACGGCGCGGCTCGATGCGAGCGGCCACTTGCAGTGGGACGTACCCGCGGGTCGATGGACGGTGCTGAGGGTCGGGTATACGCCTACGGGTAAGAAGAACCATCCATCGCCCAAAGAAGGGCTCGGATTGGAGTGCGACAAGCTCAGCAAGGCCGCTCTGGATGAGCATTTTGCCGGTATGCCCGCCAAACTGATCGCCGATCAGAAAGCCGCAGGGGTGAACTCACTGCGATACCTGCACGTCGACAGTTGGGAGGCCGCTTCGCAGAACTGGACCGCCCGAATGCGCGAGGAATTCCAGCGGAGGCGGGGATACGATCTGATTTCCCTGCTCCCCGTGTTGACGGGGCGGGTCATCGGCAGCGCGCAGACTTCGGAACGTTTTCTATGGGACTTGCGGCGGACGCTGGCCGACCTCGTGAACGAGAATTACGCCGGGCACTTTCGCGAACTGTGCAACCGCAACGGGTTGAAGTTCTCACTTGAACCTTACGGCAACGGGCCGCTCGACGACCTCCCGTATGCGGGCCGCGCGGACTTCCTGCTTACCGAGTTCTGGATGGGAGCGGACCCGTGGTGGGGTGTGAAGGAGACAATATCGGCGGCACACACATACGGGCACGCGGTGGTGGGCGCGGAAGCGTTCACCTCGCGCCCCCCGGCCGGCAGATGGCTGAACCATCCGTTCCGTTTGAAGCCGCTGGGCGACCAGATGTTCGCGGCAGGGGTCAACCGCTTCGTCTTCCATCGCTTTGCCATGCAGCCGTGGCTCAACCGGTTTCCGGGCATGACGATGGGACCGTACGGCATCGAGTTCGACCGCACGGTGACGTGGTGGGAGCAGTCCAAGACCTATCTGACGTACCTGGCGCGCTGCCAGCACATGCTGCAACAGGGCCGCTTCGTCGCGGACATTGGCTACCTGAGCAACGAGAAGGTCCCCAACGATTTTCACGAGCCTTCGACGCTCATGCCGGAAGCCCCGCAGGGATACGACTACGACGTGATCCCGGCGGAGTTGCTCGCCCGGGCGGAAGTACGTGACGGGCAGATCGCGCTGCCCTCCGGGATGACGTATCGCGTGCTGGTGTTGCCCGCAGCGGGGGCCATGCGCGTGGCGCAGCTTCGCAAGATCAAAGAACTGGTAGAAGCGGGAGCGACCATCCTGGGACCGCCTCCTGAAAGTTCGCCAAGCCTTGCGGAAAGCGGCACGGGCGATGCGGACGTGCGGCGCATGGCGCGAGCGTTGTGGGGCGATTGCGACGGAGTGGGCATCACGGAACACCGCGTGGGCAAAGGCAGAGTCGTGTGGGGCAAGCCGCTGGTCAACGTGCTGAACGAGGCGGGTGCGCAGCCGGACTTTTCGAGCCTCGGCGTCGAGACCGGCAAGCAGATCCGCTACATTCATCGCGTGGTTGACGGCAAGGACGTGTATTTCGTCGCGAGCGCGGAGAATCAGGCCATGACGTTCCTCTGTTCGTTCCGCGTGACCGGCAGGCGTCCCGAACTGTGGTGGCCGGATTCCGGCAGGATCGAGAAACCCGCAGCGTACGAACGCCAGTCCACGTACACTCGCATTCCAATCCGGCTCGATCCGTACGGCTCGGTGTTTGTCGTCTTCGAGGAGGATGAGGGCGCAGATCCGGTCGTCGCGATCGAGCGGGACGGAGCGGAAGTAAGTGGTCTCGGCGCAACGGCTGTGGTTGACCTGCTCGGCAAGATGGAAGGGTTCACAGTCTCAGCGGCGGGTCCGAAGGACTATCGCCTGGAGGCCGCGCGGCCGGGTACGTATCGGGTCAAAACTGCGAACGGCGCGGAGTACAGCGCGACCGTATCGCTTCCGGGCGCGGTCGAAGTCACGGGTCCGTGGGAGGTGCGTTTCCCGAAAGGCTGGAAGGCGCCAGAGCGCATCACGCTGGATCGGCTCATTTCCTGGACTGCCCACCCCGACGACGGCGTCAAGTATTTTTCGGGCACCGCGACCTATAAGCGCGTGCTCACCATTCCCGCAGCCATGTTCGGCGAGGGACGAACGATTCACCTCGACCTGGGACGGGTTGAAGTGATCGCCGAGGTCAAGCTGAATGGGCGCGAACTCGGAACCCTATGGAAACCGCCTTTCAGGGTTGAAATCACCAGTGCCGCGCATCCGGGCGACAACGATTTGGAAATACGGGTTGTGAATCTGTGGCCGAATCGCCTGATTGGAGACGAGCATCTGCCCGCTGACGCCGAGTGGGAGTATCGCACCCTGAAGGCATGGCCTCAGTGGTTGCTGGAGGGCCGCAACAGTCCCACGGGTCGAGTCACATTCGCGCCCCGGCGGCACTGGACACGGGACGACCCGCTGGTGGAGTCAGGCCTTCTCGGCCCGGTTCGGCTTGAAGCCGGCGCGACCGTGCGGCTTTTCGGCGAGACTCCCAGCCGGGTATCGAAATGATCGACCGCGGGCGTTACGCCAGCGGAGACTTGAGGCAGATCCCTTCGCGCTCCAGGCGTTCGTGCACCTGAGGCAGAGCCGGTTCGGGGCACGTTAGCCCGCCGCCCGCCGGATTCGGCTGAAGCTCGCGTTCCGCCCACAGCCAGAGTCCGAGGCGCGGCTTATCGTGTGCGACTGTGCCACGGAACTGTAGCTCGTGCTTGCCCGCAGGCACATCGCAGATGTACCAGCACCACTGGCACTCCAAAGAGGCAACATCTTTCCAGGCATTGCCCGGCTGGGCGATGAAGTACCCGGCGTGTTGAGAGGAATCCCTGCGCTGTAACTGCACCTCACGGCCGTCGAGGAGCGCCGTGCATGCACTTGGGCGGTACCCGCGGCCCGGAGTCTGCACCAGCAGCAGCACCTGTGCGTTGGCCACGCCCGCCGGGACTTCCACGCGGCAGGCGGTCTCATACTCCACGGATGCGACTTTGTGCTTTGCGGCGGTCTTTTCATCCTCCGCCCGGAGCGCACGTATCTCATCGGAATCCGGATGGATCGGATAGCGGAAGAGAGCCGCTGGAGGCTTGCGGTCGGCGTACGTCAGCCACTTCTCTTCGTCCAGACGCCGCAGGCATTGCGCGGTCAGCTCGCCCCGAAGAGGATCGGGCCGTTGCGCGGTAACCGATATCTCCCGCTCGCCACCTTTGGGCTCAATGACACGTACTTTCGCGACGTCTGCGCCGGCGTGAAGAGTCATCGCGCCATCGGAGCCGCGATACCAACGCGCGCCTAGCGCCACGGGCTCTCGAAGTGCGCCGCGCGGCATGATTTCAAGATAGAGAAGCTCCCAGGGCGCGAGCGTCAGGCGCAGGGTGGATCTGGCGTGAAGATTGTCCGCGATGCCTTTGCGATAGGGATACTGCGTGTAGCAGATGGCATCGCGCAACTCCTTCGGCGCTCGGGCGCGGGCGAGATCGAGCACATACTCGCGGTTCTCGTTCGAAGGATTACGGACGGCGATCAGGCCGCGCGTACCCTGCCAGTGCGCGTAGGCGTACGGTTCGCCGAGTTCGACGCGGCTGGGCAGCTCGACCGTGTGGCGCAGGAGTTCCTGGTTGGCCTTGGCCCAGCGGATCAGTCCGGCGAGAACGCGCCAGTCATCATCGGCCATCAGGTACGGGTTGACGTAGGCCGGCATGAAGAAGCGGCCGCGCGCGAAAGCCATAGCGGCGTGATTCGCAAAACCCTCGCGCTCGTCCACGTGGACGATGTCGAAATGCTGCACGGCGTTTTGCGGCAGCCACACCTCGTCGAGCGAGCGGAAGATGTAGAAGTCGCGCGAACTGGTGTGCGCGTCGCGGTAGAAGGGCGCAGGCGTGATGCCGGGAGGATAGTCGCCGCCGGCGTTGGCCCACACGCTATCGCAATCCTTGATCATCCAGGGGCTGATGTAGCAGGCGTGCGAGTTCAGATACGTGGGCTCGGTGACCAGTTCGGGGTCCGCTTCCTTCGATACCTTGAGGAGTTCGAGCGAATACTCGGCGAGCGGCTCGACCGAATCGGCGCCGGAGCGCAGATTGTGGTGCGGCTTCTCCTCGTCGGCGATGAACCCGTCGTACTTGATGTGTTTGAGCCCCTCCTCACGGATGAGCTTCCTGAGTTGTGCCTTGGTTTGCTCGCGATAGCGCGGATCGGCCAGTGAGATACCGGGCTGCTTCGGATAGGTCTGGCGAATGACCGCATAGCCGTTCTTTTCGGCCCATTCGTAGTCGCAGACCGGGGGGTAAATTTCGCTCGGCGACATCCAGAGCCCCAACTTTCCGCCAGCCGATTCGACGACCGAACGGATGTCGTCAAAACCCAGCGGCAGCACCTCGCGGTTGATCTGCCAGATGCTGCGCGGGTGGCTCCAGCCCATGTCGGTGGTGATGATGTCGAAGTATAGGCCGTGGCGATCGTAGAGCTTGGCCTTCAGTTCACGGATCAGCTTCAAGTTGTCGGCCTGCTTGACGAGCTTGGGAAGCGTCCACCAGGAGTTGTAGCAGGTGACCATGCGAGCCGGGGCCTCGCGTATGTCCTCCACGTAAGCCAGGAACGCATCGCGCGCCTGGTCCGGGCGGGCCGCGCCAATCACGGTGGAACGCAGCGGCCGCCAAGTCGCGTTAAGCGGCACCGCGCCGGGACGGCTGGCCAGGACGAAGCCGTCGGGCCCGTACGTGTTGAACGCCGCAACGAACTCGACTCCCGCCCACCACGTCTGGCAGAAGATAGGATGACTTCCGTAAGTCACACGGTCGGCCTTCATCGACCGCCAGTCTCGCCGGATGCCGCGCCAGTTCTCAAGTTCGGCACGCAACAACCGCGTTTCGCCCGAGCCGCCCGCGCGCCGCACTTCGATACTCTTTCGCAGATAGGCCTTACCGGGCGCAAGCGAGTACACGACCCGCAACTCGATGCCGGCGGCACTGCCCGAATACGAGAGTTCAACTCGACCCTTGTCCGCCTTTACCACGCGGCACTCGATGTCCGTCGAGCGCACTACGCCGCGCGGCTCGAGTTCGAGCGCGAAATCCTCTGCCGGAAGGTCGACCGCTTCGTCAGCCAACCGGTTCCGCAAGCGCCGCCGTGTAAGCCGGCCGCCGCTCAGCGAGAGCGAGAATTCCAGCGCTTCGTTCTGCAAGGAATAGCTACGTTCCGGCTCGCCAGCGCTCGCGAGCGGTACAGCGGTCAGAAATCCTATGCACTGCCGTCGGGTAAAGGGCATAATCTGTCACCAAAAATGTAACCGGCATGGGCCGGATCGGGCGCGGATTCACCTGGCTGCATACCGCTGCAACTCTCACGCCTTACATAAAGTTATCAGGTGAACGCCGAAACTATGATGCTGTCTTGTGACTCTTCTTTTCAACGCGGAACAT
>JBDKSR010000701.1:0-2068 GCA_039680545.1 Bryobacteraceae bacterium | reverse complement strand
GCTCATTCGTTCACGATTTCGTGCGGGATTCGATTCGCGAGGTCCTCGTCGAATCGAAGCCGATTCCTTCGATCTCACTGCCTGTTCAGCCACACCCCTCGAGTTCCAGTCAGCCTGCAGCCGGCCTGCCGTATTCGGAGTTCACACAGCGAATTGAGCAAAATGCGCTGGCCGATGTTCCGTCGCTTGTCGTCCCGCTTGCCAATGCGCAGGATGAAGGAACCACGCCCGAGGTCGCGATTCATGTCCCCAGGCTTCCGGAGCCTCGCTTCGACTTTTCCGGCACACCGGCGCCCACCGGTCCGAGCCCCGAATCCGCGCGGATGCGCGTACCGGACACGCACGGAGCATTTCCTGTGGAGGGCGCGTCCGGCGTCCCTTCTTCCAACCTGAATGTGCTTGCGGACCTGCGGCCGCTCGGCCAGATTCACGACAGCTTCATCATCGCCGCGGGCCGGGACGGACTCTGGATCATCGACCAACACGTCGCGCATGAGCGGATTCTGTTCGAGGCGCTGCTCAGGCAACGGGCCACCGGGGGCGTGGAAATGCAGCGGCTTTTGCTGCCCGTCGTGCTGACCCTGACGCCGGCGCAACAAATCGAATACGCGCGAATTGCGGATGAACTGCACTCGGTGGGATTCGAAACAGAACCGTTTGGACAACGCACGATTGCCATCAAGGCCGCACCCGCGGGCGTCGGTGCAGCCGACATCGAAAAGCTGATCTACGAGATACTGGAGACCGCCGACAAGGAACTTCGAGGCCTCTCCATGGACGATTTGCGGCGGGCGATGACAGCATCGGTGGCGTGCCGCGCGGCGATCAAAGTCAACATGCGGCTAGATCAGAGCAAGATGGAGTGGCTGCTTTCGGCGCTTGCCGCCACCGACTGTCCGATGAGCTGTCCTCACGGGCGTCCCATCGCACTGCGTTACTCGACCCGCGACATTCTGCGCGGGTTTCACCGGATCTAGCTGAATAGTGCTGTCCAGCCGCTCTTGATGAGCACATAAGCGGCCCACGGTATCACAACAAGAATCAGCGACTTCGTGTAAGACATCGTCTTCGACGCTACCCAGAAACCGAGCGCGAGTAACAGAATCACCCAAAAGCTAAACAAATCAAGCGATACTCCGATGCTGTGCAGCCATTTCGGCACACTCGCAGGATCAAGGAACGCGCCGACGTTCAGTACGAGCGGATTTCGCAGGTCGAAGTCCTCGGGGTTTTTGAAAAACATGACGATAATCGCGAGGATCGTCGAGAGAGCCGTGGGTAACATCGAATAACTCGTGATGCTGAAGGCCTGTTTGAAGCGCAGACTGGCGCCACCCAGGACATTAAAGGTGAGCAACAGGACACCAGCCATGACGATTGTGGAGACAGCCACGCCCACAGTAGCCCCGCCCAATGCCATCCATTGAGTCACTTTTCCCTGTGTCTGAATGATGCGCTCGCGTTGCTCCACTGACAACTGTTGCAGTCTGGGATTGGTCTCCATTTGCTGCCGCATGAACGTGTCCCATCCGACAATTCGTGAGAAAGCGGCGCTATAGCAGATTGCCAGCACAGTCAGCAGGATCAGTGGAACCCACCAACGTGGTTTTACGGCAAGATTCTCGTAAACGGGTTTCGGCTCCCAGAAGACACCGGTAAGCCGGCTGATTTCATTCATCTCGGGCTGCTGTGCCGCTATGTCTGTCATCTCATTCTCCGCGCTGCGGGATTCGACTCAAACAGAAATGGCCAGCGACAGAAGCGTAGTCGTTGACCATAGCGGCATTATATAGGGAAACCTGGGCTATTCCCACTCGATTGTGGCGGGCGGTTTGTGCGTGAGGTCGTAGAAGACCGCACAGATGCCATCCACCGCCAGCAGAGCTTCGGACATTTCCTTCAATAACGCGGGTTCCATCATGACGGACCGCGCGGTCATTCCATCCACGGAATCGATGGGCCGAAGAACCACCGAGTCCGGGCGTCCATCAGCGCCGACCGGGATCAGGATCACAGGGAACTGCCAAACCTTTGGATCAAATCCTCGTTCACGCGAAAGGCGGCGAAC
>JBDKSR010000700.1:0-5685 GCA_039680545.1 Bryobacteraceae bacterium | reverse complement strand
GCCACGTCTTCGCCCTTAGACGCCGACGTCTGCGCCGGCAGGGTTGCGGGCACGGCCTTGGCCTTCTTGTCACCCTGGCCCTTCTTGGCGGCTGTGGCGGCGCTATCGCCATCGGCCGCCCGCAACTTGACGGGCGACTTGATGCGGACCTTCTTGCCGGTCGCGAGGTTGGTCCCCTCCCAACCGCCGTGGCGGCTCTCGGCGTCGATCCGCACCTGGACGAGCTTGTCGGTCACCTTGGCAATGTAGACGCCACCGATCTTCACTTCGCTCTTCTTCATCGCACATCTCCTTGGAAAAAAGGGGAACAGGGGTTAGTTGCCATACGTGTGTTCGGCCAGACCGGCCGCCAGGAAATCAACGATCGCCTGGGCAAGTGTCGTCGTCGGCCGGACGTCCCAGCCACGGTCGAAGTTCGCCACCGTAACCTTGTCGGAAAGCCGCTGGACCCAAAGCTTCGAGATGCGGCTGTCGTCGAGTTCGTAGTCAGGGCATTCGGCGTGTTCTGGAAAAACCAATCCATCGAATCGATGACCGGCGATCGTCCCGATCACCCAAGTGCCGCTTCCAGCCGCCCGACGCGTCGTCTTGGTGATTCGCAGGTCGCCGCCCATCTCAGCGGCATCGCCCGTCGCGCGATCCGCATTCTTTCGTTTCCGGTTTGTCGTCATCTTGGTTCTCCTCGCGTTGTGTGTCGCATGTTCGTTCGGACATACACACATGAGCCATTGTTCCGCAGAAACATCAAGCGGAATCCGTCCAAAGTTCGACCCGAATCGCGTAATTCATGTGTAATCGCGACCTTGGCCCGGCGTGCTCCGTCACGACCGTCATTTGTGTCATTTCGCGTGAAGTGGAGCGGCATTTGCGTCACGGCCATTGCCCGCTCTGTCACATCGCCATCGTTTGCGTCATGTGGCGTGCACTTAGCTGCATCGCCTCGCACCACTTGGCATTATTCGCCCGGTGCCCATGACGCTCCTGACGAAGATGACGCGCATCGGGAGGTGTCCACCGATGCGTGATGACGGCCAGCATTCACGAGGCCCGCTCAACCCAACCGCCCTCACTGTCGAGGAGGCCGCACTGGTATTGACCAGGACCAGTGGGCAAGCCGTGACCGAATCGATGATTCGGGAGGATGTTGCGAAAGGCGCGCTCACGAATGCCGATGGGACACTGAACCTGGTCCACTTCGCCGCGTGGTTGGTAAAGGAGATGTCCGGTGCCGGTTGATCCCCGACAACTCCGACCGACCGAATTGGTGCGACTGCTCAACTCCACGCCGCTGGGCGAGGTGCTCAGCGAGCGTCAATTGCTGCGGCATCGTTCGCGGGCGGGCTTTCGGATTGGCGATGGCCGGCACGTGGATCTGTTCCGTTACGTGGCGTGGTTGGTCACGATCCGCCACGAGCCAAAGCCCGACGCGGAAGCAGACCCCTATGGAGTGCTGAAGGATCGGGCGCGGGCTCGCAATGCCGCCTTGTCGCTTGCCGGCCGCGACATTGGCGAGCTGCCTGCTGTGGTCAATCCCAAGCGGAAAGAACAAGCCGCGACGGACTTCCGCTTCTTCTGCGAGGCATACTTTCCGTTCACCTTCCATCTCGCCTGGTCGCCTGACCACCTGAAGGTCATTGCCAAGATCGAGAA
Source organism: Bryobacteraceae bacterium (assembly GCA_039680545.1). Taxonomy (GTDB): domain Bacteria; phylum Acidobacteriota; class Terriglobia; order Bryobacterales; family Bryobacteraceae; genus JAEHDI01. The sequence goes on along the minus strand of JBDKSR010000700.1, from coordinate 4,035 downwards.
GGCCGTTTTGCACGGCGGGCTGTTTGCAATGGCCATGCCCCGTGGCAGCGGCAAGACGAGTATCTGCGAGTGCGCCTGCATCTGGGCCGTTCACAACGGCCATCGCGACTTCGTCTGCCTCATCGGCAGCGACGAAGGTCACGCAATGGATATGCTAGAAAGCATCAAGACGGAACTGGACAGCAACGATCTCTTGCTGGAAGACTTTCCGGAGGTGGTCTATCCGATCCAGTGCCTCGACGGAATCGCCAACCGCTGCAGTGGCCAGCTCTACAAGGGCGAACGAACGCACATCGGCTGGACTGCCCGGGAGGTCGTGCTACCGACGATTCCCGGCAGTCGGGCCTCGGGCGCGATCGTCAAAGTCGCCGGCATCACCGGACGGATCCGCGGCATGAAGTTCAAGCGGGCCGATGGCCACTCGGTTCGACCGTCGTTGGTAGTGCTCGACGATCCGCAGACGGATGAATCGGCGCGTAGCATCTCCCAGTGTGCCACGCGGGAAAGCATCCTGGCCGGCGCCGTGCTGGGGCTGGCCGGCCCAGGTAAGAAGATCGCGGGCGTGATGCCTTGCACGGTCATTCGCCCCGACGACATGGCGGATCGCATCCTCAGCCGCGATAAGCATCCGCAGTGGCAGGGCGAGCGGACCAAGATGGTCTACTCCTTCCCCACCAACGAACCCCTGTGGGCCAAGTATGCGGAGATCCGCGCCGATGGCCTGCGGGCCGAACGCGGTCTGGCCGAAGCCACCGAGTTCTATGGGCGGAATCGGGACGAGATGGATGCCGGGGCGGCCATCGCCTGGCCTGTGCGGTTCAACCATGATGAGTTGTCGGCCGTCCAGCACGCCATGAATCTGCGACTGCAGGACGAGCGGGCGTTCTGGGCCGAGTATCAGAATGAGCCGTTGCCAGAAGAGACGCCGCAGGAAGATGAACTGACTGCCGACCAGGTGGCGGCCAAGACGAATCGGCTCCAGCGCGGAGACGTGCCGGTCGGCTGCAACCACCTGACGATGTTCGTGGATGTTCAAGCGGCGCTGCTGTTCTATGTTGTGACCGCTTGGGAGGACGATTTCACCGGCTACGTGATCGATTACGGGGCTTATCCGGACCAGAAGCGAGGCTATTTCACCCTCCGCGATGCCCAGCCGACTCTGTCGCAGGTTGCGAAGGGTGCCGGGCTGGAGGGCGCGATCTACGCCGGGTTGGAAGAGCTCATCAACCGCTGCCTCGGCCGGGAATGGCATCGGGACGACGGCGCCGGCATGCGGATCGAGCGTTGCCTGATCGACGCCAACTGGGGTTCTTCGACGGACGTCATCTACCAGTTCTGCCGGCAGAGCGCCCATTCGGCCCTGCTCCTGCCGAGCCACGGCCGGTTTGTTGGCGCGTCCAGCATTCCGTTCTCCGAATACAAGCGGAAGCTAGGCGACCGGGTCGGCCTGAACTGGCGGATTCCCAACGTCCAGGGCAAGCGGGCGGTCCGCCACGCCGTGTTCGACACCAACTACTGGAAGTCGTTCGTCCACGCCCGGCTGGCAGTGGCGATGGGTGACCGGGGCTGCCTCTCACTCTTCGGTGACAAACCCGACCTGCATCGCCTCCTCGCTGAGCATATCACGGCCGAATACCGGGTGAAGACGGAGGGGCGTGGCCGTACGGTGGATGAATGGAAGCTGCGGGTGGCCGCTGTGGACAACCACTGGTTAGACTGCTTGGTCGGCAGCGCCGTAGCGGCGTCAATCCAGGGCGCGATTTTGCCGGGCACGGACGTCAAGGCGATGCCAAAACGCCCGCGGATGAAGTTATCGGACCTGCAACGAAGGAATCGCTAGATGGCCGGTGACCAACCCGAGACGAACTCGAACGAACACGCTGGCGGGATCGAATGCCCGCGGTGCGGGTGCCGCCATCTCTACGTTGTTTACACACGCCATCGCAACAAGAAGATTCTACGAGTACGGGAGTGTCGCCATTGCGGGCGAAGGATCAAGACCTACGAACAGATCAGCGGGTAACGCATGGTCTGCCGCCTTCTGACGATACTTCCATTTACGGCCTGTGCCGCCGGCGTTTCCGCCGAGACACAACGGCGGCAATTCCACCATTGTCTATCGAGTCCATCGTCCAACAGAATTGGGTAAGGATCGCCAGATAAGTTCATTCGGATGTCGGTCATCCAGGGGCTGTCGATACCTGACGTGATCCCGATAGATCCTGACGTTGTTATGGTTGTGAGAGATGCAATCTAGTTCGAGGAAATCGCCGGTTCTCGCCACTTCGTTGAACTTACAGACGGTTGGGTCATTTGCCCTGCGGCATTCCCAACTTGTACCGTTGCCGAGAACGTAGGTTTCTGCGCTAACGGTCGTAAAGACGGTTCCAAAGTTCAGTCCGACAAACCTGCCGTCGGCGGCCGGCCACCAGTCCACCCTATTAGGATCGACCCCAGGAGGAAGAGGCCGTGTAGGAAATGTTCGATACACGTACACACCGGTATCCGTGAGCTTTGTTGGAACATCCTGAGGTGGTGCCGAACGAATGACAAGAAGATTCTCGCCGCGTTCAGTGACTGTCGCGGTTCTCTTTGGCAAAGCTTTGTACGTTGTTCTTCCATCTGGTGACCTAAGATAGCAGAAGATGTCCACTTCATTATCGCCATAGTCATAGTAAAACACTTCTTCAATACACAGCTTGTTTATCTCCCTATTTATGTAGGGCGGAAGATACCGGGAATCATAGCGTCGAATCGGGTATCGCCGTTCCGCTTGCGTATTGCCAACGATCCTGTATCGCAAATACAGCTGATGCCAGTTCGGAAGCGCTGTCCTTTCCGTAACGTTTCTGTATCGCCATGGCAAACGGGAGGTGTCAAGAGATGGGTGTGACCATTCTTGCCAGCGGTTGTATGTGGCAAACCCTGCTTCAATCTGCAGATTTCTGATTTCGACCAGCCGCTTCTGCCTGATCGACTGAAGACACAGATTCGTTAGATCTTCCAGAGCGAGGTTTGCGACCTGTCCCCTGATCTTGGCATAGTTCTTGTCAGCCTCTTCTTTGATCCACGCGTCGATTGGTGCCGAATTCTTTAGGTAGATCGATCCGACGACCGCCGCAGTGCCTTCGAGCCAATCGCCTTCTGTAAAAATTGCGCCATACGCAACTCGCCAACCGTCGCGCTCAAGCGAGGCACGGACCTCTTTTTGATTGCTTTCCTCGGCCGTGGCAAGAGACGACGTCACCAAAACAACCGCTAGGATTCCGACCAAAGAACGATTGTTGCACATGAGAACCTCCGGTCAGTGGTTTGCCACTGTCGAAGCGGGGCCACACAGAAGCTCGGCAGCCGTTTGACCTCCGACGCACGCCGGAGAATTACCCCAAACGGCATGCGATAAATGTACGTTTACCCTTACGAGCAGGGCACCCCCCTGGCTGGTGGATCGCTCGACTTGCCGAGAAACTCGCCGAAGATTCAGTTCGCGGCTTTACTTCTACAGACGGGCCGTGTCTGTAGTGTGGGCTGGACGGTCGTGTGGCTCAATCTGCTGGCATGGATGTCACTTTCCTTTCTGCCCAGATGAGAAGAGCTGTCTTTGTTGTGGGCTTGGCAGTAGGCGGCGGAAGTTCTGATTGCTCGTTTACTCCTGCTACCGGGCCTCTCTATGCATTTTTGTCCCAAGGGTGGTCACGGCGGTTCAAAGTCTTGGAGATCATTGTTCGTGAAGGTGTAAACGTCTGGGTTCCGCCGTTGGGTTCGTGGGAAGTGCTCTTCTGACCCATTGGATTACGGATCTGTACCTTCCTCTGGCTTTTCTGCACCCATTACTGACAACTCAAGCCTCGACCGGGTAGGTCAACAGATAGGAAGATCGCGTTCTGCCCCCAACTGTTGGACTGCCTGATGGCTGACGACCTGGAAACCACGATCCGCGAGAACGCCGAAGGCCCGGCGAAGTCCTCGGGCGACTCGGGCAGCATGGAGCAGCATCCGCTGCCCGATCAGGTCGCCGCCGACCGGTATCTGGAG
>JBDKSR010000699.1:0-3103 GCA_039680545.1 Bryobacteraceae bacterium | reverse complement strand
CGTGCTTGGGACGTTAAGACGGACAGCTCTGGCTCTTATCTGATCCCGTTCCTACCTTCAGGCCAATACCGGGTGGAAATTGAGACCACGGGATTCAAGAAATTTGCGCGTGAGTTCACCATCGAGGTCGACCAGCGTGCCCGCGTCGACGCTGCGCTTGCCATAGGAGCCATGACGGAAAGCGTCACCGTATCCGGGCAGGCGATTCTGCTCGAAGGGGACACCTCGTCGCTTGGTCAAGTGGTCTCCAAGCAAGATGTCATGAGCCTTCCCTTGAACGGCCGTAATCCCTTCGGGCTTACCGCGTTGGCGCCTGGAGTCACTCCGATGAACCGGTTTGCCTCGGGAATTGCGAATCAGCGCGCTGCGATCCAGGCGGCTGCAGCAAACAACTTCTCCAGTGATGGTGGGGTGACGGGGTACAACTCGTTTTATGTGGACGGAGTATCCGTGGTCGTCTGCTGTCAAGGCCAGCCAGCAACTACGCCATCTGTCGACAGTGTCGAAGAGTTCAAGGTGCAGACCAACGCAGCCCAGGCTGAGTTTGGATACACCAGTGGGGCAACGATCAACATCGTGAGCAAATCAGGCACGAATGCGTTGCACGGGCTGGGTTTTTGGTACCTTCGAAACGAGCAACTTGATGCGAACGGCTTTTTCTCCAATCGCAACGGTACCCGGCCACTTCCCGGCCGGGACGATATGCGGACGCCATTGCGTTACGCCCAATATGGATTCTCGTTGGGTGGACCGGTGTACATCCCAAAGGTCTACGACGGCCGGAACAAGACGTTCTTCCATGGGGGATTCGAACGAATTCGTGTACGGAGGGTGAGTTTCGGCGTCTATGACTTACCGAGCCTTGCGATGCGAAGCGGCAATTTTGCGGAGGCTCCCTCGGATATTTATGATCCGGCGACTACAACCGGCGGATCCGGCAAGTACACTCGATCGCCATTTCCCGGCCGTCAGATTCCTGCCAGCCGGATGAACCCGATCGCGCTGAACCTATTGAAGCTCGTTCCGACGCCTCAACGCTTGGGCATTGTGGATAACAATGATTCGTTTGCATCGGGACGAGACGACGATTGGCAGGGCAACGTGCGCCTGGATCATCAGTTCAGCCCGAACTACCGCACTTTCGCGCGCTTCGCGTTACAGGACGGCGAACACGAAGACCCGGTCTATTGGCATAACATTGCCTCGCCTGGGTACGCCCAATACGTGGCAGGCAAAACCTTCGTGCTGGACAACGTGGTTACGATCAGCCCAACCTTGGTCGCAAATTTCCGGTATGGGCTTGCCTGGCAGACCAATTACAAGTGGACGACAACGTGTGTAATTGAACCAGGCACACTCGAGAGCCTCGGCTTTCCGGCATCCTACGTGAGTCAATTACAAGGAAACTGCATTCCGCCACAGTCGTGGAACGGGATGTCCGGCCCGGGATCGGGTGGGGCAAGTGCTCCTTTGTGGTCACACTACACACACTCAAGCGTCGCAAGCCTGACGGCGGTGCGGGGCAAACATATCATCAAAACGGGTTGGGAAGGCCGGCTGGTCCGCGAGAACCGGACGGGGCTGTCAAGTCCGTCGGGTACCTTCACTTACGCTCCAAACTTCATTAAGGGGCCAGATCCGAGCGCCGCAATACCCTCTGGGGCATCTCCATACATGTCGTTTGCCAGTTATATGTTAGGTCTACCCACTAGCGGCAGCGTCACAATCAACGGTGGATTGGCGATGCAGATGCCGTATTCAGCCTGGTATGTTCAGGACGACTGGAAGCTCACATCCAAACTGACCTTGAATCTTGGGCTGCGCTATGACCTGGAATTTGGGCCAACCGAGCGGTTCGACCGTTTCTCACGTTTCGATCCATACGTGACCAGCCCAATAGCCGCACAGGCAGGGATGTCTCTTCGGGGGATGATGACTTTTGCGGGTGTCGATGAGGAATCACGGCGCCGTTGGAACTCCGATGCCAACAACTTCGGCCCACGAGTTGGATTCGCCTATCGTGCTGCCGACTCCCTCGTGTTTCGGGGCGGGTACGGCATCTACTACCTGCCCGGTTTGTACCGCATTTACTCGGTAAGTGACCCCGGTTTCTCGCAAACGACTTCATTCGTTTCAAGTATTGATGGGGTGACTCCGGTGGGGAGCCTATCGAATCCATTTCCATCGGGCCTTGATCAGCCGCTTGGTTCAGGGAGTGGACCACTTAACTCGCTCGGGAGTTCGGTATCGGCACGGGCAAGAGACTATCCCTCTCCATACGTGCAGCAATGGAACTTCAATATCCAGAGAGCACTGCGTGGGAACGTATTGCTGGATGTGGCGTATGCGGGCAGTCATGGCGTAAAGCTGCCGATTTCGTTGTCGTTGACGCAGATTCCAACATCCGAGTGGGGTAGCGTTGGTGACAGCAACCGCGTCGCGGAGTTGAACACAAGCGTGAGTAACCCATTTTATGGAATCATCACGTCGGGTGCGCTGAGCGGGAAGACTGTCACGCGCTCGAAGCTGCTTACCCAGTACTCGCAATACACCGACGCTGGTATTGCCCTCTCTGCCGGGAATTCAAGCTATCACTCTTTCCGGCTACGGGCGCAGAAGCGGATGTCGGACGGATTTACTGCTACTCTTTCTTACACAATCTCCAAGAACATCGGAGACGTGAACAATGATGTAACTGGTTTCCTGGATTCCGGCACTGGGACCGGCGCGGGTGACGTTGGGTATCAGAACAACTACGACATCCACAACGAACGATCCGTGCTGTCGGGCGACCTGCCGCAACGTCTCGCGGTAAGCGGTGTGTGGCAAGTTCCGTTCGGACGAGGCCGTCGGTTTGGCAGCCACTCCAACTGGTTTACCGACGGGGTTTTGGGAGGTTGGCAGGTGAATGGCATGCTCACTGTGCAGGCAGGCTTCCCGCTGAAGATCAGCCCCTCAGGATCTCCGGCTTACGCGGGATCGCGTGCCAGCCGGGTACCCGGGGAGGTGGCAGTCACGTCGGGCGATATCCGCAATCGTCTGGGTGGGGTGTCCAGTTCCCAGGGATACATTAACCCGTCTGCATTCCGGCTCTCGCGCTCTT
>JBDKSR010000698.1:0-2360 GCA_039680545.1 Bryobacteraceae bacterium | reverse complement strand
CGAGAATCTGGTTGACGCCCTCTGCCGCGTCGGCCAGCCTGCCGTCGAGCCGCTACTCAAGGTGTGCGAGCAGTTCCGGGCGGGTGCTATCGGCGAGGTTTCGTTCGTGCTTGCGGCGATGCAAGTTCACGATCCCAGGGTCCTCGATCTCCTCATCAGCCGTCTGAAAGCTGATCCAGCCGATGCCGCCCTTCAGTTGGGACTCTACGGCGATCCTGCGGCGATCCCGGCTCTGGAGTTGCTTGTTCAGGAACTCGAAGCGGCAGGAGGAGAGACGTCCGCTGATGCCCTCTCGGAAGTTCGGCAAACACTCGATCGCCTGAAGGACCCCGACCGGGCGAATGTCCTCGAAGACTACGACATCTGGGACGACTACCCGGAATCGAGCTTGCCATGGTTCGAGTACATGACGAAGCGGGAGCGGCTGGAATTTCTCAATAGCCCTGTCCCCGAATACCGCGTCGCAGCGGTCGAGCATCTCGGAACGGAATTTTCGCCGGAACTAAAGCAACGAATCTTCGACGTGGCGTCGAACGATTCCGCGGCCGAGGTTCGTGGCGCCTGCTGGGAAGCGTTGCGCTTTACTTTGCCCGATGCGGCTATCCGGGAGGCGATGGTCGCTCGCTTGAAGGACGTGAACGTGCCCATGATCGAGCGCAAGGGTGCGTTGTTCGGGCTCTGCTGGCAGCAGGACGACCCCGTCGTCGCGCGAGCGATCGACGAATTTTACGAATCTCAAGAGACCCGCATCCTGGCGCTCGAAGCAATCTGGCGCTCGGGGAACCGGCAGTATTCCGATTGCGTCATTCGTCATCTTGACGACTCGAACGAAAACATCCGACGGCAAGCCATTCTGGGTGTCGGCATGCTTGAAATCGGCTCTCAGGCGGGCCGTCTGATTAAGTTCTTCGAGAACGATGAGCTTCGTGAGGACGCTCTGTACTCCTATGCGCGTGCCGTCCCCGGCGAAGTATCGCGCCTTCGTATGCGGCAGTTGTTCAATCGGATTGACGAACTGGCGGGCGGCCTCTCGCACGTGGAAGCCCATGTTGTCGAAGGCTCGATTAATACCCGCCTTGAGCTACACGGCCTCGATCCGCTCTCAATCGCGGATGTGGGCGAACACGAACACGAGCACGACGTTGACGATGAGCACGAGGACGAGCACATTCACGAAGAAACTGAAGCTCCAACCCCCGCCGCCAAGGTCGGCCGCAACGATCCGTGTCCCTGCGGCAGCGGCAAGAAGTATAAGAAGTGCTGTGGACGTTAACGGCGAGTGTCTATAGATCCGTGCCGTCGGATTGCGATGCGGCGGGCAGGCGGATCGTAAACGTACTTCCTTTTCCCATCTCACTTTCAGCCGAGATCGTCCCACCGTGGCGCGTGACGATTCCATAGGCGATGGAGAGCCCTAATCCGGTTCCCTGATCGATGGGTTTCGTCGTGTAGAACGGATCAAAGATCCGGTCGATCTTGTCGGGCGGAATTCCCACACCGGTGTCGGAAATTGACACTTCCACCTGCCCCGATCCGTTCCGCCCCGTAACCAACGTCACCGTGCCCCGTTCGTTCATCGCCTGAACCGCGTTCATCAGGATATTCATGAAGAGCTGCTGTAATTGCGACCGGTCCGCCATCACCGGCGGCAAGAGAGGCTCGATGTTACGAACGATATTGATGTTGAAGAACAGGGCTTGCCGTTCGAGCAGCGCAACCGTATCGTTGAGGACCTTGTTCAGGTCCACCAACTCCATGTGCGCCTCGGATTGGCGCGAGAACTCGAGCAGCCCGCGCACGATGTCGCGGCAGCGCTCGGATTGCCGCAGCACCTCTTCCATGTTTTCCCGGTTCGGGTCGTCGGGCTTCATGTCCTCGAGCGAGAGCGCGGTGAGAGCCATAATCCCGCCGAGTGGATTGTTGATCTCGTGCGCCACGCCGGCGGCCAGCTTACCGAGTGACGCGAGACGCTCGGCCTGTTCCACGCGGGCGCGCATCGCCACAAGCTCTTCGCTGCGCTTGCGTACTTTCTCTTCGAGCGTGCGCCCCCATTCCTCCAGGTCGCTCCTCATCTGGCGCAGGCTCTGGAGCATTGTGTTGAACGACGCAGCGAGCAAGGCCAGTTCGCCGACCGAGTTCGTTCGCACCTCCTGGTCGAAGCGCCCGGCGGTGATGTTCCGCGTGGCTGCCACCATCTCGCCGATAGGCCGGGTAACTTGCTGTATCTCGTAGTAAGTGACCACGATAATAAGGATGAAGCCAGCCGTGGCGAGGGCGAAGAACGAAAGAATCACGCGGTCGCGGATTGACGTGAACGCCTTTTCGAGGAGACCGGCGTATAGGATTCCAACCGTCTGCCC
>JBDKSR010000697.1:0-2109 GCA_039680545.1 Bryobacteraceae bacterium | reverse complement strand
GAATCGCAAATGATGGGGCAGAGCTACCCGATGGACCTGAACGAATGGGTGATCCGGCCGCTGCTGATGAATGCCAGCGTGATCGGGTTGTTCCTGATCCCGATGATCACCATGCGGCTCTTCGCGGAGGAAAAGCGCTCGGGCACGATCGAACTGCTGATGACCTCACCCATCCGCGACACGGAAGTGATTGTGGGCAAGTGGTTGGCCGCGTTGACGCTGTACGGTTCAATTCTGATCCTGCCGGCGCTGAACCTCTCGATTTTGTTCCTCTATGGGAAGCCCGACTGGAAGCCGATCCTTGTCGGTTACCTGGGTCTCCTGCTGCAGGGCGGATGCCTGCTGGCGGTCGGGACATTCATCTCGACGCTTACGCGGAACCAGATTATTGCGGCGGGCGGAACGTTCGCAGCGTGCCTCCTGCTTTGGATCCTGGACTGGGTCAGCGCATACGAAACCGCTGCCTGGGCCAAGGTGCTGTCCTATATGTCGGTCGTGACCCACTTCGAGCCGTTTTCAAAAGGGGTTCTCGACACGAAAGACGTCATCTTCTACTTATCCGTGATGTTCCTCGGCCTGTTCCTCACCGCACGGTCGATGGAGTCTCTGCGTTGGAGGGCGTAAATGAAACTCGACTGGCTAAAAGCACGGCAGACAAAATACACCGCTTACGTCACCCTCTATATCGCTGTGATCCTGGCGGTGCTCGGAGCGGCCAACTGGTTAGCTAACCGGCACAACAAGTCCTACGATTCGACCGCGAACAAGCGGTTCAGCCTCTCAGCACAGACTGAGAAGGTCGTTAAGAACCTGAAGCGAGACGTCAAGATCACCTATTTTGACCGTTCGAGCGATTTCGGCCGGGCGCGCGACTTACTGGATCGGTACGACAACCTCTCGTCGCGGCTCACCGTCTCGTATGTCGATCCTGACCGCAAGCCGCAGATCGCCAAGGCGGAAGGCGTACGCAACTACGGCGTGATTTACATCGACGCCGCAGGTAAGCGCGAAGAAGCGAAAGGTCTCAGCGAAGAGGAAATCACCGGCGCGTTGATCCGTGCCCTCAAGGGCGGCCAGCGGATGGTGTGCGTGGTGTCCGGCAGTGGAGAGCATGGCCTCGACGACACCGGGCGCAGCGGATACTCCTCGGCCAAGGATGTGCTGGAGAAGAACAATTACAAAACCCGCGCCATCTCGCTCCTGGAGAAGCCCGAGGTTCCCAAAGACTGCACGGTATTGATGGTTGCAGGTCCCCGGTTCGATTACGTCGATGCCTCCGTCAACGCCATCAAGAGTTACGTGGAGGGCGGCGGCCGGGCCCTGTTGATGCTCGATCCGCCATTGCAGTTGGGCAAGGAAGAAATCAGTGAAAATGCGGCTCTCGCGAAACTGCTCGATAGCTGGGGCATCGCGCTGAACAAGGACCTGGTGCTGGACACCAGCGGCATTGGACAGCTCTTTGGCTTGAGCGAAGTGGTTCCCCTCGTGACGAGCTACGAATCCCATGCGATCGTGCGGGAGATGAAGGAAGCGGCGACTGCCTTCCCGATTACGCGTTCGTTGGAAGTGAAATCCGCGAACAGCGCCACGGGCGAGAAGCTCGTCTCGACTTCGGGCAACAGTTTCGCGACATCCAACCTGAGTTCCGGCGAAATCCGCATCAACCCGGATAAAGACAAGAAGGGTCCCTTCGCGCTGGCCGCTGCAGGCACATACCGTTCCGGAAAGGAAGGCGGCGACGGGCGTTTCGTTGTGGTGGGTTGTTCGGGATGGGTTGCGAACAACATCCTCCGCTTCAACGGCAATCGCGATCTGTTCGTCAACATGATGAACTGGCTCTCCTCGGACGAGGATCTCATCTCGATCCGCCCGAAAGAACCCGAAGATCGCAGGCTGATGCTCACGCGGCGGCAAATGTCCAACGTGTTCTATTCGAGCGTGATCGGCATCCCGTTGGCCGTAATCCTGGCGGGGCTGTGGGTTTGGTGGCGGAGGCGTTAAATGATGCGCGTTCGAGGGCTGCTGATTGCTGTTATTGTTCTGGCGGCGCTCGCCGCGGCGGTGTACTGGTCCAATCGGGAGAAGAAGGAGGCGGAGAACAAACCGTCT
>JBDKSR010000696.1:0-2351 GCA_039680545.1 Bryobacteraceae bacterium | reverse complement strand
GCCGGCCTCGTACTTCTGGGCCTCGTCCTGATAGCCAACGTAGCAGCCCGGCTGATTCTCTCCCCGAGATCGGTGAGGAGCGCATGAACATGACAACGTACAAGGACCGCCCGATCGAGCCGGAGCGCAAAGTCACGGCGTCTGGAGCCGATAGGAACCTGCCCGGCGCTGACCGGTTCACGCCGAAGTTACGTGTGTCTGACCTGAATTTCTTTTACGGCGCGCAACAGGCATTGTGGGATATCGGTCTCGATATCCCGGAGCGGAAGATCACGGCGCTCATCGGTCCGTCGGGATGTGGTAAGTCCACGTTCCTGCGTACGCTCAACCGCATGTATGAGACTGTGCGCCACGCCAGGGCCGAGGGCAAAGTGCTCCTTGACGGGGAGAACACGCTCACCATGGACGTGGTCCGGCTGCGCCGGCGCGTCGGGATGCTGTTTCAGAAGTCGAACCCGTTCCCGAAGTCGATCTTCGATAACGTTGCGTACGGTCTGCGAATTAATACGGGCATGAACCGGGCAGCCGTCCGTGATGCGGTCGAGCGAAGCCTGCGCCGTGCCGCTCTCTGGGACGAGGTAAAGGATCAGCTTCACAAGTCTGCTTACGCCCTCTCCGGCGGCCAGCAGCAGCGGCTCTGCATTGCCAGAGCGCTCGCGGTCGATCCGGAAGTGCTGCTCCTCGACGAGCCCTGCTCGGCGCTCGATCCGATCGCGACAGCGAAAATCGAAGAATTGCTGTTCACTTTGAAGGACAATTGCACCATCGTGATCGTGACCCACAACATGCAGCAGGCAGCCAGGGTCGCGGAATACACGGGATTCTTCCTGCTCGGCAAGTTGGTCGAATTCGACCACACGAAGACGATCTTCACCCGGCCGTCCAGGAAGGAAACGGAAGATTACATCACGGGCCGCTTTGGATAAACTATCCATGGCCGATGCGAGGCAAGTTTGCGCCACTTTTTGGAAGAACTCGAAGATTTGAGCAAGCATCTCTTGGAGATGGCGGGACTCGTCGAATCCGCGGTCCACGAGAGCGTTCTCTCCCTCACCGAGCGGAGTGAGGACCGCGCTCGCCGCGTGCTGGTCGATGAGGCACGGATCAACCAGATGGAGATCCAGATCGACGATCGCGTCACCGACTTGCTCGCTCGCTATCAGCCGATGGCCACGGACCTGCGCCTCCTGACTTCGGTCCTCAAGATCAATAGCGACCTCGAACGAATGGGGGATCTTGCGGTCAACATCGTCGAGCGGTCGCTGTCCCTCATTCGCCAGGAGCCTGTAAAGCCCCTGATTGACATCCCGCAAATGGCGCGGCTGGTCGAATCGATGGTCCGCCGCAGCCTGGACGCATTCGTGAAGCGGGACGCGAACCTGGCGCGGGAGGTCCTTCTCGCGGACGACGCCGTGGACGACCTGCGGGACAACATACTCCGTGAGTTGATCGGTTTCATGCAGCGCGATCCATCAACGGTCGCGCGTGCTCTCGACCTGATCCTGGTGGCGCGCAACCTGGAGCGGATCGCCGATCACTCGACCAATATTGCCGAGGACGTAGTGTTCTTCGTCCAGGGCGTTGATGTTCGGCACCATGCCGAGGCCGGTGAATGATGGAGTGGAGAGACTACATCGGGACCGTTTACGCGTGGCCCGGGGGTGACCTTCGATGACACTTCGCAGCCCCATATTCCGAAAGCTGCTGCTGGCAGCGCTGCTCTTGATTCTGGTCACGGCGGCGGCGCTTGACTTCAGTCTCACGCGGTTTGTCTCGGCGCGGGAAGCAGGCACCGTCGAGCGGCAACTGGAATCACAGTCACGAATTCTCTCAGGTGAGCTGGGGACCGTGTCCGCAGATCGGATAGAGGAATGGGCGAAGAGTGCCGGAGCAAGGGCTCAGTCGCGTGTGACCCTGATCGGTCCGGACGGTAGAGTGGTCGCGGATTCCGAGCACGACCCCACAACCATGGAAAACCACAGCGAGCGTCCGGAGGTCCATGAGGCGATGGCGGGGCACCGTGGTGTATCTATCCGGCATAGCTCGACGCTGGACCTCGATTTCGTCTATGTGGCCTCTCCGGCTATGTATGAGGGACAGAAAGGCTTTGTCCTTCGCCTCGCGGTTCCGTTGCGCCATCTGCGTGCGGCGATCTCCGAGATTCGCTGGCGCGCTGTTCGGATTTCGCTCGTGGCCGTGGCCCTGGCGCTGGCCCTGGGCTACTTCTTCTCGCGCATGTTCACGCGGAGAATCCTCAAATTGCAGAGATTTGCCGAGGGACTCGTCGAAGCGCGCTTTACGGACCGTCTCGAACCTGCGCCGGAGGACGAACTCGGCTCCCTCTCGCGTGC
>JBDKSR010000695.1:0-10053 GCA_039680545.1 Bryobacteraceae bacterium | reverse complement strand
ACGCAATCCATCGGCCGCCGGCGCCATCCGATTCGCTCTGTTGCTCGGTCTGGTGCTGATTGAGTCGTTGGCGTTGTACACGCTGGCGATCATCTTCATGAAGGTCAGCTAGAATGCAGTTCGGGGCGGGTGTTCAAGCCCGCCCATTTTACCCTCAATGAAGCTGCAGGGCATCTTCCCTCCTATCGCAACGCCTTTCGATTCCAACGGAGAACTCTACAAGGCGAAAGTCCGGCACAACGTCGATAAATGGAACCTGACGAACCTCGCCGGATACGTCGTCTGCGGCTCAACCGGCGAGAGTGTGATGCTGTCCACCGAGGAGAAGATCCAGCTATGGGAGTGGGTGGCGGAGTTTGCAGCCCCAGGCCGGCTGCTCCTTGCAGGAACGGGGATGGAGAGCGTGCGGGAGACCGTCTCGCTCACGAACAAGGCCGCCGGCATCGGTTATCAGGCCGCCATGGTTCGCACTCCCCACTACTACAAAAGCCTCTTGAATCGTAAGGAGGCTCAAACCCTTTACTACCGCGCTGTCGCCGACCAGTCGAAGATCCCAATCATGATCTACAACTGGCCCCAGGCAACGGGTATCGACATCCCGGCCGAAGCGGTTGCCGAACTGTCCTTGCATCCGAATATCATCGCGATTAAAGAAAGTTCAGGAAACCTCGAAAAGGTCATGCAGATGATCCGTGAGGTGAAGCCCGGCTTCCAGGTTCTGGTTGGTTCCGCGGCAACGCTGTGGCCGTCGCTGACGGTGAGTGCTACTGGAGCGGTGCTTGCCTTCGCAAACGCCGCGCCATACTCGACCATCACGATCTGGGAAGCACAACGGGCTCGCGAAACCGAAGTGGCACGTGACTGGCAGTCGCGCATCGCGCGGGCATCCGTCCTGGTGACAGTGAAATATGGTATCCCTGGCCTGAAATACGCGATGGACCTTAACGGCTACTACGGCGGACCGTGCCGGCTTCCGCTCGCGCCCCTGATTCCGGATGCGAAGAAGGAAATCGAAGAGGCATTCAGAGACATAAAGGGTTGAAAAATATCTCGGACTAGAGGTAAATATAATTAATTTGTTTTCATAATTTAAGGATTATTTAGCCTTGGCCTCCTGGTGGCTTTATGAGATACTGTCGTAGGAAATAAGCAACCGGCATCCGGACATCCGTTTGCCGGTTGAATTCAAGTGGATGGATGTAGTCTAGTGGCTGAACAAACACCTGTGTCGAGGACCCTCCGTACGCGGCCCGACCTGGTCGCGATCCGGCGATCTAAAGGCATTACGCTCGATCAGATTGTGGACGCAACGAAGATCAGCAAGCGGTTTCTCGTCGCAATCGAGGAAGGTAATTTCGCGCAGCTTCCCGGCGGTATTTTCAATACGAGTTATATCCGCCAATACGCTCGCGCCATCGATTACGACGAATCCGATCTGCTGGCGTATTATCGTGTGGCTACCGGAATCGCGGAGCAAGAGGATGAAACAGGCTCCCCTGACGGTAAGAAGGGGTTGTCAAAGATCCTCCGCCGGCCGGTTCTAGCGAGGTTTTAGCGGGCCCCAGACGATTTGAAGTCGAATTTCTCGCTCCGCACGGAGAGCGTGCCGTCCAAGACGGCAATGGCAACCAGGTGTGAACTTGGCGGCCGTCCGAAGCGTAGATCCATAACCTCCACAACTCGCCCACCCTCAAATTCGGTCGCGGGCGTCACCCCCCAAAGCGGGTACTGGGCGAAACCAAGAAATATCTTGAAAGTCTCAGTGTTACGCGCGCGTTCGATCTCGGGACCCGGGGCGGACTTATAGTAGATCTTGCCCGCCGTGGAGTCGAAATCCGAGAGCAGGTTCATGTCTTCGTAAACAGAGTAGAAGCCTCGTGCTTCAGCTAAACCGACCCATCGGAACGGACTGAAGGCCGTAGGGAAGGCAGCCACGCGGACAGGCGCTTGCCCGGCGTAAATCCGTGAGTCGAGGGTGGCCAAGGCGCGGTCATGCAGCAGATACCGGCCAAAACCGTAGATAACGACAAAACAAAGCGCAAAAACGGCCCAACCGCGTCCCGTCCCCGAACGGGCGCCGATTTCTGAGCTGACCAGACGTGAAACCGCCGGAGCCGCCAGAGCCAAAAGCAGTACAGCCAAGACACAGGCATCGGTGAGCGCGAAAAAGCCGGCGCTGTACCATTCTGCCGAAAACGGCCAGAGGAGACGCACCCCATAGGAATTTGTCCAGTCGAGCAACGGGTTGGTCGCTGTGCCGACCAGGGAGATGAGATACGCCCGCCACCACGGGAATTCCTTGCGGGAGAACAGCCACACGACCAACACAGGCAAAAGCGCCACAAAGGGAATTCCAACCAGCGAGTGGGTACACGCGCGGTGGTATTCCAGGTAGCGCAGCGTTCCACCCGCCGCGGCTACGACATCGATATCAGGGGCATTTGCCGCGAGCATCAGGATTGCGGCCGCATGCGGGCAGAAACGGTTCATTCCCGCGCGGCTCAGCATCAGCCCCGTCAGGGTGTGCGTGATATTGTCCATAGCCGGGACCTGCCTTCCGTAACGCGTCCGGGAAGGCTGCGTCAATTCCGCCGTGAGGACGTGCTAGGGAAGAACCAAGCCCAGTGCTTGGGGCTCGGGCAGAGCCTTCGTGGTTCGGAACTCCTTGTCTGCCCCGGCGAACAGCCGTTCTTTTTGCAGCCAGTACAGGGCCTCATTATCGAACCGCACCATCACATTCTCAATCCAGTAAGGACGGTTCTCAGCAAGCCATAGGTTCCGGTAGGCCACTTTGAGTTCGTTGATGTATTGGCACAAGTCAACGGCGCGGTAACTCGCGGATCTCGCGCGCTTATCCCGGTAGAATTGAGCCATCTCCTGGCTGAACTGCACCCGCATACCGACGTAATCGAAGCGCTTCGCGGCGAAACGAATCAACGCCAGTGTGTCCTGGTTCATCGTCGCACTGGAGCTTTCAGCAGTAACCTGGATGTAGGCATCTTCCGCAAGTTTCCGCATTTCCGGCGCGATTGGAGCGAGCTTTCGGACGAGTTCCGCTCCATCTTTAGAGAAGGGGTCGAACCATGTTAACTGGTCATTCCCATCCCCGCCTCTGGCTGAAACGAGCAAGCCATGGATACGATCAAGCTGCCGGATCGCCTTCACAAACGTGTCGCCCTCGTGGCGATAGAAGGCCCAATCGAATGCTCGATCGAATGCATTCACGTCAACGGTGCCTTCCTGCCACGCAGCCGCCGCCCCAAACACGTTCGCGTACCAGGTCATATTGAACAGCGACTCGCCGTCGTCCGCCCATTCGGTATTGAACATGCCGAGCGCGCCATTCTTCTTCCCGTCACGCACAAAATTGTTGATATTTCCAAGCGCGTTTGTGAAATTCGGGAAAATCCGGCTCCAATTATTCACTCCCGGACACACAAAGAACTGCAAGCCGGCATTTTTGAACGGCAGTATGAACTGGCTAAAGTCCTTTCCAGGGCTGTAATTCCAGGTCATCGCAACCATGTCCTTAGGCAGCGTCGGAACAAGGTCCGGGTGATTCAGCGCGATATCACCCCAGAACATCAATGTCCTGTTCAGTGGCTTCAACAGATCGGCTACTTTCCGCATGTGATCCATATAGACCTGGCCGACGCCGACGCGTTCAGCATATGCTTTGCTGCGTCCCTGTCCGAGTTCCACTGTCTCATCGCTGCCGATATGAAGAAACCTACTCTTCGTACTGGCCGTCAGCTCCGCTGAAGCGTCCCGGATCCAGTCATACGCCCGCGGACTCTCCGCTGCGAGCACGCTTCCGTGGGGAACCTCCGCCATATCCGCATAGCGCTCAAGCTTGAGCATGTGATGCAAGTGCCCGAAAGTCTGTTGTTGCGGAACGATCTCGATGTGGAATTTCTGCGCGTAATCCACAAGACGTCTCATCAATTCCGGAGGGAATTCGCCGCCTTCGGGCGTCACCATCGGAGAACTTTTGTACGGGAACAGATGCTCAATGTAAAAACTGAGCATGTTCATCTTGTAAGAGCTGAACCGGCGGATCAACAACTTGATTTGCTCTTCGGTGAGGATCGGTCCCCGGCTGATGTCGACGGACATACCGCGATACCGCATTGCCGGCCAATCCGCGATGGTCACATGCGGTATATAAGCACCACCCTTTTCAGAGTGCACAAGCTGCCGGAGCGTCTGGACACCGTAAAAGACACCTTCATCCGACTTCGCTGCGATCAGCGCACCGGAACTGCTCACACTCAGGAGGTACGATTCACGCTTTTCGAGAACCGACGTATCCAGTTTCAGACGACTTATCTCGGCATCAATCGCAGGGGCGCCGGGCTTCCCTATGACGATTGCAAACCTCTTGCCGGAACCCGCCGCCGCAGTAGCGTTCAGGTGCACGAACTGTTTCAGGTCTTCGGCCAGCAGTCCGGCGGCAAACCTGTCCGCCTCCGATCGAGAGGCCACACCGATGTGGAGAGGTGCGCGAAGCACCAGCTTCCCTGCCCCGGGAGTCACTGATTGTGGCCAGGGGACAAGCTTCAGATCTTGCGCGGATAGAGTTGCAGCGCAGAGAATTGCTACACACAAAAGGTTTCGGCGCATCGTTTCTACCTCCAGGAGTTGCTTGATTGCCTATCGTCGAGTCTACCAGCAGATAATCCAGAACGCAGGTAGCATCGGAAGTTCCCTGCCCGACCGCAACATTTTCCTCAAGAAGTTGTTCTTGTACATTATCTTTCGATACTCTTTGGAAACTTGGCTGATTTTGTCGAGTTAGTAGAGTCAAACAATCACCAAGTTAATGTTTTTAGACCAATAGCACGATAGTTTTAGCTGAAGAGCCACCGGGAAGCTTCCAATATGCAGATGATTGCCTGTCAGGATGGTTGACGGGCGCGGAGCGTGAGTAACTCAGTATCCAAATAGGGAGAGGAGAATCATTGCAATGACGTTCGGATGTGCGCGCTGTATGCCTTCACGGCCGCGTTTGTTACTGTCGTGCGTTGCATTGGCCGCTTTAGCGATAGTGACGCCAGTGAGCTTCGGCAAGGAGGTCCAGTCCGCTACTGTACCACTCAAAAACTGGTCTGTATCCAAGTTGAGCAGTGAGACGCAGAGCGCTACGTCCACATCCAGCGAGAGCAGCGCCACGGGCTTGGTGTACGTCTCCATCACTCCTTGCCGCATCATGGATACGCGTGCTGAGGGTGGTTCGGGCAAGACCGGAGACTTTGGTCCGCCTTCGCTCGTTGGTGGTCAACCGCGCGCAGTTCCAATTCCCGAATCCAATTGCGGAGTACCGGCGGCCGTTGCGTACTCGCTGAACTTCGTTTCTGTCACTCCCAACGGTCAAGGCGTCGCGTGGATCGCCGCCTGGCAGGACGATGAGGAGTGGCCCGGCACGGTGGTTCTGAATGCTCCCGACGGGGGGATTGTTGGGAACTCGGCTATTGTCTCGGCCGGCGCCGACGGTGGTATCCAGGTGATGGCTACTCACAACTGCGACGTGGTGATTGATATTAATGGGTACTACGTCGAGGCCACGACGATTGAGGGTCCCCCCGGACCGCCGGGACCCCAAGGTCCGAAAGGAGACACCGGCGACACTGGGCCTCAAGGACCGATAGGGGCGACGGGGCCCGCGGGGCCGCAAGGACCAAAAGGGGACACCGGGCCCACGGGTCCACCGGTCACCTTCCGCGGAGCGTGGAGCACCAGTCCTGATCCGGCCTACGCGATCGGCGACGCAGTCTCGTTTACACCCACCGGCGGTGTGGCATCAAGCTACGTCAACCTGACAGGAACAAATACAGCTACGTCTCCGGATAGTGATACAACCAACTGGGCGTTTTTGGCCCAAGCCGGTGCTACAGGAGTCACTGGGCCACAGGGACCGACTGGAGCGACAGGTCCGGCGGGGCCGCAGGGACCGACCGGTCCGATCGGGCCACAAGGACCAACCGGCCCCACTGGAGCAACCGGTGCGACCGGACCGGCAGGACCACCGGTCAACTTTCGTGGCACGTGGAGCAGCAGTCCTGATCCGGCCTACGCGATCGGCGACGCAGTCTCGTTTACACCCACCAGCGGTGTGGCGTCGAGCTACGTCAACCTGACAGGAACAAATACAGCTACGTCTCCGGATAGTGATACAACCAACTGGGCGCTGCTGGCTCAGGCGGGTGCAACAGGAGCCACTGGCCCACAGGGACCAATCGGAGCGACAGGTCCCGCAGGGCCGCAGGGCGAGACTGGCCCGATAGGGCCACAGGGACCGATAGGAGCGACGGGGGCAATCGGAGCCACGGGGCCCACGGGTCCACCGGTCAGTTTCCGCGGCGTGTGGAGCGCTAGTCCTGATCCCGCTTACGCGATCGGCGACGCGGTCTCGTTCACCGCCACGGGCGGTGTGACATCGAGTTACGTCAACCTGACGGGAACGAATACCGCCGCCTCTCCCGACAGCGACACGGTCAATTGGGCGCTGCTAGCTCAAGCGGGCGCGACAGGAGCCACCGGGCCGGAAGGACCAACTGGACCGGCGGGACCTCAGGGTTCGCAAGGCGAGACCGGCGCCCCAGGAGCGACCGGGCCACAAGGGGCGCAAGGACCTACAGGCCCGCAGGGCCCAGCCGGTCCTCAGGGGCCCGCAGGAGAGTCGGCGACGATTTTCGGGGATGGTTCGGATGGGGCGGTTAGCATCACTACCACGACAGATTGGACCTCGGCGCCGCCCGAGAGCACCCTTCAGTTCACGACGTTCAGCGTGAGTGGAACTCTGACAGTACCAAGCGGCATGATCATTCGCGCTACCGGTGACGTGACGATCTCCGGGCAGATCAATATCGCAGCCCATACAGGCGCGGGAAGAGGCATCGGAACCACGGCTGCCGGAACATGCACTACTACCCCTCCCGCTTCCGGAGGCTCGGGAATTGCGAAGATATTAGCCCCGATGCTTGTGAATCCTGGCGTCAGCGGCGGCGGAACCGGTGGCGGTGACTCCTCCTATGCGGGAGCCGGCGGAGGTACCGTGGTGATCCTGGCACAGGGGGCCATAACCATCGGTAGTGGCGGATCGATCCACGCCGACGGCGGCGCCGGCCTTTCTGAAGACAACAAATCCTGCGGAGGAGGAGGCGGCGGCGGGGTTATCGTGCTCGCCTCCAAAACATCCATCACCAATAGCGGGACACTCAGCGCACAGGGAGGCGCGGGGGGCAATGGGCTATCAGGCGCGACGGGTTGCAGCCCAGGGGGTGGTGGGGGCGGTGGGATCATCAACCTTCTCTCACCCTCCATTACATCGGGCACAACGAGTGTCACTGGTGGGGCCGCCGGAGGAAACGACAACTCTACCGGCTACGCTGGCGGTGGTGGAGGATCGTACGGAAACGGGGGACAATCCGGCCCAAGTCCCGTCAGCGGAGGCGCTGGCCGTGTCTATACAAGGGTCACGACTGATCCGTCGACGCTGTTCATGCCTAGCGTGGGCGCATTCTGAGAATGAGTTTTTTCACACGCCGAGCAGATGACATTTTGGCCGTTGTGGCGGGGAGCGGGTCCGGTTGAGTCATGCACCCCGCCATCCGGCGGCCGAGGGTCACTGCATGCACAAGCAGTTGGCTTTCACTTGTCAGGAAACATCACCGGCAGCAGTTTGTCCAGATGTGTACCGATCTTGCTGTGCGCCGTCATGT
Organism: Bryobacteraceae bacterium; assembly: GCA_039680545.1. Lineage (GTDB taxonomy): Bacteria > Acidobacteriota > Terriglobia > Bryobacterales > Bryobacteraceae > JAEHDI01. Next base: position 2,332 of record JBDKSR010000695.1, on the reverse strand, counting down.
CCCACAGCGAAGTTTTGTGCTGTCTCATTCCGAGTACGCCCGCGATCCAGGATTGCGTCCAGCCGCTCTCGGTCGACCAAGCGCCCCAGCCCGCGTCCGCGTTGCTCGCCCAATACTCCCAACGCTTGAATTCGAAGGCACGATACCACCAGCCATCCAGTTCCGGATGCGATTCCGAACGTATCTGTATTCGGCAGAAGAACTCCGCCAACTTCTTCGACGCGTCGATATAGAGTGGTTCACCTGTCGCCGCGGCGGCTTCGTTCAGGCCGAGAAACGCGAAATTCGACGTGTAAAGCATGTCGGCGAGTGGATCACCGTTCTTCTGCATCAGCGTCGCTTCCGACTTGCCGTATTGCGCGTTGGAGCGGGGCGGACCGTATGAGCCCTTTCCGGGCGCTCCCAATTCCTCGCGAAAGGCGCCACAGGCGTCCTGAAAGCTCAGCATCTCGCTCGCCATCTTGCGCAACCATTCGCGGTGCTCGGGCGTATCTTCGACCCGCACCAGCCAAGCGAGCGGCAGCAACATACGCGCGCGCTCCTGCTGAATACCGTTGGTCCAACGCCAGTTGTCCGGATATGCCACCATCGTCATGCGAATGGCATTCTTAGTCAGTTCCAGAAACGGCTTGTATCCAGTCTTGTGATACGCCCATAGATTGCATGCCCACAAATACGCCTGGTAGTGGGGCGCATAGCTTACGGTATCCCCATTCCAATAATGTCTCCAGCCGTTCTTCTCAAGTGGCTGCTGATCGATCCGATCAGCGCGAAAGCCCAGCTTACCCGTAGTGCGCAAATTCGCCAGCAAACACCGCAGCACGCCTTCGTCCCAACGATCGAAATGCAACGCGCCGGCCGCACCAATCGTGCCCAGCATGCTGCGCGCATTGTCGTCACCGTAATAGACTCCTTCCGATCCCGGGTAGCTCCAGCCAACCAGCCCGTAAGCCGGGTTGTTCGGATCCGAGCGCGGCCCTTTCGCCAGCATCGAATGCATGTAAATGTAATCGTTCAAATTCGACGCGATGCGTGCCTCTTCGGGACGCCCCTCCATTGTGCCCAACAGGGCCAGCGGGAAACTCACTTCGCCGATGCAGTCATTGCGGAGCAACCAGCGTATCGGCTGCGAGCCGTCAGGGAAGATGGTGCTCGAAAAGCCCTCCATCACGCCGTCTTTCCCATCGCCCTGCGGCCAGCCTGCCTTCGGCATGGGTGCTACGCTGTCATTCACTTTTCCGAGACGATCCACTTCCTCCTTCCACGACGAATGCACATACAGACGAGCGTTCTTGTATGCCGCCACACCGCGCTGGAATGCCGCCGATTCCGCGTCTTTCGGAAGCGTTTCGTCCGCTGCATAACTGGGTCGCACAGCAGGCGTCCAAGAAAACGCGGGTGGCCGCTGCGGCACCGTGAGCCGGCCCAGAATCATTCTCCAAATTGGCGCCCAGGCTTCGTTCGGTGCGTAGCGGGCCGTGACGAACTGGCTGAGCTTCGTTGTCGCCACCAGAACGCCGTTGTGCTCAAACAGGATTGGGTAGACCTCTTTCTCCGGCAATCCATAAACAGCCGTGTCGAAACCGGCCACTCTGGCCATGACAATGTCGGCTTTCGGCGCATCCACAGGCACGAACCGCACCTTGTGCAATCCGAGGATGCGAAGCCTGCCCAGCACGGGCCCGAAAGCATCCGACGCCACAACCGCCCGTTCCCACTGCACTTCACGCGGAGGGCCTACCATCAGTCCGGGCAGCGTTGCTGGATACTCGACGTATAGACGCAGCCTCTTCTTGGCTGCCTTCTCATATAACGCCGGAGTCACAAGAGTGGTTGATTTCGGGTATTCGTCAGCCAGAATCAGGACGCCCGCGCCGCGCGGCGCTCTCGAGACCACTTCCTCGACGGAATCATAGCGCGCGTATCGTTCACCGCCCGCCGTCATAGCCCGGTATAGATCGTTACCGGACGCGCAGCGGAACACCAACGGCGCAGACTTCACTTCTCCCGGCGCGGGAACAGACTTCAAATCACGCGCAGGCAGCGTAGTAGCGCAAAGAAGGACGGTAAACAGGACGTGTCTAAGCAAATCTCACTCCCTCCGGGACTTCAAAATCACCTCTGGTTTAGTATACGGGGACAGGAGGACGACGCAATTCCCATACGCCTCCAAGAAAGACAAAGGGCGATCCCCGGTTGAGTCGAGGGTCGCCCTTCGCGGAACTACTCACTAAAGAGTGCGATTAGAACTGCAACCGCGCTCCAACCCTGCTCGTGCGTGCGCCCGAACCCTCCATACTTTGGGTACCGGAAATGACGCCGACCGAAGACA
>JBDKSR010000694.1:0-4359 GCA_039680545.1 Bryobacteraceae bacterium | reverse complement strand
CGCTGAATCCCGGCGGATCAAAATACTGGTGGCTGAAGTTCACGCGCACGTCGTCCTTGTATTCGAGGATCAGGTTGTAGTTGTCCATCACGGTCCGGCCCGGCGGGTTGTCGATGAAGAGGTTTGTACCTCCGGATGCCAGCGCACGGAGCGGGTGCGATCCAATCGCCCAGGTGAACAGGTCAAGGATGTGAACACCCTGATCGACGGCGATGTCCCCGCACTTATTTTTGTCGAAATACCACGGGATATTGCGCGGCAGATCGCCTGTATGCCGTATGCCATGGCACGAGAGGACACGTCCCAGCTTTCCGCTGTGGATGAAGTCTTCGGCGGCACGCCGGTTCGGGTCATGGCGCAACTGGAAACCTACCTGCATGGTTCCCTTCGCCGCCTTGGCCGCGTTGACGACCATCTTGCAGTCGGCCGGAGTCAGCGCAAGCGGCTTCTCCGCGTAAAGGTGCTTGCCGACTTCGAGGATCGCGAGATTAAGGTTCTTGTGCTGCCAGTCGGGCACCGCCTGTACAACGACGTCGATGTCCTTCCGCTCGTCGAGCATCTTACGGAAGTCCGAGTAGGTGTCGGCCTTCCCGCCCGCCGCAGCCACCGTAGCAGCGGCTTTGGCCGCACGCTCCGGGTCCAGATCGCACACAGCCACAACCTGCGCGTCCTGAACTTTGAGCAGATTCTGTAATAGATAAGAGCCACGGTTACCGACGCCGACCATCGCGAACCGCAGCTTGTCTCCGCTACTTTGGGCGCGAAGAATAGCTGGAGCCGCAAGTCCAGCGGGAACCGCCAGAAATGAACGACGCGTCACATCATGAGTCATGTAAGTCTCCCGACACGAGTCATACCACAACCTCGCGGGTTGCCACCACAAACTCCGGCGCTAGAATGGGATCGCGTGCCTAAGGTTACTTTCATTCCGAACGGAACCACAGCGGAATTCGAGCTGGGAAGACTGCCTTATCACGGGCACGGGAAGCCCGGGTCGTTGCTGGATATCGCACTGAACGTGGACGTGCCGATCGAGCACGCCTGCGGCGGCAATTGCGCCTGTACGACCTGCCACGTGGTGGTCCTCGAAGGAGAAGGGAATCTCTCGCCGATGGAGGACGATGAGGCAGACCGCCTGGAGATGGCGGCCGGCGTAACTTTGCATTCGCGTCTCGCGTGCCAGGCCGTGGTCCGGGGCGATGTGAAAGTCGAGATTCCAGAGTGGAACCGCAATTACGCGTCCGAAGCCGTCGCGTCAACTTCCATGAAAACGCATTAAGCGGAATTCCCTTCACCCCGAAACACGCCTATACTGTTCGGTTTCGGGCCTGTATGGCCGACGAAAAGCACATTGGGGTATCCCCATGACACTCAATCGCAGGTTTCTCCCCTTCGCCGCAGCAGCGGCAGCGATCATCGGACAGGCTTGTATGAACTGTGCCGCCATGGCTCAGTCACGCATCACCTCGCCCGAAAGCTTTTTCGGATTTCAACTCGGCAGCGACCGGAAGATGGCGCGCTGGGACAAGATCGTTGAATACTTTGGCGTGCTCGAGAAGGAGAGCGCCGGGCGCATGAAGGTCATCAACATGGGGCCCACTACCATGGGCAACCCGTTCCTGGTGGCCGTGATCTCGTCGGCGAAGAACCTCTCCCGGTTGGACCGACTTCGCGAGGTGAACGCCCGCATCAGCGATCCGCGCGGGATTGCAGAGCCGGAAATCCACAAGCTGGTGGAGGAAGGCCGGGCGGTCATTTGCCAGTCCATGAGCCTGCACGCCAGCGAGATCGGCGGCACGCAGATGGCGCCGGAGTTAGCTTACGACCTTCTAAAGCGCGATGACCCGGAAACACAGCGAATTCTCGACAACGTGATTTTCTTCCTGGTGCCCAGCTTCAACCCGGACGGTAACATCATGGTCGCGGACTGGTACAACAAGACCCTCGGAACGGAGTACGAGGGTTCGAGCCTGCCCTGGCTCTTCCATAAATACGTGGGCCACGACAACAATCGCGACGCGTTCCAGGCCAACATGGTGGAGTCGCAATACATGGCGAAGTTGATGCTCCGCGACTGGGTCCCACAAGCTTACGTGGACCACCATCACCAGTATTCGTACGGGGCGCGAATCTACCTTCCTCCCTATTCCGAGCCGATCCGGCCCTATGCTGATCCGCTGTCATGGCGCGAAATGAGCTGGTACGGCGCGCACATGGCCTACAAGGAAGAGGAAGCCGGGCTCTCGGGGACACTCAACGCGGCTTCCTACGCAGGATGGGGACACTTCGGTTTCCATTGGATAACGCCGTTCCACAACATTGCGGGCATGCTGACTGAATCGGCCCACGCGAAGATGGCGACCCCCATTTATGTCCATCCCGATCAACTCAAGGGCGGTGGCCGCGGATTGCCCACCTACGACGTCCAAACCAATTTTCCGAATCCGTGGCCGGGCGGGTGGTGGCGCCTGCGGGACATCGTGGAGCGGCAGAAGGTCGCCGCCTGGGCGGTGCTGGATCTGGCGGCTCGCAACAAAGACACGGTGCTTTGGAACGCTTACTTGAAAGCCAAACACCAGACCGAACGTGGGGCCGCCGGTAAGCCCGTGGCCTACGCGATCCCGTCCACCCAACACGACCCCTTGACCGCCGCCTTGATGATCAACAAACTGCTCGGCCAAGGCATCGAGGTACACCAATCGCCCCAAGGGTTCACCACTGCCGACGGCATGACCTATCCGCCGGGTTCCTGGGTCGTCTCAATGGCGCAGCCCAAGATGGGAGTGATCCGCTATTTGCTGGGCCGCACATTCTACCCGGATAACGATTGGACGCGCAGGGGGGACGGCACTCCGATGGCGCCCTATGACCTCGCCACCGATACCATGTTCGAGTTCATGGGCGTGCGCGTGGATCCGCTCGACGAGGCTGTGCCGGCTTCCCGCCTCAGCAAGGTGGCTGGGCTGATCAAGCCCTCCGGAAGAGTAACGCGTGGCAGTGCAGGATACGTCTTCGACGGCCGCCTCAACGAGAGCTTCAAAGCCCTGAATATACTCTTGGCCAAGCAAGTAAAAGTGCGGCGGGTGACCACTGCACAAGCCGGTCTGCAGCCGGGCGATTTTCTGGTCCCGGAGGCATCCGGTGAACTGCTCGCGACAATCGCCAAGGAGACCGGCGTCGATTTCCGTGCCCTCAATCAGGCCGTGGATGCGCCGGAGGTCCGGCGGCTGCGCATTGGCATGTACCAGCGCTACCGGGGCGGCAGCACGGACGAGGGATGGTGCCGCTGGCTGCTGGAACAGTACGGTTTTCCGTATACGACTTTGATGGACGCGGAGATCAGGAAGGGTGGATTGAACGAGCGCTACGACATGGTGATCCTACCCAACGACTCGCCCACATCCATCACAGGCGACCTGAAGGGGACTAACGCCCTCATGGACGAATCGTGGCCACCCGAATACCGCAGCGGCTTGGGCAATGACGGCGTGAAAGCGCTGAAGACGTTTGTCGAGAACGGAGGGACGCTGCTGACGCTCGGCGACGCGTGCAAGCTTGCGATCGACAAACTCGAACTCGCGGTTCGCGATGTGACCGCGGGCAAGAGTTCCAAGGAGTTCTGGTGTCCGGCGACCACACTGAAGGTGAAGGTCGATACGGCGAACCCGCTCGCCTACGGGATGCCCGTAGACGCCCTGGCGATGTACCTCGGCGGCAATCCGGCCTTCGAGATCCTGCCTTCCCCGCACAACGAACGCTATGAGACGGTAGTGCGTTATGCAGATCGTGACCTTCTGGAGAGCGGCTGGCTCATTGGCGAGAAGACGCTGGCTAAGAAGGGCTCCATGGTGGCGGCTCAGTACGGGAAGGGCCGGGTGATCCTGATCGGCTTCCGGGCACAGCATCGCGCCCAGACTTACGGCACATTCAAGCTGTTCTTCAACGCCCTGGTGCGGTGAAGCGGGGAGAAGCGGCAAACAAAGGCGACGTCTGATCGTTTGAATTCCCGGCCGCGAGCCGGGCCTACTTCGCTCCCCTGCTACCGGGGAGAGACTTCTCGACAAACTTCTCGAAGCGCGCCATCGGCATATCGGTGTGCACGATGACGGTGCGCTGGTTTTGGCTGATCTCGATGGAATCGTAAAATTTCAGCAGTTCGGGTTCGCCCTCGGGCGCTGTCAGGCGGCCCATCCCCACGAATCCTCGCAGAGAATCGTGAATGAGTTTCGCTCCGTCATCCGTCCGGCAGATACAACGAACGTCCATGCGGAAGCCGTTCCGGAGGTCGATACCCACCGAGGCGCTTTCAACGGACGCCAGAATCCGCCGCAGATTGGAAAGGTTCCCCTGTTCCGGAAT
>JBDKSR010000693.1:0-29639 GCA_039680545.1 Bryobacteraceae bacterium | reverse complement strand
AATCCCGAGAGCAGAAAGGCCGGCAAAAATGAGGTCAGCATCCCAAGCTGGAAGGCCAGCGATTGCGTGCGAGCAACTGCCGAGAGGAAAATGCCCCAAAACAACGCGCCGACCAGAAAGAGGCAAGCGGTGGCCATCAGAAGCACCACGCTGCCGCGCAGCGGAACGTCAAACAGCCACACACCGACGCCGATGGCGATCAGCATGTCTGTCACGCCAAGTACGAAGTACGCGGACATCTTCCCAAGAACCAATTCGTGCGCGCGGAGCGGAGTCGAAAGAACCTGCTCCATCGAACCCATCTCCCACTCCCTCGCGATGGTGAGCGACGTGAGCAGCGCCGCGATGATCATCAGGATGACCGCGATGAGGCCCGGCACGATGTAATTCTTCGATTGGAGCCGGCTGTTGTACCAGACTCGCAACCGGGCATCGACGGGCGGCTTCAATGTCTGTCCACCTTTACGGTTCATGCCTGCCGCGCGCAGTTCGGTTGCGTAACCCCGCACGAGCGATTCGGCGTAGCCCTGCGCGATCGAAGCCGTGTTCGAGTCGCTACCGTCGAAAAGAAGCTGAACTTCCGCTCCCCTCGAAGTCAGCAAGCTACGCGAGTAATCCTTGGGGATTACTAGCGCCATCAGAGATTCGTCACGGTCAATGCTGCGTTCGATCGTCTCGTAGTTGTCGACCGTGCCAAGGATACTGAAGTATCGCGAACCCGCGAATCGCTGGATGAGTTCCCGGCTCTGAGGGCTGCGATCCTGGTCGTAAACGAGCGTTGGCACGCGATCGACATCCAGAGTGAGCGCATATCCGAACAACAGCAGCAGCAAGCATGGCAGCGCCAGCGCCATCATGAGACTGCGCGGGTCCCGCACGATGTGGCGCGCCTCTTTACGGGCGACCGCCGCGGTGCGCGCGAAGGAGCGGCGAAGTCTCACTTCCCCTCCCTCTCTTCCTCTTCGATCATCGCCACAAAGACTTCTTCCATCGACGCCTTGCCCGCCTCCCGCTTCAGATCCGAGGGTGCGCCAAGCGCGATGATCCTGCCCCGATACATCAGGGCAAGGCGATGGCAGTACTCGGCCTCTTCCATGTAGTGCGTGGTCACGAACACGGTGTGACCGGCGGCCGAGAGCTGGTAGATGAGATCCCAGAACTCGCGGCGCGCGATGGGGTCCACACCGGATGTCGGTTCATCAAGGAAAAGGACCGGGGGCTCGTGGAGAATTGCGCAACCCAAGGCGAGACGTTGTTTCCATCCGCCGGGAAGCAGCCGAGTCATCATCGCGTGCTGTTCGGAGAGACCGGCCATGCGGAGGATTTCGTCGCGCCGGGCGGGCAGACGATCGGCGGGAACGCCGTAGACACCGCCGAAAAACTCGATATTCTCCGCGACTGTCAGATCGTCATAGAGGGAGAACCGCTGCGACATGTAGCCGATGTTCTTGCGGACATCTTCCGCGTTTGTGTCTACGTCGAAGCCTCCCACGAGAGCCGTTCCGCCGCTCGGCCGCAACAATCCGCAGAGGATGCGGATGGCGGTCGATTTGCCTGCCCCGTTCGGTCCGAGGAACCCGAAGATGTGGCCGCGCGCGACCTGGAAACTGACGTGATCGACGGCGACGAAATCGCCGAACCGCTTCACGAGTTCGTGTGCCTCGACGGCCCAGCCGTTGCGGTTCACGCCGCACCTCCGGAAGCCTTATGGATGAGGAGGATGAAAGCGTCCTCGAGCGCCGGCGTCACGGGAGCGAACTCCGCGGGGCCCAAACCGGCTGCGTTGAGAGCATCTGCCAGGCTCTCAGCCGAGGTTTGGTGGGGCGTCAGGAAAAGGTGGAGTTGAGAGCCGAAGGGCTCGACGCTCGCCACGCCCGTCTGCCGTTCCAGAAACGCCTTGGCGGCGCGCTGGTCCGGTGAGCGAACCGCGTAGCAGGCCTCCTCTAGCTGGCTCTTCAAGTTAGCCGGCGAGTCGCAGCGGATGAGCCGCCCCTTATGCATGAGTCCGACCCTGTCGCAGCGTTCGGCCTCATCGAGGTAGGCCGTTGTGACGAACACGGTCAGGCCGTTTTTCACGAGGTCGTAAAGAATAATCCAGAAATCGCGGCGCGAGACGGGATCGACGCCGTTGGTGGGTTCGTCGAGAAACAGGATCCGAGGCTTGTGAAGCAGCGTACACATCAGCGCCAACTTCTGCTTCATGCCACCGGAGAGGCGTCCCGCCTGGCGGTTCCGGAACGGCTCCATGCGGGTCATGCGAAGGAGCCCGGGGACGAGTTGGTCCCTTTCCTCGCGCGTGATGCCGAACAAGTCGGCGTAGAACCGCATGTTCTCTTCGACCGTGAGGTCGCCATAGAGACCGAAGCGCTGCGCCATGTAACCAATGACGTCTTTGACCTGCTCGGTCTCGCGAACCGGATCGTGGCCGTCGACGCGCGACGCGCCGGAAGTCGGATCGAGCAGGCCACAGAGCAAGCGAAGGGTAGTCGTCTTCCCCGCGCCGTCCGGCCCGACGAGCCCGAAGATCTCACCGCTCGCAACCTGAAGGTTGAGCCGGTCAACGGCAGTAAGATCGCCGAATCGCCTGCTCAAATCCTTCGCTTCGATCATGACGCCATCCATCGGCTTGCTCCGAATCCCTACTTGTCCATCTCCCCGACCAGAATCTCCGCGTCCGCCGGCATGTTGGACTTCAACTCATGGTTGGTGTTCGGCAGGTCCACTTTGATGCGGTAGACGAGCTTGACGCGCTCCTCGAGCGTCTGAATCTGTTTCGGTGTGAATTCCGCCTCGCTGGCAATGAAGGAAACGCGGCCCCAGTAAACCTTGCCCGGGAAAGAGTCCGTCGTGACTTTCACTTTCGTGCCAAGCTTGACGCGGCCCAGGTCGGACTCGCTGATGTAGCCGCGCAGCCAGGGATGATCGAGGTCGCCGACGGTGACGACGGATGCCCCGGCGCCGAGCGTCTCTCCGGGCTCGGCCGACTTAACGAGGACGACGCCGTCGATGGGAGAGGCAACGGTCGCGTCGTCGAGTTGCGTGTTGATGACTGCGATTTGAGCCTGTGCGCGCTCGACCTCGGCGCGCCGCGCGTCGAGTTCCTGCTCTTTGCGCTTGAGTTCAAGACGCGCCGCTTCGGCGAGGCGGAGGGCCGCTCGCGCGCGATCAACCTGTGCCCGTCCCGCGTCGATATTCTCCGTCCGCGGCCCTTCGACGACCAATGCGAGCCGCTGTTCCGCCTGCCGCAGGACGGCGGCTGCGCGATCGTTCGCCATCCGGTATTGGTCGCGTTGGGAGGCCGAGATGTCGTCGTTCTTGAAGAGCGCCTGAGCGCGTTCCCAATCGGCTTTCGCGCGAACATGTTCGGTACGCGCGGCTTCGGCGGCAGCTTTAGCTTCCGCGATTTCCTGCGGGCGGGAACCGGCAAGCAGCTCGCGCAAACGGGCATCAGCCTGGTTCAGTTCCGCCCTTCGAGTCGCGATTTCTCCTTCGAGGGACTCACGCTGGTAGGCGATCGCGGTCTGAATCTGCGTGACAGCGGATTGGGCGGCGGCGTAGCCTGCCTGCTCCCGGTCGCGCTGACGGAGTAGCTGATCGCGGTCGAGGCGCGCCACAACTTCGCCCTTCTTGACGGCGTCTCCTTCGTCAACCAGCCGCTCCACGAGGCGTCCCGCTGTCTTGAATGCGATTTTGACCTCGGTCAACTCGATGTTGCCCGAAATGGTGATTACGCCTTTGTCAGAGCGTTTCAGCCACCGGTACAGGAACGTACCGCCAACAATCACGATGGCCGCCAACACAACTACGGGGATGATTTTCTTCTTCATGGTTGTAGAACTCCTCAATCGACCATCCGCTGAATCGTACCCATTGCCTGGCCGAGGTCGACCCGGGCCACGTTATAGAGGTAGAGCGCCGCGATACGGTTGTCCCTGGCGCGAGCGAGCCGGGTCTGCGCGTCCGTCACCTCCAGGCTGTTCGCGAGTCCGGCCTTGTACCGTCTGCTCGCGCGTTCCAGTTCGTCTTCGGCCTGCTTGAGGCCATCGCTCGCCACTTGAACCTGGTCTTTCGCCGAACCGAGGCTGTCCATGGCAAGCTGCAATTCGAGCTCGATCTGCTGCTTCAGGTCGGCGGTGCGTATCTTTTCCTGCTCATAGGCAGAGCGGCTTTCACCACGGCGAGCATCGCGCCGTCCGCCATCGAAGACGGGTACGCGCACGGAAAGTCCGACGGTACGGGTCGGGATGGTGTTATTGATACTGGTGCCGATCGTTCCATAGTCGGCAAAACCCACAACAGACGGGAGCCTCTCCATCTTCACGCCGCTGTAACTGAGGCGCGCGCTTTCCTCCCGTTTCTGCTGCGCGGCGTAATCCGCGCGCTCATCGAGGGCGGCGGCCAGTGCCTGCTCGGACAGCGGGACATCAACCGGTGCAAAACCAAGCGGATAGGTGAACTGCAGGGGCGTCTCAAGGGGGAGGCCGATCGCCTTGAGCAACTGCAGGTTGGCTTGGCGGCGCTCATTGTGCGCGACCAGCAGCGCCTGCCGTTCGTTGGCCAGTTGTACACGGGCCCGCGTGACCTCCAGGCCCGTTCCTGTCCCCGCCTGCTGCTGGTTGATTGCGAGACGCAGGAGTTCCTCGGCGAGCTTCACATTCGCCTCAGCGGCCTGCACGCGGGCCTCGGCGCGCAACGAGCCAAAGTAGAGGCCTGCGACCTGCCGGGCGACCTGGTCCTGGGTGGCGCGGCTCTCGGAATCGGCTGCTTTGACTCCCGCACGCGACGCCTGATAGCGCCGGATGGCGGAGAAGTCGAGCACCGACTGGCTGAGGCTCGCGCGGGCATCGAACGTCGTGAATGGCCCGACAAGGTCCGGAATCGTCACGCCCGGGATCATTTTCGTGAATTTGAAGCCGTACGAGGCGAGGTTTCGCGTCTGGTTCTGCTGTCCGACCGTGGCATCGAGATTGGGAAGCAGCGCAGCCCGCGCCTGGTTCGCCCGCTCCTGGGCCTGCCTGGTCGTCGCCTGCGCCAGCCGCACACGGGCATTTCCGCTCGGCGAGAGAGCAGTTTCGATAGCACGCTTCAGGCTCAGTTCGAGAGGCGCGCCCGGCGAATCGGCCGACATCGCCATTCCGGCCGGAAGGAGCAAGGAGAGCCCAATTGACGCTAAGTTCTTTCTCCACATAGGTTTCAGCTCCGGGGCGGCAAGGCAGGCAGCGGTGCGCGCAAGCCGGCCCCAACAAAGGAAATCACACGTTCCAACATCCCGCTCATGTCTGATGGATCACACTGTCCCCCAGATACAACCTGAAGTTGGCGCCCCCCGGCGAGCGAGTGTGACAAGACACCCACGCAGAAGTTGACCCGCCAAATGAGTTCAATTATCGGCAAATGAGGCAACGCGCGGTGAAACGCCGAGATGAAACGCTGTGCGATCTGCGTGATCTGCTCGCGTAGGATCTCATGGACGGTCTCGCTGGGCTCCACATAAATCCTCCCCATAAGCAGCCCCAAACATTGCGCCTTCGGCCCGAGATCCCGCAGCACATCAAAGACGGGGGCATAGAACGCCTGCAACACAGCATTTAGGGGCAGGACACCCCCAGCCGCTTCCGCCTCGAAGGCATCCAGCATTGTAAGCCTTCTCTCGTTCACGGCTCCTATCCGGCGCCCGTACACGGCGCGGATCAGGGCATCTTTCGAGCGGAAATGATAGTTGATGGCGGCAAGGTTCACACCGGCGAGAGCGGTTATCTCGCGGAGAGACGTGACCTCGAAGCCGTGTTCGGCGAACAACGTCTCCGCGGCGTCGAGGATCTTATCTTTTGTGCTCATCGTTTAATACGATCGTATGAAACATACGATCGATTTAATTATATGGACAAAAACGAGCGCCGTCAACAAAAATGCGATCCTCGGGGCCCCCATCTGATAATCTGGGGCGTTATGCCGCCCCCAACGCAAGAGAACACCTCGACGGTGTGGGAAAATCCGGTCCGAAAACTCCTGCGGGAAGGATGCCCGGCCGCCGGCATCACGATTACGGTAGCGAGCCCTGAAATTGCAGCCTATGCGGCGAATTTGGGCTTCGACTTCCTCTGGATCGAGATGGAGCACAGCCCGATTACGCTCGAAACCGCACGCGAGATGATCCTTGCGACGCGCGGGCTCAAAGCAGTTCCGTTTACTCGCGTTCCGGTGAACGAGCTATGGACAGCGAAGAGGGTGCTCGATATCGGCAGCCTTGGGGTGATGTTTCCGTTCACTTCGACGCCCGAACTGGCGCGCCAGGCGGTGGCATCGTGCAAGTATCCGCCCGTGGGATTGAGAGGTTCCGGGCCGGGGCTCGCGACGCTGCGCTGGCCCGCGCCGGAAGGCTATCACAAGTTTGCCGACCGGAACGTGATGGTGATTGTCATCATCGAACAGGCGCGCGCCGTCGAGCAGATTGAAGAGATTGCCTCGACACCCGGCATCGACGTCCTATTCATCGGGACAAGCGACCTATCCTACTCGCTGGGTGTCGGGGACCAGATCAGCCATCCCGCCGTGAAGAATGCAATCAATCGGGTGAGGGCAGCCGCTCAGCGCTACCATGTGGCGCTTGGCCGTCCCGCCGCCACCGCGGACGAGATGCGGCGCTACATGGATGAGGGGTTCCTGTTCTTCCAGGCTCCGAGCGAGCTATTGGTCCTTGGTTCCGGAGCGAAGTCGATTCTGGAGCCGCTAGGAAAGTCGGGTTTCGACCCGCGCACACAGCCGTTGTACTAGTCCAGCGGGAGATTCCAGGCGGTCAGGCGGTTTCGATCGCCGCAACCTTTTCAAGGCCGCGCTCCCGGATCTCGATCTCGCGGATACGGAATCTCTGAATCTTACCGGTGATCGTTAACGGAAACGAATCCACAAAACGGATGTGCTGCGGAATCTTGAAGTACGCGATCGTACCGCGGCAGAACTCGCGAATCTCTTCCGCGGTGGCGGTCTGACCGGCTTTGAGGCGAATCCAGGCGCAAACGGTCTCGCCGAGCCGCTCGTCCGGCAGTCCGACGACGGTCACGTCGGCCACCTTCGGATGCGTGAAGAGATACTCCTCGACCTCTCTCGGATAGACGTTTTCTCCACCTCGAATGATGGTGTCCTTGGCGCGGCCCGTAATGCGGAAGTAGCCATTCTCTTGCATTGCCGCGAGGTCACCCGTGTGGAGCCAGCCTTCTTCGTCGACAGCCGCGCGTGTTGCCTCCGGGTCGTCGTCATAGCCCTTCATGACGAGGTAACCGCGGGCGCAGAGTTCACCCTGCCCGCCGACGGGCAACGTTTCGCCCGTTTCGGTCGACACGATCTTGATTTCCGTGTTAGGCATGGCACAGCCCACGCTCGACACACGCAGCTCGAGGCTGTCGTCGACGTGAGACATCGTACTTACCGGTGAGCTTTCCGTCTGGCCGTAACAGATCGTCATGCCCGGGCAATGCATTTCGTCCCCTACGCGCTTCATGATCTCGATCGGACACGGCGATCCGGCCATCACTCCTCTTCGCAGAGACGTGAGATCGAAGCGTGAAAACTCCGGATGATTGAGTTCCGCGATGAACATCGTCGGAACACCATAGATGGCCGTGGCACGTTCGTCGTGGATGGCTTGGAGGGTCGCCAGCGCATCGAATTGGGGAGCCGGCAGAATCGTTGTGGCGCCGCTTGTGACCGCCACCATGCTGCCAATCACACAACCGAAGCAGTGATACAGAGGAACCGGGAGGCAGATGCGGTCTTCGGAGGACGCTCCGAGATAACTGCCAATTCCGGCGCCGTTATTCAGCAGATTGCGGTGTGTGAGGAGCACGCCCTTCGGCGCACCCGTCGTTCCGGAGGTGTATTGGATGTTGACGACGGCGTCCGACGAGGTCTCCGGCTCGGGGAGGTCCGCGCCGTTTGCCATCATGCGATTCCACGGCTCCTGGCCGAGCAGGATCACATGCTCTAAAGGCAGTTCCGCACCTTCGCGGGAATCGCGAAGAATCTGCAGGTAGTCGGCGCGCGCATCCCGTTCCCACAGGAACATAGCCTTCATTCGTGACTTGGTCAACACGTAGCGCAGTTCGTGCGAACGGTACGCCGGATTGATATTGACCATCACAACACGCGCCATAGAGACGGCGTACTGGAGAAGAAGCCATTCGACGCAGTTTGCGGACCACACGCCGATACGGTCGCCGTTTTGGAGACCTAGGCCGCGCAGTCCACGCGCCGTCTGTTCCACAGCTGCGAGGAATTCCCGCCACGTATACCGAACATTCTGATGGCGGGATATGACCGCCTCTTTCTCAGGCACCCGAGCTGCTGTTTCAGCCAGCACCTGAGAGAGTGTTTTATCGATTAGGGGCGTTTCGGGGCCCCGAGTGTAACTTAGCATCGGCTAAAACTGCCGATTGTACACCATGCGCCCCGTCCGCCGTGCGGTGCTCCCGGGAAATTACGCCGCCTGCCCGGTTCCGAGCAGGTCAGCCACGAAATGCAAACTCGGCTCAACAAGCTCCCACGAGCCGGCCCAGAAGCACAGGTCGATGCACCACCATTCGATGTTCGGCACCGCCAGCAACTGGGGAGCGAGTCCCTTGAAATCGATGTAGCCCTCTCCGAATGGCCGGTGCGTACTGGTCTCATCGCCGTGCAGCGTTCCATCGGAGTCGATCAGGTGAATATGGCCGATACGCCCCTGGAGTTTTTTCAGAAACTCGGGGACGCCGCCAGCCAGAGTCTCCTTGGGACCGTGCTGCCGCGCGCCGACCACGCCGCACATATACGCGTGCGAGGTGTCGAACATGACCTTGAAATTTGGGTGGTTGACCAGGTCGTGCATCGCGACGACTTCCGAGGCCTTATTGAACAGGAATCCGGGCTCGAACTCCCACACCAGACGAATGCCGGACCCTTGCGCGATTTCAGCCGCTTCCCGCCACACGCCCGCGACCCGTTCGAAGGCCGCTTTGTACTCGCCGTCCGGGACCGAACCAGGAGCCGCCACCGTATCCACGCGAACAGCGGGACTGCCGAGGTCCACGCACATCTCGATGTTCCGCCGGAACAGGTCGAGGTACGTCTTTCGATTCTCGGGTACTACCGGGTTCGCGCTGTACAGGTCAGCCACGTAGCCGGAAATTCCAAGGTTAATGTCTTCGAGAAACTTCGCAACTTCCTGCCTGGACTCCTTGGATGGGTACTTATCAAGCGTGATGTGCGGCGGGCATCCGCATATCTCGATGCCGTCGTAACCGGCATCCGCCAAGCGCTTTGCGCATTTATCGAATGGAATCGGATTGTCCGCGTACGGGCCAAAGGAAAACGCCCAACTGCCCAATGAGATCTTCATGAGTATCTCCCCCTATGATGCATGGCCTGCGGAATCCGCGAGCCACGCCCTTCCAACCACAGTCTATTTCTTGTTCACATCGACCCAGCGTGACGTTTCACACGATTCGAGAACCGCATCCAAAACGCGCTGGCACGCCAGACCGTCATCGAAATCCGGCTTCATGGGTTTGCCGGTGGCGATCGCATCCATCAGGTCGGCCGCCTGGTTTCCGAACGTGTGCTCGTAACCGATGGCGCAACCGGGAACCCACCAGTGCTTCATGTAGGGATGAACCTCCTCCCAAACCGAGATCTTGCGCCAGCCCTGCACGTGCTTCGGCTCGCGCGAATCGAAGTACCAAAGGCGGCTCATGTCTTCGAGGTCAAAGTACAGGCTCCCGTACTCTCCGTTGACCTCGAAGGTATTGGCGTTCTTCCGGCCGTTGGCGAACCGGGTCGCTTCGAAGTGGCCGATGGCGCCATTCTTGTACTTGCACACGAAGATCGCGGCGTCCTCGATCTCGACCTTCATGCGCCCGCCTTCCGGCTTCTCCCGTTCGTCCACGAAGATCTTGCTCGTACCGGATACCGACTCGATCTCTCCAGCGAGGTAATTGGAAATGTCGACGATGTGCGCCAACAGGTCGCCCGTCACTCCGGAACCCGCGGCGGCCTTATCCATGCGCCAAACGAGCGGAACCGAGGGATCCATGGTCCAGTCCTGCAGGTACAGGCCACGAAAATGGAAGATCCGTCCGAGGCGCCCTTCGTCGATGAGCTGCCGGGCGAAAGAAACCGCCGGCACACGGCGGTAGTTGAACCAGACCATGTTGATCTTGCCGCTCTTGCGAGCCGCCGCGGCCATCCGTTCCGCCTCGGGAACATTCATCGCCATCGGCTTCTCGCACGCCACGATCTTGCCAGCCTCAAGCGCGGCGATCGCGATGTCGTGATGGGTGTAGTTCGGCGCGCAGATATCGACAATCTTCACTTCGGGGTCGTCGATGACGCGCCGCCAATCCGTGACAGCCGTTTCCCAACCCCATTTCTCGGCCATGCGCCCGACCTTTGCCTGGTCGCGGCCGCAGATGACCTTCAGCCGGGGTTTAAGGGGCTGATCAAAGAACTGGGGAACCTGGCGGTAGGCATTGCTGTGTGCCTTCCCCATGAACTTGTAGCCGATCATTCCAATTCCGATTTTTTCGCTCATATGGTTCTCTCGGTGATCTTACGAAATACATCATTCACAAGGCCAAAAGCAAGCCGGTCTACCATTTGAAACGGGCGACAGAGGAGTTGAAATAGTGGTCCAGGGTCGTATTTGGGCCAGCCGGACGCTCACCTTCCGCGGTTGCGCCTATTTCAGGGGCTACACGCCACGCTTCAAGCGCACACTGATGAGGTTGCCGGCCTCGGCGATCACATCGTGCGAGAAAATCTTAATCCGTTGCTTGTAGGTGGCCTTGTCGACCACAAACACACGAAGCGAATGGTCCTGGAGTGCCTTCTCGAGATCTGCACTCGTGATTAGGATCGACGCAACATTGCGGCCATACCATTCCAGTTCGTTTGTTTCGTCGTAGCGGGGGTCCCCTTTGTCGTAGAGGTATACACGTTCGCCAGACGAGATCACCTGGCTGTTCTTCTGCGCGATGGCGCGGGTCTCAGCGGCGTGCCAACGCGGCGGAAGCAACGCAACGATGCAGATGGCGGCAGCTACCGCTAACGGCGGGATCCTATCCATCGCGCGCTCGACAAGGCGGCGCGGAACCCATCTCAACAGCCCGATTGCGGAGAGGATAGCAAACGCCGGATACGCAGGAAGCATGTAGCGCAGCACGCGGCTCCCGGTTATCGAACACAGAAGAAACACGATCCCGGCCCACGCCAGCAACAGGCAAAGTTGGCGCCGGCGCACGCGGATGACCGTCACGAGACCCGCCAACATCACGGGCAACCAAGGCCAATACGATTTTGTGAGCGTCCACGCATATTCGAGGGCGCCGGTGTATCGCCGCCACGCCGGTGTCAGTGTTTCGAAGACTTCGCGGTGCAAGAAAGCCACGTGGGTTATCAGGAAGTGCTCCCCGTATCGGAACAGCAGATAGCCCCACCAGGCAGCCGGTGGAAGGAGCGCAATCACCAGGGCCGGAACAAGATACTTCCAAGCCCGCCGTCGCCGGGTGGCCACCATGTGCACCGCAAAGATCGCCGGGAGCCCGAGTCCGGTCAAGGAACGAGTCACCAGCGCGAGGCCGGTGAATGCGCCCGCGGCGAGATACCAGCAAGGGTTGTCATCGGCGAGCGACCAGGCACAGATCGCACACAAGAACAGGAGCGTCGTGGGCATGTCTGTCATCGCGTGACCGGCGTACTTGACAGCGTAAGGCGTGGCCAGCATGACGAACATGGCTGCCGTCGCAGCCAGCTTGTCGTTGAGAAGCCGGCGCGCAAGCCAGTAAACGAGCAGGACTGTGGCCAGCGCGCTCAGTGCGGCCGGCAACTTCGCAATCGGGTCAGAAATGCCGAATGCCGCGAAGAAAACGGCCTGTACCCACACGAATAACGGCGGATGCTCAAGCGCCGGTTCACCCCCGACTCGGGGAGTAAGCCAGTCCCCAGTCTGTAAGATCCCCTTCGCCTGGAGCGAATACAAAGCGTCGTCGTATCCGGGGAGGTCCCCGAGGCGGATCGCGCCAAGGAGCAGAATGGCAGCGGCGAGAACAAGGAGCGGAAAACGCAGTCCAGGAAGAGCCGACACATGACCCAGGGGCCGGGCATTCTGCGTCAGGCGAGTAGTCCCAGGGTCCTGCACACTCTCCCTTTCCGCAATCCCGCTATAGCAATTGTAGACCCCGTTCGACTTGGTGTCTTACAGAACCGGCGGCAATTGTTCCGGTGCTCCAGACACTGCCGGCGGTCTCGACTACAGGGGTGGTGTTCGGTTATACAATTCTTACGATGACAACTCCATTTAGGCTGGACGGACGGAAGGCACTGGTTACTGGCGGAGCCAGTGGAATCGGCGAAGCGGTTTCGCGGGTATTCTCAGCGGCCGGGGCTTCGGTGACGATCGTTGACGTTGACCGGGAACGCGCCGGAAAGCTGATCGCAGAGCTTCCGAACGCTTCCTTCCTGCCCTGCGATATCACCAACGAGGGCGCCGTAAAGCAGACGATGGCGGGTATCGGAACCCTTGACATCCTCGTCAACAACGCAGGGATCGGGCTGGTGGGCAGCATCGAAGAAACAGAGCTGGCAGACTTCCAGCGGCTTCTGCGCGTCAACGTGGAAGGCTTGTTTCTGGTGACCAAATACGCCCTGCCGCTGCTGGTTGCCTCGCATGGTTCGATCGTGAATATCGGGTCCGTCGCGGGTCTGGTGGGGATCAAGCGGAGATTCGCCTATTGCGCGACCAAGGGCGCCGTCGTGGCGATGACCCGGCAGCTCGCAGTGGAGTACCCGAAGGAGATTCGCGTAAACTGCATCTGCCCCGGAACGGTCGATACACCCTTCGTCGAAGGCTACCTGGAGAAGTATCACAAGCACGAGAAGGACAAGGTTCGTGCGGAGTTGAACGCCCGCCAGCCAATCGGCAGACTCGGACGACCCGAGGAGATCGCGAACATGGCCCTTTATCTGAGTTCAGCGGAGGCCGAATTCGCCACAGGATCGGTGGTTACGATCGATGGAGGCTGGACGGCGGCCTGACGGCACCCGCTCCTCGACCAAAGTTGGGGGGGGCGGCATTAATCCCGATCTTGACTCGCTGGAACGAAATCTTTCAAAATAGGAATTGGCCGGTCCAGCCAACCGGCCTCGACCGAAGCTCTGGCAAATGTTAGTACCGACGCGCCGGATGGATTTCATGCCCCGGAAAAAGTCTTACCGTTTTCTAACCGCGTTATTGATTCTGCTGCTTACGGCCGGCCTGGCCTTCGCAGCCCCGAAGAAGAAGAGAAGGGCCGCAAAAAGCAGGTCTTCAACCACCACAACCCAGCAAACAGTGCGAAAGGCCCAGACTCGGACCACTTCCGTGAAGCGGACGAGGAGACGTGTGACCAAGCGCAGGGCCACGCGTCACAGGCGTGTCCGGTACAATCCCTGGAGTTCACCGACATACGCGGAATCCACCACCGGCGATGTCATACAGGGCGAGGATCCCGTGGTGCGGAGCGCCGCCGTTGAAGCGCTCGGTCCTTACAACGGTTCCGTCGTGGTCGTCGACCCGAGCAGCGGCCGAATTCTCACGATAGTCAACCAGCGGCTGGCGCTGCAGAGTGGTTTCCAGCCGTGTTCGATCATCAAGGTGCCGGTGGCGATAGCCGCCCTTGTCGAAGGCATCATCGACCAAAGCACGGCTATGCGCGTGTATGGCCGTAAGAGGCTCACCCTGACTGAAGCATTGGCGCACTCGGACAACCCGTTCTTCGCGAATCTGGGTAACAAGCTCGGCTTCGAGAGATTCCGGCACTATGCGCAAATGTTCGGCCTCGGCGAGAAGGCCGGGCTCGACATCGACGGCGAGCAACCGGGTATGTTCCCTGAAGAGCCTCCGCGTAACTTGAATGTCGGGATCATGACGAGCTTTGGCGAGGGAATCTCACTCACACCCTTGCAACTGGCAGCGATGATCTCGGCAATCGCCAACGGCGGTACGCTTTACTATCTTCAATACCCGCGATCGGAGCAGGAAGTTGCCAGCTTGATCCCGCGCGTGAAGCGTCATCTGGACATCGCCTCGTGGATCCCCGAAATTCGCCCCGGCATGCAGGCCGCCGTCGAACGCGGAACAGCACGGCGAGCCAACTATGATCCGTCACAACCCATTTTGGGGAAGACCGGGACCTGCACAGACGTTCGAACACACATGGGCTGGTTCGGCTCGTTCAACGAAGTGGGTAAGAACAAGCTGGCCGTCGTCGTCATGCTGACGGGCGGGCGCGGAGTCAGCGGGCCCACCGCCGCCGGGATCGCCGGCAACGTTTACAAGCTGCTCTCGCAGCACGATTTCTTTGCATCGGCGCGGGAGATCACACCCGCCGCTTTGATAGGCGCCGGGTCCTGCTGCGGGCTGTAAGTTTCGGCTCTAGCGGGCGGAGCCGTTCGCCGCAGCCGTCTTCACGACAATCTTCCAAAGGAGCTGGGCGCCCGCATCCAGCTCTTCCAGGGAAATCCGCTCATCGTTGCCATGGGAGCGGTTTGTCATGCCCTCGCGCCGGAAGACCGGCACGCCGTACACAGCCATTCCCTTCCGTCGCAGGAACGATCCGTCCGTGGCCGCGCGAATCATCATGGGGGTGACAACCGCGCGCGGGTGAGATTTCTCGAAGACCTGCACCATGTTCAAATAGAGCGACGTCGTCATCGAACTCGGCTCGGTCGGCGGCAATTCCTGCCCTCCGGCGGGCGCGACTTCGACGGCGGGATCGTTCACGATCCGGCGGCAACGCGCCAACACTTCCTCGCGAGTCTCATCTGGGACACGCCGGATGTCCACCCATGCCTTCGCAATGCTGGGGATCACGTTGATCTTCTGGCCGGCGCTCAACATCGTTGGCGAAATGGCAGTGCGGATCATCGCATCGAGTTCCGGATCCCGGGCCCGAATGCGATTGGCTGCGGCGGCCGCCGTGGACGGCTGCATCAGCTTGGGAAGTTCCAGCGAGAGCCAATGATAGTCCGGCAGCTTGGACAGTTCCGTCAAATAGCGGCGCGCGGTCGTATTAATGCGCACCGGCTGGTCGGAATCCGCCAGCCGGGCGACCGCTTTCGCCACACGGACAACAGCGTTGTCCGGCACTGGCAGCGAGGCATGGCCGGCCGTACCCCGTGCGGTCAGGACGATTCGCGTGGGGATCTTTTCCGCCGTCTGAACTTGGAACAGCCGGACACCGGAGGGCAGATCCCAGATCGACCCCGTCTCATTGAGCGCAAACTCGGCGTCAATCTTGCTCCATGCGTTCTGGATGAGCCACTGGATACCGGTCGAACCCGCTTCCTCGTCTGCTTCCGCGAGCAGGATGATGTCCCGCTTCAACGGAATCCCCTGACGTTTGAGCTCAACCAGAATGGCCATCTCGGCAGCCAGCAGCCCTTTGGTGTCGAGCGTGCCGCGTCCGTAAATGTGGCCACCACGGGTCAGGGCGCCAAAGGGATCCACGGTCCACTGCGAGCGGTCCGCGGGGACCACGTCCGTGTGGGACATCAGGAGGAGAGGACGCTCCTTGCCCGAACCGCGCAGACGGGCAACGAAATTCAGACGATTCGGATTGTCGCCGAGCAGTTCGCACGGAATTCCCCATTTGTCAGCGACTTCCTTCAGGTATTTCGCGGCGCGCGTCTCATTTCCCGGCGGATTCGACGTATCGCGACGAACCAGACCAGCGAGATACTGACGGGTGTTCCCCGTTAACTGAGGAGCCACCCCAGCCAGCGCGCAAGACACAAAGGACAGAAATACGATGCCAAATTTCCGCATTTTGTGACATCGTAGCAAATCGGGCACACAATTCTGGAATCGAGCGCGAGTACGGTATGATAGCGAGGCCCGTGAACAGGATCCGATTGCAAAGAATATGGCGCGCAGTTCTGCCGGTGATGATCTATGTCCTGGTCGTCCTGGCGCTACCGAGACCGGAAGCAATCAGCCCTGAAAGCTGGCGAGTGGTCGGTATCTTTCTCGCCACCATTGCAGGATTGATCCTTCAGCCCTTGCCCGGCGGGGCGGTTGTCCTGCTGGCCGTTACGCTGACGGCGATCATCGGCGGCCTGAGCGTGCAGCAATCACTCGCAGGTTACGGCGACCCCACCGTCTGGCTGGTATTGGCGGCGTTCTTCATCTCCCGCGCCCTGATCAAGACGGGGATGGCCCGCCGCATCGCACTGGTCTTTGTGCGACGGTTCGGACGAAGTTCCCTCGGCGTCTGCTATGCCCTCTCACTCTCGGACATGACGCTGGCGACTATCATTCCCTCGAACGCCGCCCGGTCCGGTGGCGTGATCCTGCCGGTTCTTCGGTCGATTGCCGAGGTTTACGGGTCCCGTCCCGGCGAAACTGCCTCGCTCCTCGGCTCTTTCCTGATGACGGCCGTGTATCAGAGCATCTGTGTCACCGCCGCAATGTTTTACACCGGACAGGCCAGCAATCCCCTGGCGGCACAAATCGCGACGAACACATTCGGTTACAGCGTGACGTGGACGAACTGGTTCGTGGCAGGGATCGTACCTGGATTGGTATCGCTGGCCGTTGTGCCGCTGGTCGTCTTTTGGCTGAACCCGCCCGAGATCAAGAGGACGCCTGAGGCTGCTGCCTTCGCCACCAGGGAATTGAGAGCTATGGGACCGATGAGCAGGAGCGAGAAGGTGACCGCCGTCGTATTCCTGGCCGTCTGCTCGCTGTGGATCACCTCCGGCTGGCACAGGATCGACATTACCGTCACGGCGCTGCTTGGAAGCGGCCTGCTGCTGCTCGCGGGGGTGCTGACCTGGGAGGACATCAAGAGCGAGAAGGCCGCCTGGGACATTTTCATCTGGTATGGAGGATTGCTGCAGCTTGGCAAGACGCTGGCCGACAGAGGCGTCACAACGGAGTTCGCCAAGGCCGTGAGTTCGGAGCTGTCGGGAGCCGGGTGGGTGGCGCTTTTCGTGGCGGCGGCGCTGATCTACTTCTATTCCCACTACGGCTTCGCCAGCATGACGGCGCACATGCTGGCTATGTACCCGGCCTTCCTGGCCGTATTGATCGCAAAGGGCGCGCCCGTGGGTCTGATGGTGTTCAGCTTCGCGTGTCTCACGTGCCTGTCAGCCGGGCTGACTAACTATGGCACGACCCCTTCCCCCATGTTCTTCGCGCACGGATACGTCTCATTCAGGCAGTGGTGGACGACGGGCTTCGCCGTCTCCGTCGTCAACATAGCCATATGGGCCACGATTGGCTTCGGATGGTGGAAGCTGATCGGAATCTGGTAACTTCCGGGGCTACCGCACTGCTTCGAGTTCAATTCGCTTCTGGCGTTGCCAGCGTAAACGGGTCTGGTATTCCTGCCAGAGTGTCGCTATGGCAGCCCAGTAGTATCCGGCGACAAACAGCGATAGGAACGGAACGGCAAGGAAGTTGTAGCTCGCAATAGCGAAGTACACCATGTACAGGAAGTACGTCCCGATTACCAACTCGATGTAAGGTAGCCAGCCACTCTTGCGCCGGTAAGGAGTGGTCGCAATCCGAACCTTCTCCTTCCCCAGAGCGTATTTTGCCGTCCGAACAAAACTGCTCTGGACACCGAACAGCGCTTCGAGCACGGCACGCGTGTTGATCACGGCGAGAGCCACGCCCGCGGCAAGCAGCGCCGGCAGCAGGAAGATCGAACGCTTCCAGGACTTCGGGCTGAGTTCCCGCTGCGCCAGCACATAGAAGACGACAATCGACCAGAAACAGGCGATCATCATCGGCAGATCGATGATCAACATCTGGAACCAGCCGATGTAAAACCGCACGATCATGACTGGCAGCATGAGCGCCGAAATGATGATCATCAGCGGATACGAAATATTCGGCGTCAGATGGAAAAACGCCTCAATCTTTTCGCGAAGAGGAATCGGAGCGCGCAGAATCGACGGCAGCAGCTTCCCCGCAACCTGCATCAATCCTTTTGCCCAGCGCGACTGCTGCACCTGGAAAGCGTGCATCTCGACCGGCAATTCCGACGGGCAATCGAGCCCGGGGAGATAGATGAAACGCCAGCCCTTCAACTGGGCGCGATAGCTCAGGTCGCAGTCTTCGGTCAGGGTGTCATGTTGCCAGCCCCCGGCGTCGGCGATCATCTTCGTCCGCAGAATTCCCGCGGTGCCGTTGAAGTTGAAGAACAGACCACGCGAGCAACGCGCCGTATGCTCGAGGATGAAATGGGCATCGAGCAGCATCCCCTGGACTTCAGTCAGCACGTTGTAGTCGCGATTCAGATAACTCCAACGTGTCTGGACAACACCTACCTTCGGATCGGCAAAGAAGTGGATCGTACGGGTCAGGAAGTCCGACGGCGGGACGAAATCGGCATCGAAGATGGCAACGAAATCACCGGTTGCCGTCTTGAGCCCCTCCTGGAGCGCCCCTGCCTTGAAGCCCTGACGGTTGGTCCGATGATGATACTCGATGGGATAGCCGAGAGCCTTGTAGCGCTCTACAAGGGCTTCGGTAAACTCGTGCGTATCGTCGGTTGAGTCATCGAGGACCTGGATCTGCAGGAGGTTTTTCGGGTAATCGACTTTGACAACCTCTTCGATGAGCCGTTCAATGACGAAACGCTCGTTGAAGATCGGGAGTTGAATCGTGACCGGCGGAAGCTCCTCGAATCGCTGCGGTGGTCCCTGCAACAGCTTTTTGCGATTTCTGTAATAAGTCCGGATCACCTCATAGCGGTGTGCCCCATAGATCGACAAAATGATGAGGATCAGGAAATAGGGGATAAGCAGCGACCAGTCGAACCAGCTCAACTGGTGGATGCCAGAGAAAGTCTCGTCATTCACGCTGCGCATCGCCTGCTTCACTGGCGACGGGGCAGCCAAAAACGCGACCATACTCAGGATGGATAACATGGATTCTCAATTCTACCCGGACACCCGGCAAACTGGAGTGCGGAATCCTCGGTTCAATCCCGGTTTACTTGGAAGGCCGCCGGGTGTACCCGCTGCAGGGTCCGAGACGCCGACCCATGATGATACCGTCTTGTTCAGGCAGTCTTTACAATGAGTTCGCACTAATATTTTACCCGTTCCGGAGGCGAGTAGAGCGGGAATTCGCGTGACGCCGGACCCGGCGGCCGCCGAGTCAAGGTGCGCAGGTTCTGCAAAGCCGCCGTAGGGCAGTGCAAACTCTGCGCACATTGAAGCGACTTCGCTCTTATTTTTCAATAGGATAGAATGGGATCGTCAATTGCTCAACGTATCGTAGGATGGCTCATATGAAACGGCTCCTGGTTGCGATACCGGCGATCCTGGCTGGCGTTATCTTTACCGAGTCGGCCGGTGCCCAAACGCCCATGGCGTCGAATCCGGTCGTCGAAGTGAAAGGCAAGATCGTCAAGGTACAGGTGGCGCCCGGCCGCGGGATGCCGTCTTTGGACGTGGAGCAGGACGGCAAGGCGATTCACGTGGTTTTGGGCGCCATGCACTACCTCATGCAGCAGAACTTCAGCCCGAAGGCCGGTGAAGAGGTTGAAGTGAAGGGATACAAGGCAGGCGACACGGTAGTCGCCTCGGTGGTCACGCTCCCGGCACAGGGCAAGACGTTACGGCTGCGAGACGAGCGCGGTTACCCGCTTTGGAGGGGCCGGCGTGGCCGTGGCGGGCGAGGTCCTGGTTGCTGCGGCACTCCGTCTGCGGTACAAACGCAATAGCGATGCGCCTCCCGATCCTTCTTCTGCTGGCCCTGATGCCCCTCGCGGCGGCTGACCTCTCACAGGATCAGCAGAAGCGGGCCGAAAAGCTCGAAAATTCGCTGCTCGCCCCGTGCTGCTGGGCCGAGCCAATCGCCGCACACCGCAGCGAAGTCGCACTCGCCATGAAGGCCGAGATCGTTAAGCTGATTTCGGAAGGCCGCTCCGACCGGGAAATCATCGATATGTACAAAACCCGTTACGGCGAGCGGATCCTGGTTGAACCGGAAGGCTCCCAGTGGTGGATCATGAACGCCGTGCCCGTGGGAGTGACGGTTCTAGGGTTCCTCGTGGTGGCTTTGGTGATCCGCCGGATGCTCAGGCCGCGTCCCGCATCATCGCAATAACCGTGTCCTCAACTTCGCGTGCGACCTGCTCGAGCGCAGGGCTGTCAAACATCTTCATCATGGCGGTGGGGCGAATCGTAGCCAGACGATAACCTTCTCCCGCACGGTAGACGGAGATCCTGCAAGGCAGCGCCGTCGAGACCGCGCCGTTCGCTTCGAGCACCTTCTTCGCCTGGTGCGGGTTGCATACCTCGAAGATCATGCACTCACCCGAGAAGTCGACCCCTTTCTTGCGCATGGTCTCTTTCAGATCGTGGGTCGCGATAATCCCGAACTTGTGCCTGGCTGCGGATTCCTCCAGCGCCTTCCCAATCTGATCGAGTGACTTCGTGGAACTGACTTCAAAGATCATGGAGTCTCCTAATTCATCACGGGTACTGTCAGCACCGCACACGGGGCATGGCGCACAACTCTGACGGAGGTCGTGCCGATAACCGTACTGTCAAAGAACGTTCGATGCCTGGCTCCCAGGACGAGCAGATCACAGGACGATTCAACGGCCGCTGAGATGATCACCTGGGCCGCTTCGCCCTGCCGTGTGACCTCCCGAACGGAGCACATTGTGCGCGTCTCCTCAGGAATCCACGCGCAGAGATCGTCGATGCCATCGCGCGCACCCGGCTCCCTGACGTGCAGAACGGTAAGTTCGGCGCCGAGACAATGCGAGAGCCGTGCGGCGTAACCGAGCGCCCGCCGGGCGGACCCTGAATTATTGACCGGGCACACAACATTCCGCACGGATGGGAACGGCTCGGGGCCGTGACGTCCAGGCCGGACCGTGAGCACCGGGATACTCGAAGTGCGCAAGACGCGTTCGGTCACGGAGCCAAGCATAAGGCGGTTAAAACCACTTCGCCCGTGCGTGCCCATCGCAATGATGTCCGCGGGAAGCTCGCCAGTCACACGGATGATGCCGTCGACGGGCAAGGCTTCGATCACTCTCGCACTCATCGGTATCTCCGACAGGCCGGCCACTCTTCGGACGAACTCTCCGAGACTCTGTTCGGCCTCGGCTTTTGCTCCGGCAAGCCGGGTGCTTATTTCTTCGAGGTGGTCGTGCGTAAAATAGGCCGGCGGAAGAAACTGGTCGGCGTAGAGCACGGTGAGCTTCGCCCCGGAACATCGGGCAAGCGCGGCGGCGAAACGAAGTCCAAGCGCTGAGGTCTCGCTGAAATCGACCGGGCAAAGAATGTGCTGCGGGCTGAGCGCTTCCATGTTTACCCCTCGCAATCTATGATGCACGCAGAATGCCCCGGTGACGCGCTAAAGTGCGAA
Source organism: Bryobacteraceae bacterium (assembly GCA_039680545.1). Classification (GTDB taxonomy): domain Bacteria; phylum Acidobacteriota; class Terriglobia; order Bryobacterales; family Bryobacteraceae; genus JAEHDI01. The sequence continues at coordinate 8,233 of JBDKSR010000693.1, read as the reverse complement.
CTTTTCGTACACCACTACGTTCTTGTAATAAGATGGAGCAGACTTAGGAGAACCTATGGCAGATCATGTGAAGATTCTTGGGATCCTACATATCGTTTTCGGAGCCCTCGGGTTACTCGCAGCGCTTATCGTGCTGGCAATTTTTGGCGGGGTGGCGGGGATAGTCGGCGGCGTCGCCCACGACGCGGATGCGATGATCGCCGCGCCAATCGTGGGCGTGGTTGGAGTAGTTATCTTCGTCCTGCTGCTCGTGCTTTCTCTGCCGGGCATTATTGCCGGCTACGGCCTGCTCCGGTACCAGCCGTGGGCGCGGATTCTAGCGATCGTTCTTTGCGCGATCAACCTGTTCAACGTTCCATTTGGCACCGCACTGGGAGTTTACGGACTGTGGGTTCTGCTGCGGCCGGAGACCGAACAGCTGTTTGGTCTGCGCCGCTCGGCGTGAGCCGGTGAGCCAGCGGATCACGTTGCCGGAGTGCCGTACTGCAGCACGGTGACCTTTTCCATGGTGACGAGGCCGCTTCCCATCATCGAGTCGAGAACAGGGAGGAAGCTGTCAATTCTCTCCTGGCTATCGACGATTTCGATTACGAGAGGCAAATCTTCCGATAGGCGCAGGACCTTCGTGGTGTGAAGACGGCTGGAGTGGCCGAATCCCATCGGGCCGCGAAAAACGGTGGCGCCCCGCATACCCATCTTCCTTGCCTCCAACACGATCGCTTCGTAGAGTGGCTTGTGATCGTAGCGATCGTCCTCGCCAAGAAAGATTCTCAGCAGTACGGCTTCCCGTGGAACCTGCATCGCTGGAACCTACCTTTCGTTCAGTGCTGTTGCCAGCGCATAGCCACACCAAACACCGGCCAAACATAGCACAAACGTGCTCAGGATGCTGGCCGCTGCCTTCAACCACTCGCCATCGCGGGCCAGGTTGAGTGTTTCGAGGCTGAATGTTGAAAAGGTAGTGAATCCCCCGCACAAACCGACCATGACGAACTGGCGGGCGGTAGTCGGCATGTATAAGCGGCCATCAGGCGAGGTCAGCGTCGCAAAGAAGCCGATGAACGCCGACCCGATGACGTTGACGGCCAGGGTGCCGTAAGGAAATGTCTCACCAAGAAGCCGGGCGGTGAAACCGTAACTCCAATACCGCGCCATCCCGCCTAGCGCGCTTCCTAAACCGATCCAAAGGTATCCCAATTAATAATTGTAGCTAGCGAGGCTGGACGGCGGAACTGCGGACCAGATCGGCTGCACGGTGGGCATTCGATTCCGCCTCCGCGCTCAAGCCGATGCCCTGGCCGAAGTCGAACCCCGGCACACGGCAGAGGTAAGCTTTTCCGGAAAACGAGTACAGCGTGCGAGATAGCGCGACAAGTTCGGCCGGACGAATCATGTGGGTAAGCGGATCGGAGGGCTGTTCCTCAATCAGTTCCAGACGAGGCTCGCCCGGCTCGACATCGGCGTCGATGATGATGACTTTTTCGGCCGGAGCGATATCCTCGGCCATTTCGGGCATGAGCTGATGGCAGGAACGAGTGACGACATCACTCGGAAGGTTAAGTAGTTCAAGGACGCGGTGGGCCACGCCATCATCACGGCGCAGCGTGTTACCCACCGCAATCAGGAAGGTCATGATCTCGCGATCGAGTTGAGAAGCTCTCCACGCCGGTTTCGAATCTCCATCAGGAGCGGCATCCGGCCGGCCGCGTGAGTGGAGCAGGAGAGGCATGGATCGTAGCAGCGGATCCCGGCCTCGACGCGATTCAGCATCTCCTCGGTAAGCGCCTTCGGGTTCACGAACCGGATGGCGGCTTGCTCGACGGTCTTGTTCATCGCCAGGTTGTTCTGACCGGTTGCGATCAGCATGTCCACCTTTCGGATGAGACCGTTGTCGTCTGCCTCATAGTGATGGAAGAGCGTCCCGCGTGGCGCTTCGCTCGATCCGACGCCTTCGTTCTTATTTTGGCCCGCGATGGCACGGACACGGGTCTTCAGGAGGTCCGGGTCGGAGGCGATCTCTTCGATCCGCTCGACGCAATGCAACATCTCAATCAAACGCGCCAAGTGGTAATGGAATGATTGATTTACAGCGCCAGTCGAGCGCTGTTTGAACTCACGCAACTCGCGGTCCGCAAGAGGCGTTCCGGCCGCGCGGGCAACATTCAGACGCGCCAGAGGTCCCACGCGGTACATACCACCCGGATATCCCAGCGGTTTGTAGTACGGGAACTTCATGTAGCTGGACTCTTCGCTCGCTTCACCCAAGTAGGTGTAAAACCGTTCGGGCTCGAGACCATCGGCCATGATGTTGCCCTCGCCATCCACGATTCGGATGACGCCGTCGTAGTATTCGAGTTCGCCGGTGGGCGTAACTGTCCCGAGGTGCAGTGTGGGGAAATTCCCGATATGCTCAACCTCGGCCGGATACGCGTCGATGAAGGACTTCATCCGTGACAGGGCCATCTTCACGGAATCCAACGCTTCCGGAATACCCGTGGCAATTTCCGCCCGCGCCGTGGAGTCGACCGCTCCGATGACTCCGCCCGGTGTTCCCCAAGCAGGGTGAATTCGCTTGCCGCCGAGCAATTCGATGATCCTCTGGCCGAATTTGCGGAGGCGAATCCCTTTCCGGGCAAAATCTGGGTCTTCGGCGAGCAGGCCAAAGATGTTCCGCTTCTCGACCGGCGCATCAAAGCCAAGGAGAAAGTCGGGCGAGGAAAGGTGGAAGAAGCTCAGCGCGTGGGATTGGAGAATCTGTCCGTGATTGATCAGTTTCCGCTGCAAAACAGCCGTACGCGGAATTTCGACACCGAGCAAGGCGTCGCAGGCCTTCGAACTGGCCAGGATGTGGCTGATCGGACAAATGCCGCATGTTCGGGCCGTCAGCCCCGGCATCTCGTGGAAGGGGCGGCCCTCACAGAACTTCTCAAAGCCCCGGAATTCGACGACGTGGAACATCGCCGATTCCACTTCCTGGGCATCGTTCACGAAAATTGAGATCTTCGCGTGACCCTCAATGCGAGTCACAGGCGAGATGAGGATACGCTCCGCCATCTATCCAAACCTCCTGCCATCGGTACGGGGTCCTTGGCCGCTCAGCAAGTCCATTACGATTCTGTAGATATCGTCCGCCGAGGGCGGGCAGCCCTGGAGGAAGTAATCCACTTCGACCACTTCGTGAACCGGCCGGACCCGGTCAAGCAAAGCGGGAACAACATCGTTCCCCCCGGGCCGTCCGACCACGACGGTCGCGTTTTCCTGATAGGCGCGGTTAATCACGTCCTCCACGGGGAAGGCGTTCCGCATCGCGGTCACGTTGCCGGTGATGGCGCAATCGCCGAAGCTGACGAGAATCTTGGTGCGGCTACGAATTTCCTTGATGTGCTCAAGGTGCTCGACGTTAGCAACGGCTCCTTCGACGAGAGTGATATCCACCTCGGGGAAATCTTTGAAATCGGTGATCGGAGAGGCCATCAATTCCACGCGCCCGGCCAACTCGGCCAACCGTTCATCGAGATCCAGGAAAGACATGTGGCACCCCGAGCAGCCTCCCAGCCACACGGTCGCCAAACGAGGCTTCTGTTTCACTTGATCCACTCACCTTTCTCGCGGGCGGTCACGATGTACTTCAGGAAGCTGCGGCTCTTGTGCATCTCACTCACCGTCTTCCCCTTCTCGAACAGCGCGCCTGTCGGACAAACCTGCACGCACTTCCCGCAACTCGTGCACGTGTCAGATTCGCCCCACGGCTGGCCAAGATCAGAGATGATCTGAGACCGGCTGCCGCGCCCCGATACATCCCAGGTGTGCGCGCCTTCGACTTCGTCGCAGATACGAACGCAGCGCGAACAAAGGATACAGCGGTTGTGGTCAATGCCGAAACGCTCGTGGCTGGTGTCAACCGAGAGCGATGGGAACTGGTAGCGAAGCCTTATGTGGTCGATGCCGAGGCCGGCGGCAAGTTCCTGGAGTTCGCAATGGCCGTTGAGCACGCAGACCGAACAGACATGGTTCCGTTCCGCGAACAGCAGTTCCACGATGAGCTTGCGGTGGGCGCGCAACCGCTCGGAATCGGTTACAACGACCATGCCCTCTTCGATGGGGGTCATGCACGCGGCTTGCAGCTTGCGCTGGCCCTCGATTTCAACAAGGCAGAGCCGGCACGCGCCCGCGTCCGAGAGTCCGCCGACGTGGCAGAGACGGGGGATGCGTATGCCGCTGTCCCAGGCCACGCTGAAAATGGTCTGCCCGGCCAAGCCGGTCACCATTTTCCCGTCAATTTGGAGAGTTTTGACGCTCATTTAGCGCCTCCCTGCTTTCCATTCAGCGAGCAATGGCCCGCGGGGCATTTATGGTCGCGAACGTGGGCTTCGTACTCCTCCCGGAAGTAGCGTAAGGTGCTCATCACCGGGTTCGGAGCCGTCTGTCCGAGGCCGCAAAGACTTGCCTCGCGCAACAGCTTCGCAAGCTCTTCGAGCAGCTTCATGTCGTGCTCGGTGGCGTCACCTGAAGTGATCCGGTTCAGAATGTCGTGCATCTGCACGGTGCCCGCGCGGCAGGGAATGCACTTGCCGCACGACTCGTCCATGCAGAATTCCATGAAGAAGCGGGCCACGTCCACCATGCAGGACGTGTTGTCCATCACGATCAGCCCGCCGGAACCCATGATCGATCCGATCTTACTGAGCGACTCGTAATCTACAGGGAGGTCCAGGAACTCCGCCGGGATACAGCCGCCCGAGGGACCTCCGGTCTGGGCCGCTTTGAACTCCTTGCCGCCCGGAACTCCGCCGCCGATATCGAACAGGATCGTGCGCAGCGTGGTGCCCATCGGCACTTCAATCAGTCCGGTGTTGTTGATCTTCCCGGCAAGCGCGAAGACCTTTGTCCCCTTGCTGGTGGCGGTGCCGACCGAAGAGAACGACTCCGAGCCGTTATTGAGGATCGCCGGAATGTTCGCGTACGTCTCCACGTTGTTGATGAGGGTCGGCTTATCCCACAAGCCGGCTTCCGGTGGATACGGCGGACGCTGCCGGGGTTGTCCGCGCCTTCCTTCGATCGAGGCGATGAGCGCGGTCTCTTCACCGCAGACAAACGCGCCTGCGCCGATCCGCAGGTCCACCCGGAAGTGGAAGCCCGATTCGAGAACGCGGTTGCCGAGCAACTTGTCACGCTCAGCCTGTTTGATAGCGGTTTGGAGCCTTTGAATAGCGAGTCCATACTCGCCGCGCACGTAAATGTAACCCTGCTGCGCACCGACCGCATAGCCGGCAATGGCCATTCCCTCAAGCACCCGATGCGGATCGCCTTCGAGAACGCTGCGATCCATGAAGGCGCCCGGGTCTCCTTCGTCGGCGTTACAGACAACGTATTTCGGCGTAGCAGGCTGGCGCGCAACGAGTTCCCACTTCAAGCCCGTCGGGTAACCTGCGCCACCCCGGCCGCGTAAGCCGCTCGCCTTAACCTCCTCGATGACCTCTTGCGAGCTCATCTCGGTGATCACCTTCGCCAGTGCCTGATACCCGCCCGCCGCGATGTAGTCGGCCAGCTTTTCGGGATCGACAACGCCGCTGTTGGCCAGAACGACCTTCTTCTGCTTGCTGAAGAACGGCGCTGAGGTATCCAGGCGGGACGGAGCAAGCTTTTCCTTGTCCTCGGCTGCGCCCCTCACGACAGCCGCGGCCTGGGACGGCTCCAGATTTCCATACAGAGCGTTGTCCTTCGAGGTCCGCACGAGGGGACCGCGGCTGCAGAGTCCCATACAACCCGTGCCGCAAACCTCGACTTTGCCTTCGAGGCCCTGGGCCTTCACTTCGTCCGTCAGGGCCTGCCTGATACGGTCCGCCCCGGAAGAGATACAGCCGGCGGCCGTACAGCAGTAGATGCGGTTTTCAAGACCGCGCTGGCGATCGAGTTCATCAGTCTGTCTCTGTTCTAATTCTTCGACTGTCATTGGACACCGATCCGATCGAGCTCTGCGCTCAGATCCTCTGGCTTCACACGAGCCATGATGTTGCCGTCAAAGATCACTGCCGGCGCCAAGCCACAGGAACCAATGCAGCGCGCCGCTGATACGCTCACCTTGCCATCGGGACTAGTCGCCCCGGACTTGCAGTGGCAGCGCTTTTCGACTGTCTGCAGCAAGCCCAGCGCGCCAGCCACATAACACGCCGTGCCGGTACACACGGTAATTGAATGCTCGCCCTTCGGAGCAAGCGAGAAGAAGTGGTAAAAGGTTGTGACGCCGAGCACACGGCTCGGCGGCAGGCGCAGCTTCCTCGCGATCGTCTTAAGGAGATCCGGCGTCAGGAATCCGTACAATTCCTGCGCGGTATGAAGGACTTCAATGAGAGCGTCGCCCGAATACTGGTGGCGAGACATGGCCCGCTCCAGCATCTTCTCCCGGTTGTCCTTGGGAGGCGGTGTCTTAGTTGACGAACGTTCGGCTAATGATGACATATGGAAATTCAGAATCCCTCTTCGATCGAGCAGCGTGACAAGTGATGCGCTTCGAAAGTCCTGTTACACGCGCTTTTCGGCTCCAGACCCGCTCTTGGGCTGATAGATACAGAAAGGCTCCTCAGCCAGGTAATTGCCAGCCAGACCGTAAGCCCTCGCACGGCAGCCCATACAAACCTGCTTGAACTCGCAGAGGCCACATTTGCCTTCGAGGCGATCAGGATCACGAAGGTCCTGGAACACCTGGGCGTCTTCCCAGACTTCGCGGAAAGGTTGTTTCCGCAGATTGCCTGCCTCCACGGGCAGATACCCGCAAGGATATACCTTCCCATCGTGGGAGATAAAGCAGACGCCGCTTCCGGCCAGACAGCCCCGCGTAACCGCGTGCATGCCGTGGGTCGAAAGCTCCGGGACCGTCTCCCCGGCGCGCCGTGCTTCGGCGCGGCGTTGCCGCATGATCCGGTAGTAATGCGGTGCGCAGGTAGCCTTCAATTCCAGGCCGCTGTCGAGCGACCGGTCATAGAACCAGTTTAGTATCCGCTCGTATTCTTCGCCTCGGATGGACTGCTCCTCGGCAATCGTAAGCCCGCAGCCGACCGGCACCAGCAGGAAAAGGTGAAAGGCATCCACCTTAAGCGACTGGGCGAGCTTCATAATGTCCGGCAATTGGTGCGCGTTGTGGCGGGCCACACTTGTGTTGATCTGGGTCGAGATCCCGAGTTCGTTGAGGTGTTTGAGTCCGGCGATAGCAGCGTCGAATGCGCCCGCCTGGCCCCGGAACGTGTCGTGCGTGATCCGGTCGGCTCCGTCGATGCTGACTGCGACCCTGACGATGCCGGCCTGCTCGATCCTTTGGGCCATGGCCTCGTCAACAAGGGTCCCGTTCGTCGCCAGCGCGACCCTGATTCCTTTACTGACCGCCCGCTTGGCGATATCGAAGACATCCCGGCGCCAAAGCGGCTCACCGCCGCTCAGGACAAGGATTAGTGGGGCATATCCCCCAATCTGATCCACGATCTCGCAACATTCCTGATAACTCAGGTCCTCGGGGGACATGAGTTCCGTAGCGTTCGCGCGGCAGTGTAAGCACCTTAAATTACAACCAGTTGTAAGCTCCCAGAAGATCAGTCTCGGCAGGCATTTACCAGCCTCACCAGCGCCGTGCATACTTTTCAAATAGCAATTAACTGGCCAATAGACCCAGCTTAAAAATCGTTAATCCAATAGAGCGGTTCGGCGGAAGAGGACCGGTGTACACTCGAAGACGTGGGGCGCTGGATAGGGACCGAAGCACAGGAGGAGGCCCTGACACACCATAACGGTCGGTCTTCTGCACGCGCACCGAGTAACGAGTTCAACGGAGGGTGATTACCATGCAAATTATTCGAGCGAGCGGCGTCGCGACACTTTGTCTCCTTATGGGGGCGATTGTCCCCGCGTATGCACAGCGCGATCGGCCGGGAGAGAGGCGGGGCCAGCAGGAACAGAAGCAGGAAAGAGAGAAGCGGTCAGGCCAAGAGGCTCGGACGCAACAGCAGGAGCGTGGCCGGGAAGTGCAGCAGCAGCGGCAGCGAGAGAGTGCCCAGCAACCCATTCAGCGGCGCGATCAGCCCGGGGCGGCCGCCCGACAGCCGCAGCAGCAACAACGGCAGAGAGAAAGCGCTCAGCAGCCCGTGCGGCGGCAGGAGCAGGCTCGCCCACAGAGCCGGTCACAGCAGCCTATGGAGCGTTCGCGGCGTGAGGCAACCTCCTGGCAGCAGCGGCGGGGATGGAT
>JBDKSR010000692.1:0-4774 GCA_039680545.1 Bryobacteraceae bacterium | reverse complement strand
GTTTCTCCGCTACTGGTCCGCGGCGGCCCTTGCCCACTTGGATCTTGTCAACCGACCGGATCGGCGTGATCTCGGCGGCGGTTCCGGAGAAGAAAACTTCGTCCGCGATGTACAGCATCTCGCGCGGTATGAGCTGTTCGGTGATCGGAATTTCCAGATCAGCGGCAAGCTGGAGAATCGAATCGCGCGTGATGCCCGGAAGCACCGAGGCGCCGAGCGGCGGCGTGATGATCTTGCCGTTTCGCACCACGAAGATGTTCTCACCCGAGCCCTCGCAGACATGCCCGTTCACGTCGAGCGCGATGCCTTCGGTATAGCCATTGGCGACGGCTTCCATCTTGATGAGCTGCGAATTCATGTAATTCGCCCCGGCCTTGGCCAGCGTCGGCAAGGTGTTCGGAGCAAGTCTTGTCCAACTCGACACGCACACATCAACTCCACTCGCGAGCGCTTCATCGCCGAGGTACTTACCCCACTCCCAACAGGCGAAGTAGACTTCGACGGGATTCTTGCCGGGGAACACGCCCATCTCGCCGTAGCCGCGAAACGCGAGCGGGCGAATGTAGCATGAATCGAGCTTGTTTACTCGAACGAGTTCGATGGCCGCTTCAGAGAGGACATCCTCACTGAAGCCAATATCCATCCTGTATACCTTCGCGGAGTCGATCATCCGGCGAATGTGCTCCCGGAGCCGGAAAATCGCGGGGCCCGAGGGAGTGTTGTAACAGCGCAACCCTTCGAACACCGACGTTCCGTAGCTGACTACGTGCGAAAGTACATGGATCTTCGCATCGTCCCACGCTAAAAAGCGGCCATTGTGCCATATTTTCTCAGTCGGTGTAAGCATGTCATGATTATAACGTAGGGTCCGGCCTGTCCATCGGCCTGAATGCTTGGTTGATACAAGGACCCGTCTCAGATCATTGCAAGAGGTGCCAACGGTATGAGACGTTACACGAAATTGTTTCTGTCGGCGTGCCTGCTGGCGGTTCTGGTGACATCCGCCGTGGCCCAGCAGCGTAGGCTGAGGCCCGGTTTCAATCTGTTCTCAAAGGACCAGGACGTCACCCTGGGTAAAGAGGCCGCCGCCGAGATCGAAAAACAATACGAAGTCGTCAACGATGCTGCATTGAACGCCTATCTCGAACGGGTAGGTCGCAAACTTGCGTCCAGGCCGGAGGCGGACAAGTATCCTTATACGTTCAAACTCGTGAACGACCCTTCGATCAACGCCTTCGCGCTGCCCGGCGGGCCGACATATGTAAACACGGGCTTAATCACAGCCGCCGATAACGAGGCACAGTTGGCGGGAGTCATGGCGCACGAAATCTCCCATGTAGCTCTGCGGCACGGGACGAATCAGGCCACCAAGGCCAATCTGATTCAACTGCCCGCGGCGCTTGCGCAGGCTGCGGCGGGTCAGTCGATGCTCGGCCAGATAGCGAAGATAGGCATCGGGCTGGGGGCGAACTCGGTTCTCCTGAGCTACTCCCGCTCCGCCGAGCGCGATGCGGACCTCCTTGGTGCGCGAATGATGTCGGGAGCCGGCTACAACCCGCTAGAGATGCCGCGGTTCTTCCAGAAGCTGCAGGGCGCGAGGGGATCTAACTCGCGGGTGCTGCAGTTCCTGTCCAGCCATCCCGATCCCGGCAATCGTATCAAGGCGGTCAGCGACGAACTGAACTATCTTCCTCGCCGCGAGTACAGAGCCGATGACCGTGATTTCAACAGCATCAAAGTCCGTGTCGGCAAGATACCCGCACCAAAGAAGAAGCCCGGTTCCGCCGATGATGCAAAGAAGCTCAACTAGAGCAGGGAATTTGTCCCATCGAGGTTCAGACTACTGATGCTATCCCGCTACGACGCCGTCCTGTTTGATTTTGACGGGGTCCTTATTGATAGTGAGCCAATACACTTTGCATGTTGGAGCGAGGTCTTCCAGCCATTTGGAGTCACGCTGGAATGGGAAAGAGACGGCAAAAACGTCGTAGGCCTGAGCGACCGGGCCACCGTCGAATACTTCTGCAGCCTGGGTAACCCTCCGCTTTCTCCCGAGCTTCTGTATAGGGAATATCCAAAGAAGAGCGCCCGGTTCGCGGAACGCCTCGTCAAAAACCCGGTCTGGGCAGACGGCATTCCTGAGTTGCTGAGGTCTCTTGACACGATTAAGAAAGCTATCGTGACTTCAAGTATCCGGTCCGAGGTTGAGCCGATCCTTCAGGCAGGCGCTTTGTTGCCGCTCGTCGACGCAGTTGTCTACGGCGATGACGTCCGCGTCCGCAAGCCGGACCCGGAACCCTACCAGCACGCCGCGCGCATCCTTGGCGTCAAGGCGCCTCTGGTGGTCGAAGACTCCGATGCAGGCGAGCAGAGTGGCCGCGCCGCTGGTTTCGACGTGCTTCGCGTTCCGGATCCATCCGATACGGCGCGTCTCGTGCGGGAACGCCTCGGGCTCGCATAAGTCACATCTTTAACTGGCGAGTTATTGAAGCCCATTCACGGTTAGCCGCCGGTTTCCGTGCACAGTACGCGGAAACGGTGGCTTCAACGAGGGTGGTTGGGTGTAGAATCGACGGTGTCCATGATGCCGAATCAATAGTCTTGGATGGGCGCCTCTGTGCCCTGACAAGACCGAGGATCAGCAAGACGCAATCGGAGGAATTCTTGCTATGGCAGAATCAGTCTTGCGTCGTACGTTTGTAGGGCTGGCGGGGGCTCTCGCGTTGCAGGGAACTCCAGGGCGAGGTTCAAATGACAAGCCCGCCATGCTCGGTGGCGCCCCGGTCCGCGCCCGCCGCTTCCCTTCGTGGCCCCAAACTTTTCCCGCCGATGAAAAGAACTGGCTGGACGTTCTTCGCGCCTGCAAGTGGTGGCGCAAAGAGGGGCACTATGTGCGCGACTTCGAGAAGGCGTGGGCCGAATGCCTGGGTGCGCGCTATTGCGTTGCCACTGCGAACGGAACTAGCGCGCTCATGGCGTCCCTTCACGCGCTCGATGTTGGGCCGAAGGATGAAGTCCTGGTCGGTCCATATACGTTCATAGCAACCATCAACGCCATCCTGTCGCAATATGCGCTCCCGGTGTTCGTGGATACGGACCCGGATTCAATGCTGATCGACGCCACCAAGATCGAGGCGGCGATCACGCCCCAGACGCGCTGCATCATGCCGGTCCACATCGGAGGCAGCGTTGCCGACATGGACAAAATCCTGGAGATTTCCAGGAGGCACAACATTCCTGTCATCGAGGACGCCTGCCAGGCGCATCTCTCCGAATGGAGGGGCAAGAAGGCTTCGACGCTCGGCGATCTCGGCTGTTTCAGCTTCCAGAAGTTCAAGAACCTTCCCGGCGGTGAGGCTGGCAGCGTCATCACGAACAACGAAGCACTCTTCCTGCGCGCCTACGGGTACCACTCGCACTACAGGACGCCCGACGAGGGCCCGATGAATCCGGCGGCAAGCCGCAACGGCATCAACCTGCGGATGGCGGAGTTCCAGGCCGCGATTCTTCTGGCGCAGCTAACGAGGCTGGAGGAGCAATCCAGGACGCGGGACAGGAACGCGGCCTATCTCGGCGAACTTCTCCTCGAGGTGCCCGGTGTCAAGCCGGCCAAAATGTACAGCGGTTGCACGCGCAGTAGTTACCACCTGTACATGATGCGGTACAACCCGGAAGCGTTCTCCGGCTTGCCGCGCGCTCGCTTCGTTAAGGCGGCGCAGGCCGAGGGAATTCCCATTACGGCCGGATACGGACGGCTGAACAAGGATCCATTTCTCGAGAATGCGCTGAACTCCAGGAACTACCGGTCGGTGTACACGGCTCAGGAAATCGCTCGCTGGAAGGAACGGAATCACTGCCCTGGGAACGACCGGGCGGCCGACGAAGGTCTCTGGCTGGGTCAGAACGTCCTGCTGGGCACTAAGACCGATATGGAGGATATCGCTACCGCCATCCGTAAAGTGCACCGCCACGCGGAGGCACTTAGGAAAGCCTAGCGGGGGATTTCCCCTGTTTCAGAACGTCTGGCCGGCGTCGATCATCTTCGTCACCATCTGGCGTAAGGTATCGCTGAGGACTGGCATCGAATTGACTTCACCGGTGATGAACACTGTCCCCGCGAGTTTCTTCGAGGGGATGAAGAAGACCTCCGTCACAAAACCCGTACCGAAGCCGTTGAAGTGGTAAACCGTGTCGCTTCCCAACCTGCTGATCGTCCATACAAGCGCCCTGTCGACGGGGGGAAGAAAGCCGCCCTGGGAAAGGGTTTTGACGTGTTGTGGGGCAAGAAAGAGATCGACGGTTTCCGGCCTCAAAACCTGCGTGGTGCGAAATTGGCCCTGGTTCAGAAGCATGCTCAGGAAGTTCGCGTACTCGGATGCGCTGGTTCGCAGGCTGCCGTCCATGTAACCAGGCCAGCTGTACGGCAGAACCTTGATGAAACCTGTCGGGGACTGCATGTTTGGACGGTACTGATAGGCGAACCGGCCGGGCTTCACTTCGGAAATCCGCCACGTCGTGTCCTTCATTTCGAGGGGGTCAAAAATGTTCTTCCGGCAGTAGTCTGTGAACGGCTCGCCGCTGATGCGCTCCACCAGATAGCCGATCAGAGCGAATGACAGGTTGCTGTACTCGTAATGCTCACCGGGCGCGTAGACGCTGAAGTTCTCTTCGGTGTAATACTTCCCATCCGGCGTCAGGTACCCCTTCAAAACCTCCTCGACCGGCGTCACTGAGTCGCGCCCCTCGGTAAGGCCGCTCAGGCGATCGGGGCCGA
>JBDKSR010000691.1:0-3852 GCA_039680545.1 Bryobacteraceae bacterium | reverse complement strand
ACCGTGTCCGCGGAGCAGTTGATTGACTGGACCGCGAACTGGATCAAGATTGGCGGACCGACGCTGAACAAGCCCACGCATTTCGAAGTACGCGATGGGAAGTTCTGATCGTTTAGCCTGAAGCTCTGAGGCACGGTGTTGTGGCCCCTGCGTATCTGCTTGCCTTTGCTGCCGGAGGAAGTTGGACGCGACGGGTTGTCGTGCATCCATGCGCTACTGCCTGAGGGCCAAAACAGTAGCAGGGGCTGCCCACAACGGAATAGTGACGCCTTAGTCCGCGAGTACTTAGACGAGAGAGTGAGCGGAGACTGCCATGGCTGTCGAAAAAGACACAGAGAGACGCTTTGGATTCAATACACGAAGCCTGCATGCGGGGTATCGCTACGAACCCACGACGGGCGCCCAGGCCGTGCCCATCTACCAGACTTCGTCGTACATATTCGAAAACACAGCGCATGCGGCGGCGCTCTTCGCGCTGGAGAAACCGGGCAACATATACACTCGCCTGGCGAACCCGACGACCGCTGTCCTTGAGGAACGTGTAGCGTCTCTCGAGAATGGCGCTGCTGCTCTGGCGACGGCCAGCGGCCAGGCGGCGGAGATGATCGCGGTGACGACCCTGCTTGATGCAGGGGACGAACTGGTGTCCTCCAGCACGTTGTATGGCGGGACGTACACGCTGTTTGACGCGAGCTTGCGCAGGCTCGGCATCAATGCGAAGTTTGTCGAGCCGGACAACCCTGAGAATTTCCGCAAGGCCATCACGCCGAAGACCAAATGCCTGTACGGCGAGACCATCAGTAACCCTCGCGGTAATGTGCTCGATATTGAAGCTGTTGCGAAGATTGCCCACGAACATCACATCCCGCTGATCGTCGACAACACGTTCGCGTCACCGTATCTGTGCCGTCCGCTCGACTTCGGAGCAGACATCGTCGTGCATTCGCTCACGAAATTCCTCGGAGGGCACGGGACAAGCATCGGCGGCATCATCGTAGACAGCGGAAAATTCCGTTGGGAAGACGGGGATTTTCCCGGACTGACTAAGCCCGATCGCGCTTACCATGGCCTGACGTTTACCGAGACTTTCGGGAACATCGCGTACATCGTCAAGGCCCGTGTGGAGGGTGTGCGCGACATGGGGGCTTGCCTGAGTCCATTTAACGCGTTCCTGTTCCTACAGGGCATTGATACCCTGGGCCTCCGTATGGAACGTCACGTTGCGAACGCTCGCGCGGTTGCCGAGTTCCTCGAAAAGCATCCGCTGGTGAACTGGGTGAAGTACCCATCGCTTCCGTCCAGCCCGTACTACGCGCTCGCGCAAAAGTATCTGCCGTCAGGGGCGGGCGCTGTGTTCTCGTTCGGCATCAAGGGCGGTTTCGAGGCGGGCAAGAAGTTCATCGACAGCGTGAAGCTCTTCCAGCACCTTGCGAACGTCGGTGACGCGCGGAGCCTGGTGATTCATCCAGCCTCCACGACGCATCAACAATTAAGCGCAGCCGAACAGGAAGCTGCCGGCGTGATGCCAGATATGATCCGGCTCTCTATCGGACTCGAGGACATCGAAGATATCTGCTGGGATTTGGACCAGGCGCTCGCTGCTACCGTCAAGGAGTGATTCTCAAGGGTGTCAGTCGAGGTCGATGTCGCGCGTCGGAGGCTTGAGGTCTGGCTTCTCTTTGGCCTGCTTCAGAAGCTCATCGAACTTCTTGGCGAGCACGTCTTTGGATTTCTTCTCAGCTTCGACCGACTTGCGAAAGGCGTCTTCTCGTCGCGCCGCTTCACCCTTCCAGTTAGTGTAAGCAGCGTCAATGTCTTCGACGGACCGCGGCTTTTCGGAAGCCTTGTAGCTGATTACGGCCCGTGTCTCCGGATCTACCTTTAACGCAGCCTGGCAGCACGGGCATTCGACGTCAAGCAGCGCCTTGTCAGGTTTAGCCATAGCGTAATCCTAGTCTACCAGTGCGACCCCGCGCTGTCCCGTTACGCCGGCATCAGGGCGGCCTTTTCAACGCCCCCTTCGGCGTCTCAAGCCCCCCGCTATTCCTTTCCGACTTCCAGATTCACAGGGCCAATCAGGCCCGATACGGAGGATCCCCGGTAGCGCGTCGGTATTGTTTGGTAGTGGTTCGCGAGGGTGTTGAAAATGAGCAATTCAATCCGGTTCTCACCGGACCGGACGTGCCGGGATAGGTCCACCTTCCAGGGCGGTGCGACCCTGACGCCGGTCTTCTGCCCGTTTACGCGGACCTCGACGCTGGCCGAGACCTTGCCGAGATCAAGCACAACACGTCCCTGTGCCTGACGCGCCGTGAGTGTGATTGTCTTTTTGTAGAACGCGCCCCCCGAATAGCTGGCCAGTCCGTCGATCAGGGACCAGTCACCGGGTGCAATTTTGCCCGGACCGCATTCCAGTGCGATTGGTTCCGCAATAGCCGCTCCGCCATACACTCCCCGCTGCTGGTTTACGCGGAGCGTTACGTTCTCTGTCGTGGTGGAGACGTGTGCGACGGTGGCGGTGTACTCAACAGAACCGTCCTGCCTCTTGGTTCCTGGCTTGACGGCGGCAGGCCGCCCCGCGACCCACACCCGCACGCTTCCATGCGCGGCAATTTTCATCGAGCGCAGTCCTGGAGGTGCAGTGAATCGATACCAGCCGGTGGGACGCGATACCTCGGGACGTGTGTCGAGAGGCAAGACGCCGGGCTTGTTGTACCAAGGGCTCGCGAGCGGATACGTCTGCTTCCAGCCGGCCGGCGAGGACGGGTCCTCCAGCATGAAGTACCCTCGCCCAGGTTTGTCGTACCGAAGCAGAACCGGGTTACTACCACCTTTCAGATGGGCCGAAGATGCACCGCTTGCTAGCGGCGTCCCGTTGACCCAAATGGCAGGCATGATTTCACCGCCAACACACAACCGTGCGTCCATGGCTCGCGGCGCCGCAGCGGATGTCCACAAAAAGTAGCGCACGCCTGTGGGCTCGGGCTCATAGACGATGGTCGTGCTCTTCGTACGCGGCTTGCCAAGGGTGATGAAATCCTTCGGCATCTCGCCTTTCAACCCGTGATATCCCTGGTGTCCCGGGTCCTGTTCGGGGCCCCATCGCATCGAATACTGATAGGACTGCCAGCGATACTGCGTACCGGCGAACTCTACAGGTTTCGATGGGTCGACGCTGGTGAGCTTCGCGAGACGCGCTTCGAGTTGCGTGAGATCAGCGCCAGCAGGGAACGGCCCAAGCTTCCAGAAGTGTGGTCCGTAAGACTCCGCCACTGTCTCCCACGCGGAATCGTCGAGCGAAGGGTTAGCCCAGCCAGTCTGCGACGCGTTTGCTTCGGCATATCGAAAACGGCGTGCTTCCACCCCGATGAACGTGTTGCTGGCGGGCAAGCGGTAGTCGCCCCATCGATTGTCGAGTGTCGGTTTCAGCTCAAATTCCCAGGCTCCCTGAACGGGAATCCTCTCCGGGGATTCAACGGAGCTACCTGCGGAAATCTGCGGTTTGCCGGGCGCGAAGACGATTAACTGCGCTTCCGTTTCTTCGAGCGGCATCTGTAACTTGGTGATTCCGTCGTTCTGAGACAAAACCGGCAAGGCCTTTGTGTCGCCGCTCCACACGTCCCATAATTCGACCGCACCGAAGCTTCGAAAGGTGCATTGTGCGCCCTTGGGAACGCCGTACACCATGTAGATGTCGCGCGCACCGGCTTTGCGATGGAGTACGAAGGGGTTCTCTACCGGCGTGTCGCACGCGAAGTCGCGCGGGAATGAAGCGTTCACCAAAAACTCGACTTCAGCGGGTGTACTCGTGCGTGGTTTTCCTTCAAAAATCTCTTTCACTGCCGCGTCTAC
>JBDKSR010000690.1:0-8697 GCA_039680545.1 Bryobacteraceae bacterium | reverse complement strand
GCGCTTCCATGCGCCGGATGGGCGGTTCCTTGAGCCGGTTCTCCCGGCCGGGCAAACGCACGGGGACAAGCGAGATCTCCGGGGAGACTTCCCTCGTCCAGTTCCGGAAGGACGAGACGCCGGCGCCCGCGGATGGAAAGCAAAAGAGCCGCAGACGCGCACTGTCGTTCCACTCTGCCGAAGGAAACCACGGATCGGCCGCAGCCGCGCCCGGGGCGGACATCTTCCGCAAGCGCAGAGCGAGAAGCCTGCGCTTTTCGGGCGAAAGGCCTTCGAGATCCGAAGATGGGGTGGCACTGTGAGACGCCACTGCCGCGGACCGGGAGCGAACAGGCGCACGCTCGATCTCTTCAAGGAAATTCTCGAATGGGCGGATGCTGAGGTTCTCGACGTAAGACAGAGCCGCTTCACGCGAGGCGCGCGACAGTTCCCGGTAATGCCGCGGGTCGCTCACGAGACGATGAAGAGCGCCCTGCCAGGGACCGATGTCCTGTTCGGGAACGTCCGCGACCGGCACCATCTGCGCGTCCAGTCGCGGCTCGTAGCGTTCGATTGGCCGGACCGGGAGCAGGTAATCGACTCCCATCTTGGCTTCCGGGATGCCGCCGACATCGCTCGCAATGACCGGCACGCCGCGGAGCATCGCCTCGACCACAATTCGTGAACGGGCCTCGGCCCAGAGCGAGGGGACCAGCAAAACGCTTGTGTGCCTCAATAGCTTGTCGATATCGTCTACGGGGTCGAGGACGCATACGTTGGGCCGTGCGGCAAGCGCGGCGCGGTCCGCTTCGTTGGTGCCCCAGGTTGGCACTGCGGCGAATCGGACATCCGGCATCCTATCGGCGAGCGCAAGGAAGATCGAGATGCCTTTCACCGCGCAAGGGTTGACCAGCGTTACGAATTCATTGTCAATGTTCCCGAGCTCGGGGAACGGACCCTTGTCCATCAGGGAGATGGGAACGTGAATCGCCGGGATGCCGCTCCAGCGCCGGACGTAATCCGCAACGTACTGGCTCACTCCGACAACGCCATCGGCGCGGCGCAGCATATCAGTTTTACTCTCGCTCGGGAAAGCCGTGTCGGGTCCAAACGGCACGGCGAGCGTGGCGCGCACAAGATAGACGACGCGGGGGCCTTCGGCTCGCAATGCGGCTTCCAGAAGAAGCTGCGCCGGATCGTCGGTCGAGGTCAGGATCACGGACGGCGAGAATTCTCCGATCTGTTGCGCAAAGTACCTACGCGGGCTCGCCTGTGCGGTAAGGACATGAACCTCGACTCCGGCGTGATTGAAAGTCACAACGCCGGAGGCCGACGAATCCACTGTCACGGACCGTTGCTTGAGGCTCTCCAGGAAACGCTCGTGTTCGGCGGGACCGAAACTCGACAGGCGCGCCACGACACGGCACGCATGGCCTTGGGCCGCAAGTGCTTCCATCAGCAGACGGTTTGAGATATCCCCGCCGCCGTGTGACGGATAGTAGAGCGAGTTGTGGGCAAGCAGTATGCGCATCGGATCTTATCCGTGCGAGTTGCCTCGAACGCTGGTAGCTTTCTGGCGCAACCGTTGCAGAAGCAGCGCGCGCTTTTCGGGTGAGAGGTTGTGCAAGGAGTCGTGTGGGGCAGCGGCGGCGGCCACTTTGGGACGCGCCGCAGGTTTCGGCGTCAGGTTCCGGAGGAAATCCTCCATCTGAGTCGAACGGATGCTATTCACGAACGCGAGCGCCTTTTCCCGCGAAGCTCCCGATTCGTTTTCGTAGATCGAGCGGTCGGTCAGCAATAGCCGGAGTGCATCGACCCAGGGCTCAATCTCCTGCTGGGCGACAACCGCTTTCGGCAGGCTATGTTCATCGAACACCTTCTGGTAGCGTTCGATGGGCCGGACAGGCAGAACAAACCGTGTGCCCATCTTGGCCTCAAGCAGGCCACCGGAGTCACTCGCGAGAACCGGAACGCCGCGAAGCATCGCCTCCATCACGCTTAGCCCGAATCCTTCGTACCAGAGAGAGGGCATCAGCAGGATACGCGTCCGGCGAAACACTTGCTCGATGTGCTTCACGTTTGCAAGCAGTGTGACGTTGGGGAGGCTCTCGAGGTTCTTGCGGTCCTGAGTAGTCGTACCCCAGCCCGGCAGCGCACCGAACCAGTAGTTGGGGAAGCGCTGGGCGAGGGCCAGGAATATATCAATTCCCTTGACCGCGCAGGGGTTGATCATCGTGATCAATCCCTCGCCGAAAGAACCATACCGATCGAATGGACCGCTACCGTAAATCGGCGGGTGAATGACCGTAGCCTCGCAGCCACTGTGCTGCCGGATGTATTCGGCGGTGTGTTTTCCGATCGCGATGACGGCGGCACACTGCCGAACCAGTTCAGTTCCCTGCGGATCAGGATTCCAACTCGCCGGGCCGAAAGGAAATAGTTGGGGCGTGTGCGCCAGGTAGACGACGCGCCCGGGCGCCTCGTACACTGCCTGCCGCAAGAGCACCTGGCCGAGATCCTCGGAGGACACCAGCACCCAGTCCGGATCGAAACCCCGAATCTGGTCGCGCAGCAAACGGCTGCGCCGCGATGGATCGGCGGCCGAATAAACGTGTATTGGTCCGCGCCGGACGACCTCGATGCCGTCGGAGGAGTCGATATGCGAGGCCAGGATTCGTATCTCTTCGTTACGAATCTGCTCGAGCTTGCCGGTCGGGTCGTTCGCTAACTCCGAGGCGACGATTTGGCACGCGTGACCGGCCTTGGCAAGCCCGTCGAGCCAAACGAGGTTACTGCGAGTTGCGCCCCCCCTTGGCGGGACATAGGAGGCGTTGGCCGTCAGCAGGATCCGCATCGTTCAACGGGACTCTTCCTTCCGGCTCGTCTCCCTTTCCTTATCAAGGAGGGCGCGCACTTCGTTGTCTGATAAGCCTTCGAGTTCGGCGAGGATCGACGCGTATTGATCGGCGCCGGCCTGTTCAATCTGTGCCAGTTCGACGGCCTTGGCTAACTCGGCGACCGTAAACGCTGTTCCGTAAACGATCTCGAGCGAAAGATCAACCTGAAACTCTTCGCGCAAACGCGAGAGCAATTGCACGACGAGAAGCGAATGCCCGCCGAGGTCGAAAAAGTTGTCGTGGATTCCCACCGAGGGCACGCGCAGCAGTGAGGCCCAGAGTTCGGCCAGCCGCCTTTCGAGATCGGAGCGCGGCGCCTCCGCGGTTACGGACATACCGCCCATGGGCTTTTCCGCTGCGATGCGCTCCATGATGCGGGCAGGGTCCCAAAGCTCCAGGGCGATCTTCCCGTAATCCACCTGTTCCGCGGCTTGCGGGACGGGAACGGCAGCGGCAGGCACCGGAGTCGCCAGCGGCGGTCCGGCAGGTTTATAGACAACGTCCTTCGCGTACTTCGCCGGGAAGCGGAAAACGACCTGACCGTTTGAGGTCTCCTTGAACTTCCCGTCGACGCTCTCGATGAACCGCAACGCCGGACAATTACGCTGCGTCGCGACGTAGGGGAAGGTGACTTCCCCAAGTCCCCGTTCCGAAGCAATCTCGCCGAGCCGGCTGAGGATGCGGTGCTCGATGCCCCGGCCAAGCACGCGGCAACTAAGCAGAAACGTGTCAACGGCGAGCGCTCCCGGGCCGGCCGTGAAAATCACGACCCCCGTGAGACCGTAGCCGCCAAACCGGTCGCTCACATCGACGGTGAGACATTCCGCCTTCCCGGACTCGACGAGGGCTCGAATCTCGCTCTCCGATCTGCGGATTCCCGTCAGGTTCATCTGGTTCGTTCGCTGCGTGAGCTGTGAAACGCGCGGAACCTGGGCCGGCGCCATGGGCGCGATCCGGATCTCGAGCTGAAGCGAGGCGATGAACTCTTCCAGGGTTGATGCCTGCCTGGCAAGAAGCGCACGCTCGGCCCGCTGAGCATAGAGTGCGGACCTGCGCCGGTCCTCCTCCGTGATGCGCAAGTGGTCGAACGCCCAGACGTGCTTCAGAAACCGCGGAATATCAGCCGGTTCGCCGGGAAGCGGCAGCGTCAGAACTTCCGGCCGGTCCGCCATTACTTCGGCGCGCTCCTGGGGGTTGTCGTCGACGAATATGAAACTGTCGAGACCGAGGTCGAGTTCCGCGGCGAGCGCCGCCAGATTGACCGACTTTGCCTCCCAGTTCACGCGGCGGGCGGAGAAGTGATCGAGCCGGAGCGGCATTTCGGGGTGCACTCGAAACGTTTCGGCCACGTCCTCTTCGTTATTCTTGCTGCAAAGACAGAGCAGCATGCCGGCCTCGCGCTGGGCCAGCATGAAATCCTGTAACGCCCGGCGCGGCGGATCGATCACCACGCTCTCGGGACCATCCTCGCCGCAGATGCCGTTCCAAAGAGTGTCGTCGCAATCGAGAGCAACCACCTTGTGCGGCGTTCGCCGGATTGCCTGGATTCTGCGGGCGATCATCGTCCCGAGCGCCGTGAAAAACAGCGCCGTGTACGGGATGTGGCCAAGCTCGTCGCCATGGGGATCGTAGTAGTTTGGAACCGGGTACAGATCATCGAGTTCCACCGGCGTCACGATGTGGACTGCGCCGAGGCCGCGAAGCGAGGAAATGAACGTCTTTTCCAGATTAGCGATCAGTTCCGCACGTCCCGCCGCTAGAGCAAATGCCGGAGATGGCGGGCAGAGGCATACGACGAACGGAGCAGAGAAGGATGCCGCCGCCGTCCGCACGAGCGAGATCAGATGGTTGAGGTTCTCTTCGATAGCGCCGGCAACCCCGGGCGTTCCCTCCTGGAACCGAATCCAGTCCTCGAAACGGAAGAGCACGACGTTGACGCCGTTCCGATTGCAGGCGAACACTCCTGTTGGATCGAGCAGTTGCTGAAATACCTGGTTGTACGGAGCGAACCGGACCTTCAGATCGAGCTTTAGTTCCCGCGTCCAGAACTCCAGCGTGTCCTGAAGCGTCTCCGCTGTAAACGTGGCAGCAATGGCTATATGGTCGTCGGCGTGTGCGTTTGCAGGATGTGCGGACATCGATAGCTACTCTGTATGCCTTCCCAAGGGCTAGATTCCATTATGGGGTCCGCAGGCACGGTGTAACAACTCGCAACTTGTTAGATTGGAAAGAACCCTGTGGTCGCGGGCATCGAGGCATGGCGGAATTCCTGCAACTTTTGAAACAGAACCGGAACTACCGGAACACATGGCTGGGGCAGGTTGTCAGCGAGATCGGCGACTATTTCAATAACATCGCCGTCTTCGGGCTGGTCATGGAGACAAGCGGGTCCGGTCTGGTCGTCAGCGGAGTGATGCTCTCACGAGCCATCCCCGCGGTGATTGCAGGGCCGATTGCCGGCGTATTACTGGACCGGTTCGACCGCAAACGCATCATGATCGCGAGCGACTTAGTGCGGGCCATCGTGGCGATCGGCTTCATCTTCACGATCCGTTACCACGAGCCATGGCTGTTGTACACGCTGAGCGGCCTGCTCATGTTTGCTTCGCCGTTCTTTACGAGCGGACGAACCACCATCCTTCCGTCAATTGCCAGCCAAGAAGAGTTGCATACCGCGAATTCCCTGACGCAAACGACGCAGTGGGCGACACTCACCGCGGGCACCCTGTTAGCCGGGTTCAGCGCCGCGCGTTTCGGTTATGCGTGGGCGTTTGTGATCAACTCGCTCTCGTTTCTGTTCTCGGCTGTGGCAATTTCACTGCTGCGCGGCGGAGAAGCGGGTTTCCGCGCTCAAAGAGCGGACGTCAAAGAGACCGAAGCGGTGCATCCGTGGGGCGAGTATGCCGCGGGACTGCGTTACATGCGGTCGGTCCCGTTGATCTTTGGAATCGGGCTGCTCTCGGTGGGCTGGGCGGCAGGCGGGGGCGCGGCGCAAGTCCTGTTCGCGCTCTTTGGGGAACAGGTGTTTCACAGAGGGCCCCAGGGTATCGGC
Organism: Bryobacteraceae bacterium; assembly: GCA_039680545.1. GTDB lineage: Bacteria > Acidobacteriota > Terriglobia > Bryobacterales > Bryobacteraceae > JAEHDI01. The sequence continues at coordinate 2,769 of JBDKSR010000690.1, read as the reverse complement.
GCGATCTGGGGGTTTGCGGGGATCGGGCTGCTTCTCGGCGGAGCGATCGGGCATATCACCGGCCGCCGCACCGGGTTTGCCGACTATAAGCGCACCGTGACGCTCTCCTACGCGAGCCACGGGCTGACATATGTGATTTTCAGCCTCGTGCCTCAATACTGGCAGGCGCTGATATTCATTCTGCTCTCCCGCGTGGGTATGGCGGCCGTGTCGGTCCTGAATTATTCCCAGTTGCTGCGGCACACGCCGGACGAGTTCCGGGGCCGTGTATTCGCAACGATGGAGTCCCTGCGATGGTCGACGATGATGGTCTCGTTGGCTGCGGCGGGGATTGCGTCCCAGTATTTCAGTCCACGAACGATCGGCGTCGTGGCAGGCCTGTTCGGATGCCTTACGGCGGGTGGTTGGGCGTGGGCGAACTGGCGCGGATGGCTTCAACAACCAGTCACCGAACACGCAGGGACTAGCGACGCACGAAGCTCCGACTCGTTTACTCGGTCCGTGTCTTGAGGAGCGCCGATTTCTCCATCTCCGCCATCTGCTTCTTGACGGCATCCGCGTCGCGGGCGTTTGGAGCTAGCGTGAGATAACTCTTCATGTGTTGGGCAGCGTTAGCGAAGTCGCCCCTCTGGGCAAGGATCACTCCGAGGAGGTGGTCGATCTTCGGTAACTTGTGCTGCTTGTCGAGCGCGAGAGCTTCGTTGGCGCTCTTTTCAGCGGCATCCAGGTTGTTCAGGTTGAAGTTGGCGACGGCATTGTAAAAATGCGCGGCTGGGAACGAGACCGGGTCGAGTTTCACTACGCGCGCCGTCACGTCCGCTACCTCCGTCCACTTTTGCTCTCTCGCGGCGATCTCAGAGAGCTGCAGATACGGCTTAATGAACTTGGGATCGGCTGCGATCGCTTTGTTATAGTACTCCCGAGCCTGTCCGGGCTGATTCTGCCTGTCCAGCGCGAAACCTAAGCCGAGCCAGGCTTCGGCGTATTCCGGATACACCTGAACCGCCTTCTCCATTTGCGCTTGGGCGTCGGGCCACTTCTGCTTGCGAATCGCTCCGAGGCCCTTCTCATACGCTTTCCGGGCGTCCTTGGGAGCTTTCATCGTGGTAAAGCTTACCGTTGTGCCCTCCACGTTGGCGAGGCGATGAAGAATGATCGTCCCAATGTTGGGATCATCCAGGAGCTTCCTGCCGGAGAGGGAAACCACACTCGACTGGTAGCCGGGGAGCGCAGCCCGGATCTCACATCCCATCAGGTCGCGTTCCGAAATACCTCCCGTCAGACCGCCGCTGCTTCCCGCGGCACTGGTTTGACTGTTCATCCCGCCAAATGCGCGGTCCGCTGATTCCGATACGCTGGCATCGGACAGCACCGCGGACTGGCGGCCTAGCTGGATACTGAAGCGTCCTTTCGAATCAGCATACCCCTCGGGGCGCGCGACGCCGTTGCATACGCGCTCAATCACGACGTGCTCGGGGGGTGGGGCGCCATCCTGCATCAGCACCTTTCCACTCAGAAAGATCGCCCGTCTTTCCTGCTGGAACGGTCCGCCTTGACCTAGCGGCGAAGAGGTGTTGCTCTCGCCTCTACTGGTGGTCTTGCTGCCGGAGGTGGTGCCTCCGGTCTTCTGGCCGAGGCATAGGCCAAACACTAGTCCGAGTCCGGCAAGAACCCGGACGAAACTGCTGTACCGCATGGGAAACTCCTTCCCCAATAATTTGCCCTCATTATGGCACAAGTTTGCGCCATTTCCGACTTGCCGCGCGGCGCGGCCCCGATGTAGGATTGCAGCATGAATCGGCATCCCAGAGTCCTTTATCTTCTTATTGCCGCGCTGTTTCTGGCGGCCTGTTCCGAAGCGCCAAAGCCTGGCGCGGAGAAGGCAAAAGAGCCGGCGAAACCGGCAGAGGCCGCAAGCGGGCTGAAGGGCTTCTATCAGATGTATGGCACGGCCCGGCAGTGGGCTCCCGATGTGCAGGTGTTGCGCCTCCGCAGCCTGGCGATTGCGGAAGTGAAAAACGCGGGTGGAAAAGCCGGCGCTTGGGAAGCGACCTTTGTTTCGCAGAGCCGCGGGAAGACGCGAAGCTATACTTACGCCGTCGTGGAATCGTCGGGAAGTCTGCACAAGGGTGTCTTCGCGGGGATGGAAGATGGATGGTCGGGGCCGCGGGGCCAGGCTAAGCCGTTCGCTGTCGCCGACGTCAAGATCGATTCAGATAAGGCCTTTGAAGTGGCGATGACAAAAGCCGCCGATTACGTCAAGAAGAACCCCGATATGCCGGTTTCGTTTCTGCTGGAATCCACTTCGCGGTTCCCGAATCCGGCTTGGCGGGTGATTTGGGGTGAATCGGTCGCGTCGAGCAACTTCTCCGTCTTCGTGAACGCCTCGACGGGAGCATTTCTGCAGACAGTGCGCTAGCGGGACAGCCTAGCTTCGCCGCCTGTTGCGAGATTTCGCGTTTGCCTTTCCCTCGACGGACGGGATGTTGACGACGGGGATCAATGACGTCTGTTCCGCAGGTTCGGGTTGGCGGAAACGAGTGGCCATCTCGCGATTGAGTGTGGACACGAATTCCTCAATCTCACGCTGCATCGCGGCCATTTTTTCGCGCATATTGAGGATGATTTCAACGCCGGCCAGATTGACGCCGAGTTCCCGCGTCAACTGCAGGATAACCTCGAGCCGCTCCAGATCTTCCTTCGTATAGAGGCGTGTGTTGCCCTCGCTTCGGGAGGGCTTTAACAACCCTTCACGCTCATACAGGCGCA
>JBDKSR010000689.1:0-1635 GCA_039680545.1 Bryobacteraceae bacterium | reverse complement strand
CCGCTCTCCCCGGCATCGTGAATCGCTTGAATCGCTCCGAGCTTGCTGGTGGGATCGTAGTCCTTGCCAAGCTTCTTCAGTATCAGCTTCGATCCGTCATGCAGCGTTATCTCCCGAACCGTGCCTTCTTCGATTTCGACCGAAATGTCTTCGAAAGCAGGCACGAAATCCACCGCATGAAGCGGTTCGTCGTGCTCCTTCATGTAGGTGTAGCTCTTGGTGGAGCCTTCGTGGTCGTTGAATGTGACGCAGGGGGAGATGACGTCGATTACGGAGAGGCCCTTGTGGGCAATGGCTGCCTTCAGGATTGCCGAGAGCTGACGTTTGTCGCCGGAAAACGAGCGGGCGACGAACGTCGCGCCGAGTTCGATACCGAGCAGGCAGCAGTCCATCGGTGGCAGGTCATTCACAACGCCGGTTTTCAGTGTCGCGCCGAGATCCGCCGTCGCCGAGAACTGCCCCTTGGTCAGGCCGTAGACGCCGTTGTTTTCGATGATGTAAATCATCGGGATGTTACGACGCAGCATGTGGCAGAATTGCCCCAGGCCGATGGACGCCGTGTCGCCATCACCGCTGACCGTGATGCCGATGATGTGACGGTTGGCCAGGACCGCGCCGGTGCCAACCGCGGGGGCGCGGCCGTGAACCGCGTTGAATCCGTGCGCCTGGCTCAGAAAATACGCTGGGGATTTGGACGAGCATCCGATGCCCGAGAGCTTTGCGACCTGCCAAGGCTGCACGCCCATCTCGAAGAAGCATTCGATGAGGCGCTCGGAGATGGCGTTGTGGCCGCAGCCGGCGCAGAGGGTGCTCTTTGCGCCCTTGTACTGGAGGACCTCCAGCCCAATTCGGTTCACCTTCTTGGGTGGTTGCGCGGCAACAGTGCTCATAGTCCCTCCTGCCGAACGATTTCTTCGGTGACTGTATGCGCATCAAGCGGCAGTCCGCCGTAATAGCAAACACTCCGGAACTTGTCGATATCCGCCGCGTCGGCCTCCAGCTTCATCAGGGCCAACATCTGGCCGTCGCGATTCTGTTCGATAACGTAGACGCGGGAGTACCGGCTGAGGAATTCCCTGAGTTCCGGACCGAACGGGTAGGCCTTGAGCCTCAGATAGCTCGTTTCGAGGCCATATTTCCGGGAAAGCTGGTCGCGGCTCTCTTCCACGGCGCATCTCGATGTCCCGTAGCAGATCAGCCCCACAGAGGCGCTTCCGTTGTGGATGATTTCCGGCGCGGGGACTCGAGTGCGCATGGTTTTGAGCTTCAGCGCGAGCCGGTCCACGTTGCGAATGTAGTCGTCCGGGCGCTCGCTGTACTGGCCTTTGGGGTTGTGGCCGCTGCCACGCGTGAAATATGCCGCGGCCGGATGATCCGTGCCGGGCAGCGTGCGGTAGCCGACGCCGTCTCCGTCTACGTCGCGGTAACGCTCGAAGCCGCCCAACCGCTTCAGATCCCCGGCCGACAGCACCTTGCCGCGCCGGATCGGCTCAGTGGGGTACTCGAACGTATCCGACATCCAGTTGTTCATGCCGAGGTCCAGGTCCGTCATGACGAACACGGGCGTCTGAAATTGCTCGGCCAGATCGAACGCCGTACCGGCCATGGTGAAGCACTCCTCCGGCGAGGACGGCA
>JBDKSR010000688.1:0-5831 GCA_039680545.1 Bryobacteraceae bacterium | reverse complement strand
ACGACCAGTTGCGAGACCTTCTTCGCCGCAAGTTCCCGCCCGCCGGGCGAAGCCAGCAGGTGCGCCAGATTGGTCGAAAAGCCGACCTGCACGATCACCACGGATCCATCGGGTTGGCCCTCCAGCGTGCGTCGCAGCACGGTCACGGCATCCTCGAACTTTGATGCGTGCGGATAACGCTCCGCGATCAAACGGTTGTACTTGCCTTCTTCGGGTGTGACGCCGTTCTTGACCGCGCCGACAGGGATATCGGCCCGCCCGTAGAACGTATTGACGGCGCTAGCGGCCGGAGCAGCAAGGGGATTGTCTTTCGTGACCGTCACGGCGAGCAACTTCGCCTCGCCCCGGGATTCCATGGCGTGCAGCATGGCCAGGGCCAGAACATCATCGACGTCGTTGCCGATGTCCGTGTCGAAGATCACTCGCACCGGGTTCGCCGCCCACATACTCGCCGTCAACACACACAACAACCAAAGCCGCTTCATCGGACTGCGATCCTCCGTTCGTAAAAGACCCAGGATAGTCGATTAAAGACCGGACCGGAAAGCCTTCGCCAGCTTCTCGTAGGTCGATTCAAGATCTTCAGGCAGCACGCGCGTCTCGCCCACGGTGGTCATGAAATTGGCATCCGCGGGCCAGCGCGGCAAGACGTGCATGTGAATGTGGCCCGCGACACCCGCCCCCGCGCACTCACCGATGTTCATCCCGAGATTCAGGCCAAGGGGATGGTAAACCGCGCGCAGGTGCTTCTCGGCGGACCGCGCAAGCATCATCATCTCAAGGACCGTGTCCGTGGAGGCCTCGCCAAGGGTGGGCACATGCTGGTACGGCACGATCATCAGGTGACCCGTCGTGTAGGGGAACAGATTCAACAGCACGAAATTGCTGCTGCCGCGATGCAGGATATAGTTCTCCGCATCGCGGTCTTGCGCAGCTTTTTCGCAGAAAACACACGCGTCACCGGCGCTGGCCTGGCTCACATACCGGTAACGCCATGGGCTCCAAAGGCGATCCATGTAATTAGACTACGGAAATTGCTGTTAAATCTGGTCGCCCGCCGTGGGCGCAGACTCAGCCGATTCGGCAACCGGCGCAGCCGATGGGACGCCTTCGTTCACCAAATCCTTCAGTTCCTTGCTCGGCTTGAAGTACGGTATCCGCTTGGGAGGAACCTCGACACGCGCTCCGGTCTTCGGGTTACGACCGACCCGGGCACGGCGCTCCCGTGTCCGGAAACTGCCAAATCCCCGGATCTCAATCTTTTCCCCGCTCCGCAGCGAGCGTACGACGCTCTCGAAGATGGCGTCCACAATTACTTCCGAATCCTTGCGGGTCATCTCGACAACCCGCGAGACTTCGTCAATCACGTCCGCTTTCGTCATCTGTGTTCTCTCCTACCTATCTCGCGGCTGGTTCCCAGTGGCCGATGTTCAGGACCGTATGTCACCATGCCCCTTCAGATTAATCACTTCCTCGATTGTCATCGTGGCGGCCGCAGCCTGCCGATGATAGTCTTCCAGGCGGCTCCGCTCTTCATCCTCGGCAACCGCCTGAACACTTAGTCCGATCTTCTTGTCGGCTTCGTTCAGCTTAATGATCTTAAAATCAAGTTCTTCCCCGATCGCCAACGGCGATTCGTCCCGCTTCCTGTCCGCCGCTCCGGGGATCTCCGAGTTGTGGCACAAAGCTTCAACGCCCGGCGCAAGCTCCACGAATACGCCGAAGTTCACGGCGCGCACGACCTTGCCCCGCACGATGTCCCCGTGCTGGTGCGAGCGGAAGAACGTCTCCCACGCATCCGGCTGGAGTTGTTTGATACCGAGCGAGAGACGCCGGTTGGAGGCGTCGATGCTCAGGATCACCGCCTGCACCACTTGACCCTTCTTCAGAATCTCGGCGGGTGTCTTCACTCGCTTGGTCCACGAGAGATCGGAAACATGGACAAGCCCGTCGATCCCTTCCTCGATCTCCACGAACGCGCCGAACTCAGTGAGCTTCCGCACGCGGCCTTCGACGACGGAACCGACGCTATAGCGCGATTCCACGGTCGTCCAGGGATCGGGTTCGAGTTGCTTGATGCCGAGCGAAATGCGGCGTTCCTTGGATTGGACCCCCAGCACTACCGCTTCCACCTGATCGCCTACCTTCACCAGTTTCGAGGGATGGCGCATCCGGCGCGACCACGTCATTTCAGAGATGTGGATCAAGCCCTCAATGCCGGGTTCCAGTTCCACGAAAGCGCCGTAATCCGTGATGCTGACGACGCGCCCGATCACCCGGTTGCCCATCGGATAATGTTCTTCGACCACCGCCCAGGGATCCGGTAACGCCTGCTTGAGCCCGAGGGAGATGCGTTCCTTCTCTTTGTCGAACTTCAGGACCTTGACGGTGATTTCGTCGCCGACGTGCAAGACTTCGGAGGGATGGCCCACGCGGCCGTGCGAGATGTCGCTGACATGAAGCAGGCCGTCGATACCGCCGAGGTCCACGAAGGCGCCGTAATCGGTCAGGTTCTTTACCACGCCCCGGACCAGCGCACCTTCTTCCAGCACGTCCATCACGGCGGACTTCCGGACGTGGATTTCTTCCTCGATAGCCGCTTTACGCGACACGACCACGTTGCCCCGCCGACGGTTAAGCTTAACGATCTTTACCGGAATGTCCTGCCCGATGAAGCTGTCGAGGTTGTGAGCGGGCCGCACATCGAGTTGCGAACCCGGCATAAACGCCCTCACCCCGACATCCACGGAAAGTCCGCCTTTTGTCCTTCCGATGACCCGTCCCGAGACCATTAACCGCTCGCGATAGGCTTTCTCCAGGTTCTCCCACGCCCTCAACCGAAGCGCCTTGTCGTGCGAGAGCAGTATGTAGCCCTCGATCTCCGGACCGCCATGATCGATCATGACATCGATCGTTTCACCCGGCTGCACGTGGATACTTCCATCGGGAAGGGCGAACTGTTCGAGCGGCACAAGTCCTTCTGACTTATAGCCAAAATCGACGATCACGTCCTTCTCGGTGATCTTGAGAACTCTCCCCTGTAACACCTCCCCCTCTAAAGGAGGTGCAAAGTGGCTGTAGTCATCGATGAGCTGCTCGTAGTCTGACATCTCGGCGGGGAGCTCAGGGTTAGGCCTTTGCTCATCCGATGAGTTTCCTGACATGACCAAAGTCTCCAGGTCAAAGACACTTATCAACGGTCAGCCGACGCCTGGGGCCACCGAGTTCCAGAACCTGGCGATAACAGCAGAGAGCGCTTGCCACGACACCGACCCCTATCAGATGACCGTGGGCTGTGCACTTTCGCCGTGTACCGCCGACAAACCGTTGACAGATCAATACCTTACAAACTATATCGAAGCGTCTGAGCCTTGTCAACCGGAATATCCAGCCGAAAACCGGGTCACGAGTTCGCCGCGCGGGCCTTTGCCAGGACGTAGGGACCCTCGGGAATCACCGCGACACTCGCGTCCTTGGGGACCCGTGCCAGAAGCGCGCTGACCGCCTCCGCCGCCGATGTATATGTCTTACCCCAGAATGTGGGGTAGTACTCCGAGGGAACCCCTGGTACGTAAAACAGAATCTCAGCTTTCTTCCTTACCTGAGCCAGCTTCTGGAGATTCCATTGGTCTACCTCGACAGGGGCCTTCGCGATGTGATCGAGGAACTCGCCGGCAGAGGAGAACCGGTTCAGCATCGAGGAGAATTCCGCCGCACCGGGGCCTTCCGCACACTCGGCGAAGAGCAGAATCGTGCCGCCCGGTTTCACAATCTGAGAAGCCGCCGTAACGCCCTTAATTGCCTGATAGAAAGTGAGATCCAGCGGATAACCGGCCGCGGTCGTGATGACGGCGTCCACCGGCTCGTCGAGCGTTTCCAGCATGACCTTCGAGACGAACTCCACGCCCTTGCGGTGCGCCTTCTCGGGGTGCCCCGCGAACACACCCGCAATCCGCCGGTCCCGTGTGAGCGACGTGTCGATGACGAAGTCGTGCCCGGCCATGCGGGCAATCTCAACCAGTTCCGTATGCAGCGGGTTGTCTTCAATCGAGCCCTCGATTGACTTCGGGTTGGCCATGAAACCCGGCCCGTGGATGGCCTGGATGGTCTCCTTCGCCGCGATGCCTGGCACGATGAGTTTCCGCCCTCCGGAAAAACCCAACATGAAGTGCGGCTCGATGAAGCCCGTTGTAATCCGTAAATCGGCGGAAACGAACCGTTCGTCGATATAAACCGGGGTGCCGGCGGCCGTCTTCCCGAGGAAACGATGCTCCGAGAGTTCCCGGGCATGATGGTTTTCAATTCGATAGGCCGACTCGATCTCCGGGCCCACGATCTGATGGATTTCCTCCGCGGTAGCGGGCCGGTGTAGTCCCGTGGCGATCAAAATCGTGATCCGGTCTCGCGGGATTCCAGCTTTCTCCAGCCGCTTGAGCAGTGGGGGCAGGACTACCCGGTTCGGGGCAGGCCGCGTGATGTCGCAGACAGAAATGGCGGCGCTGCGCTTTCCCCGGGCCAACTCCTCGATCGGCGGAGCCTCAACCGGAGCGTCCAATGCCTGCTCTATGGCCGCCTGCGGGTTCTCCACGGCCTGGGCCGACCGCGCCTCGAGGACCCGGTAGCGCACTCCGTCGGGGAGGGCCACACGGAGCCCGGTCTTGCCAAACGCCAGTTCGATCTCCATATGTCCAAAACGTAGCACACGCGACCGGCGCTCCGGGAATGTGGTGTAGATTTTGTAACTTTTGCGGGTTGTGATGCACCAATTAGGTGGGAGGTATCAGGCCATGCTGATCTGGGTTCCGGCACTCATCGCTGCGCTGCTGGTGTTCGGCTTGTTCCTCTCCATGCTCTCCTCACGCCCCGGCACCGGCCGTTGACGCGCGGCGGTTTGCTTCACACACAAAAATAGTGGCCCCGGAATTGCTCCGTAGTCCCGCATACGGGGTGATGGTGGTATGTGGATCGCGTCGGCAGTGATGGCTTTAGTGGTACTGGGATTGTTTTTGGCTATGCTCTCATCAAGCCCGAAAGCTCCGCGATGAGCTTTCGTTGGGGAGAGAAGCGAGTAATTCCGACACACTATGCCATGTAAAAACCCTGCACGCCGGCTCCTGCGCAGGATCGGGAGTACACCGAACCGGGAGTCCGTGCTCCGTCTGGAGAATGGGAGCACGGCACGCCCCTGATTCGGAAAATGGGATGTCCCTTCGCTACTTTCCCGCCGCCACCGCCTGACGCGCTTTAGCGAACGCATCCACGTTGGCTTTGTTCACCAGGAACACGCCCGTATCAACGAAGACCGGCAACGGCGACACCGGATCAGCCTGCCAGTTCTGGCCGAGTGAAGCCGGCCCATTGTGGTGAACGTCATCGAGCATCCTCACCGCCGTGTAGGCCATCGTAAACGGCTTCTGCCCAACGGTTGCAACGATGGAGCCCTTCCGGATCCAATCCAGGGTCGAATCATCGGCATCCATCGCAACGATTACCTTGCCGGTGATACGGTTCCGGTCGAGGACTTCGGCAACTTCCTCGCAAGCCAAGGCCTCCATGCAAACGAACCCGTCCACTGACGCCGGCGCTTTCTCGGCGATTTCCATGGTTCGATCGAAGGCGACGGTTGGGTCGCCCTTGATGTCAACCACTTCGGTGATTTTGATTTGCGGGTGAGCCGCAAAGACTTCGCGGTAGCCGCGTAACCGGTCGCTCAGGTTCGCCTGACCCGGCATCGTGAACACAACCACGTTGCCCTTGCCCTTGAGGTGCTCAACTGCCTGACGAGCCCCCATGAGACCCGCCTGGTAATTGTCCGTGCCGACATAGAACAG
>JBDKSR010000687.1:0-2711 GCA_039680545.1 Bryobacteraceae bacterium | reverse complement strand
GCGCGCATCTCGAACATCTTTTCGGCGTCGGCGGTCGTGACCTGGGTCACATAGGTGGCGGTATTTCGCCTCTTGACGATGAAACCGTCGGTTTCCAGTTCGACCAGTGCCTCCCGGATGACGCTGAGGCTGCTGTTGAACTGCGCCGCTAACTTGCGTTCGACAATGCGCTCGCCGGGCTGCAACCCACCTTCCAGAATCGCTTTGCGGATCGCATCAGCGATAATGGAACGCATTGTATTAACTGCTACTTTTTGGAACGTGATAGCCATTTTAGATGCTCCAAACCGGTCCTCTTGTTCCACTCCCAGGAAGCCGAGGATCCCACCTGCGACCGGGGACGAATTCGCCCCGGACCGGCAAGGAAGTTAAACCGAGCTCTGGCATCATCCACCAGTATAATTGATGATCGAGCATCCATCCGAGTCAATTCCTCATCCTCTCATTTCTGTTCGCCCGAATCTTCCGCCGCCGGTGCGTGCGGCGTTGGTCCCCGGTCATGGTACGGCTACCTGAACTTTGAACCTATCCGCGACGAATGAGCAGTGATCCACTAAGGGGTAGATAGCGGTACAACTGGACAAAACCGGGGCGTCTGCCAATCTGGGGCCGTGACGCCACCCGGACGGCGAAACACATTCGGCGAGTTGTTGAGCGGAGGGTTGAAGATGGAGACGTTCTGGGGGTTATTCGAGAAACGTATTGTGGATATGCAGAGCAACGAGAGGGCAATACTCTTGCTGCTCATTACGGCGTGTTTCTGTCTGGTGGCATACGCAGTGTCCCTGCTGCTTCAGGTTGCAAAGCGATGGGAGCAGCAGGACGCCGAAAGCCCCACGGTTCCCATTTCGATCAGGAAAAAACTCTTCGGAGCGGAGGTAGCGGATCCGCACCACCACGCTCGCGTCAGCCACACGGATTAGCCGGCAGTGTCAGTGCTTTCCGCAGAGGCCTGCGTTGGGACAGCACCCCGCCGAAGGACACATCGGCGCATCGGAGCGCGATGAACCCATGCGCGGGGCGAATGTCGAGAGCTTTTGGGTAATGTCCCTCTCTCCGCAGGACGGGCAAGTCACGCTATCTGAATCCGAGGCTCGCGCAACGCGCTTTTCGAAGTCCGCGCCACAGCCATTACAGTGGTATTCGTAAATCGGCATCTCTATATTGCCCTCACTGGGCGATCAAACTACATATTCTATCAATGACGGTGCGCACATCACGTGCCGGTGCCCGATAGTTGTTCACGAGGATTGAGAACGCCAGCACTCCGTTCGTGCGGCTTTCCACGTATCCCGAGAGCGCGCTCACATGACTGAGGGTTCCGGTCTTCGCGAAAACACGTTGCGCGGCGGCTTCTCCTTGAAACCTGTCGCGCAGCGTCCCATCTTCGCCGCCAACGGGCAACAACTCTCGCCATGCCCTGGCATTCGATGAGCCGTGCATGTAACGAAGCAGTTTTGCCACGGCTGCCGGCGTCACAAGGTTCAGGCGCGAAAGACCCGACCCGTCCTCGAAGCCGTACTCGTTCTCTCCGATGCCGGCTCCGGCAAGGAACGCGCGCATCTCCTCCAGGCCGGCCTCCCGGCTACCTATGTTTCGCCTGACCCGTGCGACCTCGCGCAGACTGATTTCAGCGTGCAAGTTCTGGCTCACTTTGTCGATCACCTGCAGAATCTCCGCGAGGGGCGGGGAATCGCGGCGTATGAGTTCGTGGGCCGCGGGGGAATTCGCCATTTGACCGTTCCCGTTCTTCAGATCGCGGACCTCGCTCTGGTAACGGTGCCGCGCCACAACCTCCCCGGTGACCGTTATGCCCCGACGCACCAACGCGTCCCGGAATACGGTTGCTGCATAGAGGGCGGGATCATCGACAGCGAGGAGAATCGTCCTTCCCTGGCTATTGAGCGGAATGCTGCCCCAAAGACGCAGTTGCCTCGATCCGGGGGCCCGGTCGATCTCGACTTTTCCGTTGCCGCGAGCCGTCGTCACCACGCGGTTGTCGATGACGAAGTACTCGACTACCGGTGATACGGTGAGGCGAGCGGGCAGGCTCACCGAGCGGCCGGGTTTCAGCTCCACTTTGATGCTGCTGTCGTTGATCGCCAGCGCACTCACGGGAGCGCCGTACTCCCAGATCGCGTCGTCTTGCGCCCAGCCCTCCGGATAGGGCTGCCAAACGAACGCCGTGTCGTCACCGATGACGTTTCCGTTGATGCGGCTTATTCCCAGGGCCTCGATGCGGCCTGCCAATTCTTCAATTGGACCGAGGGGATTGCCCATGATCGGACCCTTCCGGTAAGGGTACTCGCGCGCCGAGAGGGTCGGATCCCCGCCGCCGGTGAGTACGAGGTCGCCCGGAATCACCCCACCGGCGGGCACGGCCGTCGCGCCGACTGTCGTTCGAAAGCGATATTCAGGGCCGAGCCGTTCGATCGCGAGCGCAGTTGTGAATAGCTTCGTATTCGACGCGGGGACGAAGAAACGGTCTTCGTTCTTTGCGTAGAGAACACTCCCATCGCCGGCGCGGACGATCTGGATTCCCCAAAAAGCTCCACGCGCCTCCGGAGTCGCGTTCAGCAGCCCTTCGATCTGCTCGGGGAGAGACTCGGCACAGGCGAGCACCTGTGCCGCCAGCAGTACGGCAAACCAGCGCATAGAGCAAGAATACCTTCACTTGGCCGGACTTGCCGGGGTGTATTGCGGGCGATGCT
>JBDKSR010000686.1:0-7186 GCA_039680545.1 Bryobacteraceae bacterium | reverse complement strand
CGCGAGGTTCAACTATTGGACGGATGTTCTGGCTCTAACAGCCGGGGTTGTGGTTTTCGCGACCGGACTGATCCTGTTCACGCGTTTCCATGTTGCCGAGGGCAGTTTCCGGCTCTACGACTGGGGGTTGAGCCGGCTGGCGTGGATTAACATCCATCGGCTTGCCGCCGTTCTGTTGCTCGGGGCCGTGATGGTTCACGTCGAGCGCCACTGGCGCCCTATGGTCGTGAGGATGGGACGAGCCATGAAACGCCTGCCGGGCGGGGCCTCGCGAGCGGAGCTGGTCCTCTATGCCGGATTCGCGGTGGTCTCGCTGGCAGCGCTGGCGGCTTGGTTCGTGGTGCCCGGTTCGCCGGCGGTGGCCGGTCCCATCACGTTGACACATCAGGCGCCAATCCGGCACCGCTGGATCGACATTCATAATCTTTCAGGGCTGGTTCTGCTTCCGGCGGTCGTGGTGCACATCCGGAGGCATCTGCGCTGGATGTTGTGTGCCGGCAGGCTGGCGAGGCGAACATCCCCATGCAGGTGAACAACGAAATCTACGAACGACTGGGCCACGTCCGGGGCGCGGGAATCGCGACGGCTTTCCCTATGCGCGAGTCAGATGACCTGACTGTCTCCTACATGGGATGGGCACGTAACCGGATCTAGGCTCGAGAGACTATTCCAGGGCGTGTTCGAACGCACGTTCGAGTTCGTCACGCGTCAGCGAGGTGCTCACAAAAAGTTCCTGGCGGGCACCCGCGCTCAGAGCGATCGCCTTCCATCCGTTCGACGTCGGAACAGTGACTCTCACCTTCACCTTGCCTCGGGCGTCCCGCACAGGGCGGATCACGCCGGGGATCACCGCTCGAACCTCGGGATTTGCGGCCAGCAGACGCTCCAGGACCTCACGCACCCCATCAATGATGCTGTGCTCGACCTTGAGCTTTCCTTGTGCCGTGCGAAGTCTCATCCTCTTTCAGTGTCGCACTGTAAGGCGTATGCGGAACTCCTGGTCACTCCCATCCGCCGCTGCCCCGCAAAGGAACGAACCGGCAAAACGTCGCGACACGCGAAGTGACCTTGCCGCCGGATTTCTTTATTACCAGCAATTCCTGGTCCCAAATCGTTCCGACGGGGATTACGAGCCTCCCCGGGTCGCGCAGTTGTTCAAGCAGCGCCGGCGGAACCTCAGGCGCCGCGGCGGCCGCGGAGATCGCGTCGTACGGAGCGTGGTCCGGGAGCCCCCCGGTCCCGTCGCCGCAGACCACAACAATGTTTGCCGCGAGGCCGGCAGACTTCAGGTTGGCGCGCGCCATCTCGGCGAGTTCCGGAATAATTTCGATCGTGTAGACCTGAGCCGCCAGCGCACCGATCACGGCGGCGTGGTAACCCGAACCGGCGCCAACTTCGAGGACAGTTTCCTTGCCTGTAAGCTCCAGGCACTCCACCATCAGCGCGGTCATGTACGGTTGCGAGATGGTCTGCCCGTAGCCGATCATCACCGGTTCATCGGCGTAGGCGAGGAACTGGTTCGCTTCGGGGACAAATCGTTCCCTGGGAATGTCGCCCATGGCCCGGAGCACGCCGGGGTCGCGGATACCACGGGCTTTCAATTGCCGCTCCACCATTTGCTGACGGCGGCTGGCCCAATATGACTCGTCTGAAACCGGATTCACCTGAACTGTTTTCGATAAAGAAAATCGACGCCGAATAGCCCGTTCTCGTCGCGGAGGGCGACCACAGACCAGCGCCGGTTTATGTTCCACTCCAGACGCATAATCTGCTCCTGCGTCTGGGTGAGGTTTGTGATGTACGTGAACGTGATGTTCGACGACACCTGCTGTTCGATCGTCAGCCTGGCTTCCGGGTTTGCTTCGACACCCGTCAGCTTCGGGTCGATCTTGAGGCGGCTCACACCGAAAAGGCGTTGGAGCCGGCCTGCCACCGGCGCGGCGAGAGCCTGGCCCACGATGCCGCTCCCGGTTGCCAGTTGCCAGCTTTGGTCCTGCTCGGACTGGCGCGCCGCCAGAGTGGGGCTGTCCGCGGGGGCTCGTCCGACCGCGAGCAGCGCGATGATTTCGCTTGGCTGTAGAGGTGGGTCCGAACGGTACGAAACGCTGAGTTTGTTCAGGGGCCCTGAAAGCGCGATTGTCACGTCGATTCCGCGAATCCGGGTTTCGACGTCCAGATTGACCATCGGCTCGAAGCGCACAGGGTTCACGAAGGCGATGTTCCCGCGGTTGATCGTATAGCGCGTTCCAAGGAAGTCGATTTCGCCCTGTGTGACTGTGAACTGTCCGAGCAATACAGGCTTGTACGGCGTTCCCCGCAGTCTCAGATCAGCCATGGCTTCGATGTCACGGGTCAACGTTGTCTCGAAGCGGGAGTCAGGTGAGGTCTGAATGCGCACATCGAACTGCATGCCGCGCAGGATCTCGTTCTGCGTCGCGGGCGTGACCATCGGCTTTGATCTGCTGGAAAGCAGGGCACCGATGTCGGTTCGCGCCGAGAGGCCCGATCGCAAAATAGTCACTTTTCCCGAAAGAAGACTTCGCCGTGCCGAACCGGCGAGCTGGAGGGTGGCGCCCAGGTATGTGCTGAACCCTTCCGGATATCGGACGCGCACTTCTTCCGCAGTTGCCTGCAGACGGAACGCGAGATCGCCCGCGAAGCCGACGAAGCCGTCGAGCGTCAGCCTGCCGCCGCCAGTTTCGGCGGTAACCTTCTCGATGGTGGCGCGATCCCGGAACAGGAGAATGGTGCCTCTGGCCTTGTCGATTCCGTTCGTGATCCCTCTCAAGCGGAACGACACATCCATCAGATCCAGCTTTCCGTAAACTTCCGGCTTCTCGATTGTCCCGCGAACCGTGGCATCGAGGGTTGAGACTCCGGATGCCGTGATATCACTGGACACGCCATGCAGAGCAGCCATATTCACGCCGCCGCGCACGCGGAACTGAAGCGGACTGCTCTTCGAGCGGAGATCGAAGGCTCCGGTTGCTTCCAGATTTGTGTCCTTAGCCGTCAGTCGAGCATTTTCAATGCGGACCATGCCGTGGTCGAAAGCGAGAACTATCTGTGAGCTGTTTCGCAGCGTGAAAACATCTTTGACGCCCCGCGCCCACGGAGTGATTTCGACCGATGCCAACTCCGCTCTGCCCGTCCAGTTCAGAGGATCCGTAAGAGGCCCGGAGAATTTGACGACGCCCTGCGCGGCCGCTTCCACGGGGAGTCTCTTTCCGTTGGCCTCCGGCCGCCAGAATGGAGCAAGCGCGGAGAGCGTCAGGCGGCTGAATTGCAGTTCGGCCTGGCCCGCGTATCCGTTGGCGAGCCGCCAGGAGCCGCGCCCGGACACTGGTGCTCCTGCCAACTCGCCGTTGATCGTGACCTGAAGATCGCGGAAGGCCGTCATCGATGCCGTTAACTTCAGACTGCCCGCCTCGCTCCGCGCAAGACTCACGCCGGATGCGGTCAAATCGCCGCGCAGGGCCGTCAGGGCAGGCTTCATGCCGGCTACACTCACCTCGCCCTGAAGATTGAGGGCAAGCTTCCCTTCAAGATCGGCTGGTGCCCGGAGAAGAGTCCTTACGGCGGAGATAGCGATCTCCCGTCCCTCGACTTCGAAACCCACCGTTCCGCTCCGCCAGTCATCCTTGGCAGGGGTGAAGGCACCCTTTCCGCGGAGTGCGACGCCCTGGGACTCGACTGTGGCGGAAATGACACGAACAACTCCGCCGCCGTACGTGAACTCCGCGCGACCTCGGTCGAAGCTTTGCCCGGCGATGGACAACGGGGCGGCCAGGATCGTCCCACTAGCCAAGGGGGCACCGGCACGGCCACCGAGCCGCACGTCGCCCGAGATCGATGCCTGAACCGGCAATTGCTTGCCGGTCCCGTTCAGAAGTCTTTCGGCCGGCATGCCGGCAATTCGAAGCGTGCCGCTCAGGGCGCCCTCCGGATCGAGAGTCCAATCCTTCAGGCCGAAAAGTACACTGCCCTTCGCCATGGCGCCTTCCTGGGTGACCTGCAATGAATCGGCGCGAAATTCACGAGGCGTCAAGGCCAAATCGGCGTCCAGGCGGTCAAAATGCCGGCCGGCCCACTGGAAGCTCGAAAGCGATAGATGCCCGCTTACACGAGGGTTTGTAAGTTTGCCGGTAACAGAGCCATGAAACGCCGCCAGGCCATTTTTGAGTTCCACTGGAAGGTTCTGTGTCCTGGCCGAACCGAGCATGGCCAGTGCGGGGAGAGTGTCGCGCAGGTCTCTGGATTCGATGCCGACATCGAGACGGCGGCCGAGCGTACCCGAGAATTCGACCCGCGTCGATGGCGTTGACAATCTCGATTGCTCGAATGCGAGCGTTCCGGCACGCTGATCGTAGGCAAGGTAGAGCATGCCCTCGACCGGCAAGCTTCCTGTGAGCGCCTTGACCGCAAAACGAGCCTCTGCGCGCACATCCCTTACCTTGGATGATTCCATGGCGCCCTCGATCTTCACCGGCCCCGAGAGCGATCCGCTCCAGCCGCCCGTCTTCATGCCGCGTGCCTTGCCGAGTGCCTCCATCGAAACGCCGCTTACGTCGCCGCCGATACGGAAACGAGTTCCGCCTTCGAGGAGTGCGCTGCCGGAGAACCGCCCGCCCAACGCAGCGACCTTCAGCCGGTCGGCTCGTATCTCACCCGGGACAGCATCGAAATCGCACTCCAGTCCCGCGCCGCCGGCTCTGAATCCCCGTTGCAGGATCGATAGCCCCGCACCGGTCAGGTGCGCCGAAACCTCATACGCGGACGCTCCCGCGACAAAGCCGCGCCCCACACCTTTCACACGCCCCTGCCGCACCACAGGGAGCGAACCAAGATCCGGTAGATCGGCCAAGTCAATGTCGCCGTCAAACTCGAACGTGGTGCGGAGCGCCGAAAAATTCTCCAGGGTGCCTCGAAGATTCAGTCTCGATGTTCCTCGGGCGAGCTGCGCTGAAGTGACGCCAATTCGGTTGCCGCGTATATCCAGAGTGGTATCCAGATCGAAGCTTGCAGGCTCCAGGTTGCCGGGACCTAAGGTGAGCTGCCGGACGGAGAGTGCACCAATGTAGCGTGCGAGTACCGCCTCATAGGAGAGCCGCACCCTGAGATGCTCGCCGTACACCTTAATGGGAATTCTGCGGCTGTTGACGTCTATGGTTCCTTCATCGATCCGGATTTTGCTCGCCGCCAGCGCCACGAATTGTTCAACCGGGTTTCGATAGTCGCGAACGACGCCTGGCGTTGGAAAATTTGTGGAACCGTCCGGGTAGATCCGCAGCCGCAGCTCCGGTGCGTCGGCAGCCAGAAGATCGACGTCCACGTCCCGGCGTAACGCGGATATGATCTTGAGCCCAACGGTAATTGAGCGGGCGTGGAATAAGGGCGGTTCGCCAGCGGGCTCGGTCCCATGCAAGACGAATGAATGGACGGTGGCCCGAAGCGCGGACGAGTCAAACGAGAAACGGCCGATTTCCACCTTCCCGCCCGTAGCCTTCTCGACTTCGCTGATGATGCGCTGCCTGACCCTGTTCTGAAACCAGTCCGACCGGACCACAAAGAACCCGGCCACGAACACGATCGCAATCGCGGCAATAGCACCGATCGCGACAGGCAACACCAATTTGCGAAGACGGCTCACCGGAACGCCTCTTCCTTGTATTCGATGCGCACCCGCGTTCGCATCTCCAATATCCAGGCGTCGAGGGCTCGGTCCACGCGCTCCTGCTTCAGGATTTCGCCGACCTCGCCTCGGACCTCATCAAAAGGATGCGCCCGTTCCCCGGCCTCCTGCCAGCGAGGGACCAGTTTGTAGCGGTAATAATCCCACATCTCGGCGTCTGTAACCTCTACCGCGGGGCGGAAGCGAAGGTCGATGAAGCGCAGCGTAGCCAGTTGCCTCAGAAAGTGCCTTTGGACGTCTCTTTCCGTCAGGTCATACTTCTTCAGTGCCCGTTGGTATGCTTCCCTCGACTTGAAATGCTCCTGCGTAAACTCCGCCACCATGCCATCAGCTTCCGTAGCTGCCGGTGGGGCGAATTGCCCGGCGCGGATCTCGCTCCGTATCAGCGCCTGTTCGACGAGTCTGCCCGCCGCCGCACGCCTCTCCGCCACGCTGTACGCTGGTTCGACTTCGTCCAAAAAGGCAGTCAACCGGATCTCTTCGCGAACCCTGCTCTCGGTGATTACCTGATTGCCCACCGTCACCGCGATCCGGTCTATGATCTCGGCGCACAGTAAGCTGGGCGCGAGAAGGACGAGATAGCAATAGGCCGCGCGCATCAGAATGTCTGCCCCAGTGAAAAATGGAACTGAAAATGGCTGAGCCGCTGCGGGACCGCTTCGCAGGCTCCGTAAAGAAGTTCCTCCCGCGTGCCCTTGCAGCCGACGAAACGGGGCGTGTTGGGAGAGTATGCGAAATCGACCCGGAACGGCCCGATAGGTGTACGGACACGGATGCCGAGCCCCGCGGCGTGCACCATGTAGTCAAAGTCCGTGTCACCATGCTGGTTCACGCGGAACGACATATTTTCGATGCGGGAGTACACGTTTCCCGCGTCGTGAAACAGGACGCCGCCGACATTGTCTCCGACCAAGGGGAAGCGAACCTCGGTGCCAAACACAAGCAGCGCCGCGCCCCCGAGCGGGAATCCCGTAACCAGGTCGCGTGGCCCGGCTTGATTTTCGGCAAATCCGCGATGCGTCGATGCGCCGCCCGCCCAGAACCGTTCGGAAAGCGGAATCTGTTCGTCGACAGGGAGATCGGGGTTGGTCGTCAGATTTTGTTGGTAGCCGAATAAGAGTGTCCGGGCGAGAATGAGCTTCTTGCCGACAGGGTGATACGTCGAATTGCGAGCCAGGAGCCGCGAGTAGTCCGCTTGCGAGCCGAAGATCTTCGACGCAACGCCAAGGTCAACGGAATTATACGTGCCTTTACGGGGATCCGTCGGGTTGTCGCGGCGGTCATCCACATAAGTAACGGATGGAATGCCTACACGAACCGGCTGGGAAAGCAGGGGAATCAGATCCGCCCTGATCTTGAGTGTGTTTTGGTCGATCGAAACGCGGCGATAGGTAAAACGGTAGAACATGGTCTTCGACCTTGTCCACCGGTGTGCGAGCTGTACGGAACCTTCCCATTTCCTCGATGAAAACGTACGTATGTTCTCCGACTCGT